>RFNV01000316.1 GCA_009927005.1 Pseudomonadota bacterium
GGAAATCTAGCTATTTTTGCCCAGTTTCCCTCGCCCGGAAAAGTTCTCAGGGCCTCTGAGAATCCAGATTCTTCCATAAACAGAGAACTGGATCGCTTCCCTCCCGTGAGTTCTTTTTGGATTTCACATCCAAACAATACTGTGACAAATAATATTGCATCCGGTTCGGTGGGTTCTGGATTCTGGAATTCCTTTGATGGGCGAAATAGGGCTGTGCGCACCCTGAATTTTTCAAACAATGTAGCCACACCGCTTTAGTGGGACACACTTGGGATGGCGCAGAAAAAATCAACAGAAATGCCGTTGAGCCAGTTGTTACAGACCCGACAACATACCCGTTTTCAGGGGAATTCAGGCCTTTAAAAATAAAGATCCGGAATTTACTATCGTGGAAGCACCGCAGATTTTGAAAATGCCATACTCGAAGGCAATCGCTGGTCACTCTTTCTTGCTTTTAATCAAAGAATCAAAAACAGTCTTGTAGTGGGGGAGTACAAGGGAAATTCCTGCCAAGCTGGCTTACCGGACATGTTTGTCGGTATCCTCTTGTATGACGGTCCTTGGGAGCTGGACACTGTCGATTTCATGGATTTTCACCACAGTCCGAACCACATGCCGATTAAAACGGTCGGCGGTGTGGATAAATGGATCAACTACTCGAGGAAACTTTCATTTTATCCAGAACCCAGGGACTTTATGAGACTGATCCACCGTGATTTTTCCTCACCACGGGTCGATGATTTGTGGATGGACTATGTTTTTGCAAATGGCATCAGAGATCGCGATGGCACCTCTCACAGCTAGGGGGGGAAAGAGTTGTTTTGCCCTCCTCAAGCATTACGAGGCACTCTGGTTGCCAAGAAGTACAGAATTTTAGAGGTATGGTATCTTGTCCCGGTTCAACTCGTATCTTTATGGTACGTGCTTATGACACGGGAGCCCCGCATGACTATAAAGTAGTCTATGATGTAATCAGAGATATTGATTGGACTGCTTCGGCTCTTCCTTCGCAATGGCAAACATCGGTTCGCTCAGCCCCTGGTATTACACCGCCCCTTTTTTCAAAAACACTGATTATCTCCGATCCGACATTTCTTCGTAACCCAGTTTATCGGTTTCGTTTTCCAACCACGGCAAAAAGGGTTGAGCTAAGAATTACCTCTGAGAGGGCGGGGGAGCAAACGCCAGAGTTAAGAATCGAGAAAGAGGGAAGCAGTAGAGTCTGTTCTGGCAAAGTTACCACTGGGCAGGAATCTCCGACAAACGTTAACCCTGGTAACAGAGCGCTTTCCATTGGAAAAGGAAGCTTTTTTTTGTAATTGGTGAGCTTTGAGCCACGGATACTTATGCAAATCCTTTTGCTGTTGATCATAACCTCTGTTTTAGAAGCGGGTGAAAAGACTTGCTACAAAGTAGAGGGGATGGTGTGTGGGAGTTGTGCTAAAAAAATTGAAGACCATTTTAGCAAGTTGAAAACCATTCAAAATGTCACAGTATCGCTTCTTGATGAACGGGTTGATTTGAAATCGACCGACCGGCTCAAAACCACTTTTGTTCAAGATGAGTTTAAAAAACTGAAATTTAAAGCAGAACAAATGCCATGCGATTAATCCTACTGATACTGATAGCTCCTTTTCTTTTTTCCAAATCTCACGCTAAAACGATCACAATCACATCTCCCACGGGGGGGGATTTTGCTTTGCCTTCCACTCAGGGATTTCTGACAAGTCGACAACTTATTGGAAAACAAGTCTTTATGTTTTTTGGATTTAGCACTTGTCCCGAGGTGTGTCCGCTCACGCTCCAAACAATGAAGCAAGTGGCTCAATCTCTTACACCCGAAGAAAGAGATCATTTCCGATTCCTCTTTATTTCGGTTGATCCAGAAGTGGATACTCTTGAGAGGTTAAATGCTTTGAAATCTTTTTACGGTGAGCAATACATAGGAGCTACTCATAGCCATTCCGAACTGAGCCAAATAGCCTCGCAATTTGGTGCTTTTTTTCGGATATCCAAAACAAGGTCTGGCAAGAAAATCATTTCCCATACAGACAGCATTTTTCATCTAAACCGGCAAGGACAGTGGGTTAATACGATTGCCTATGGAACTCAAACAGCTGAGCTTATTGAACACCTACGAGAAGCCGAAGAAAGAACACAGCGCCCAGGCAATATTGCTCAAGAAGCAACTCTCATCGCTGAAAACTCGGCTTGCGACTTGGCTACAGGTGACTGCCTAATATCTGTAAATGGAGAGCATTTTACGTTGGCTCTTTCTCCGAAACCCATTCGAACAGAACGGCCACTGGTCATCGTTTTTAAAACTAATACCAACAGACTCATTCCCGAAGAAATCGATTTTCAAGGCGAAACATTGAATATGGGATATCTTCGGCCTGTCCTAAAAAAAACGAAAGAAAGAGATTTCAAAACTACATTGACTCTTCCTGTGTGTGAACTTGAAAAAATGAACTGGATTGTGAAGGTGTTGTTAAAAGACTCTCATCAAAACCTCTGGGCCCTAAAATATCACCTGACAACCCGGAATCCGCGTTCAAACTCCACTCTGAGATGAACAGTAGTCCCTTCGTTTTGGATCTGGTGCGAGAAAAGTTGGAAAGCTTGGTTGAGAGAAAGAGGGAGTTGGTCAAATACCTGGAGAGCACTGAGGA
>RFNV01000185.1 GCA_009927005.1 Pseudomonadota bacterium
CATGTTTGAAAATGGTAAGCACTAATAGTGCGCAAGGTTATCCTAGAATATTGATATCAGACCCAGATAATGCTAATCACACCAGCGGCACGGTAGGATTTGCTTGGTATAACTATCTTCCGGCTGGTCAAATAATTCCTGACCGCTACGCAACGTTTATACCAATTGCTGCCATAGTATCCAGCGCTGGTGTGCCTCACTTTTTTATCGGAGTAAATTATTTAAATCAGATTGAATGTCGAAGATATGTTGCTACCAGCCTTGCTTGGAATAACGGAGCAAGTGCTAATAACGCCTATCCACAACTTGCATCTACTAATTACGAGCTACTTGGCAATGCGAGCAGCAGTCTTACCACCACTAACGCTTGGAACTTTATTGAAGTTCAGTACGAAATTTCAAATACTGGCTCCGGTCGCATTCGTTTGAAAATAAACAGAAGTGCTGGCGATAACACCTTGGATATTGATTTTACTGGGGCCAATACTACACAGGCAACCAATAATGTTCTCAGCATTATGCTGGGTATGATACGGGGTACATCTAGTACAGCAGAATCTAACGGTGGTACTAACTCTACTATTTACACCCAGTATTATGACGATCTTTACTGGTGCAACGCTTCTGGTGCTGCATTTAATACTTTTGTGGGTCCAGTGAGTTGCACTAAACACACATACAATACTGTTGAATCAAATTCATTTTATTATTCAACCGACAACGCAACTGCACTTGCCAATATCAATGAAACTTTTGCTGGAACTGGATCATTAAGCACTGTTGGAAATCGCAATTATACCAATGCTGCTGGTCAAACGCTAAATCTTCGTGTTTCGTCAGTTTCAGGAAGTTCGCCGCTTAATGTGCGTCAATATGTGTATGGCTACAGACTCGCCTCTGGCAGTGACATTGCGGTAGGTGCTGTTGACGGGGCCAATAGCGTTGCAAATAGTGGCATTTTAATGACCACTACAGATGCTAACACTGGCGCTGTGAAATTCAGAGATTACGACAATCATCCAAGCGGCGTAGAGTGGACCAATGCAAACATCGCCAGCACTACTTTTAGACATGAAGGTATTTCACCAGCATCATTTTTACCAATGGCTGTGGTACTAACCACTGGTTCTAATTATACCGTTCCTAATGGTGCAACCAGCATGAAGGTTTGGGCTATTGGTGGCGGTGGAGCATATTCAGATTATTGTGATAGCGGCGGTGGAAATAATGGAGGGAACGGTGCAATTGCTGTAAGAACTTATAGCGTAACCGGAGGTCAAACTGTATCCTATTCAATAGGGGCGGGAGACGGTTATGGTTGCGATAAATACGGTTATGCTGGCAGTACTACCGTTACTTACGGCGGCGTATCAGTTGTTGGGGGAGGCGGTAGAACTTGGCACATTGGTCCTCCGACCAATGGCACTTGCACAAATGCTCAAACATGCGGAGTAGCAGGGAATGATGTTAGTGGAATAAATGCAGCCGCTTTTTTGGCTTACATTCGCCCCGCGCCCGTAGTACTAACGTATGGAATTAATGGTTATAGTGGAACACAGGGAGCCGTCGTTTTGTATTTTGAATAAAAAGGGGTTTACCATGAATAATATTTCTTTGTATATAGGTGAGCGTTTCGAAGACCATTCAAGCGTGTTCGCTGGTTTTAAAGTGGATAGAAACACAGCAACAAATGATCGAGCAATGTGGCATTGGGAGAGTCCTCCAAAACTTCTTGAGCAACACATGGAAAAATTCGGTTACAGAAAAAGCGGTTGCTGGTTGTATATGCCCGGAGATTATCAAGGATGGCATACAAATAGCGAACCAGCGGCTCAGAGAATTTACTATACCTGGGCAAGCGAAAGCAATAAAAGTGGCATGAAATTTAAGATCAACGGGCAACTAATAGATAGTCCTGACCAAGAAGGTTGGAATCGCAGATCATTTACTACGCCAGTTTGGCACTGCGTGTATAGTAACTGTATCAGAGCAAGTGTTGGGTTTATGTCACGACAAAAAGATATTATTGAAGATTCATTCCAGCCAGTAAGCAGCCATAATTTAGAAGATTTACTTCCGAATGATGTTCGGTTTTAAACAGATGCTAACAATCTTCACCACAATTAAAAACGAATCCGCATCTATTTTAGAATGGCTGGCTTTCCACAAGTTGCAAGGTTTTCAACATTTCTTGCTAGGCATAGACCAATGCAGCGATAATACAAAAGAGTTAATTGAAAATTCACAGTTTGCAGACAACTGCGAATTAATCGATCTGCAACAAGAAAAATTTAAAGTAGACAATTCTAGTTTGGCATATCCTATAGCAAACCGCCAAACACTTTTCTTAAATCATGCAATCGAGATACTGAAAGAGCGGCAGGCCGAATGGGCTTTGGCAATCGATGTAGATGAGTATGTTTATTCACCACTAGGGTGGAATTTAATAGACATACTTGGGGATTATCCAGAAGCGGGTGTAATCGTTTGTGAGCGAGTTTTTGGCAGCGGAGGATTGCAAACACGGCCTAATGGTAGTTTGGTGATCGAAACGTTTACCAAACATGTAGCAGATGATTTAGATTTATCTGGTGCGTTTGAACATAGTGCTATTGACCCCGGTTATTTTAAAACCTTCATACGTCCTAGTCAGGTGATAGGTTATACAAATTCGCATAGCCCCGCTACTAAATCACACATTGTATATGAAGATCATGCTAAACGACGCATGTCCAATGGTACAGATAGAACCAAACGACGACCTAGTAAGATTTTGAGACTAAACCATTATTTCACTCAAGACCGCGCGCACTGGGAAGCAAAAATTGAAAGAGGGAGAATTAGTGGTGTGTCCAGATACGACGAAAAGCTATACCAAATATACGATCAAGCTGGCTATGAAGACAATTATTTAAAGCACCATTGGGTAAATAAAGTGAGAGCACTACTCCAGCAAGACACAGGCCAAACAAATGATCCCGTTATTTAGACTTCTAACACCTAAATCCAGTGGACTTTCTGTTCAATATCTTGTAACTGGCGGCGGCGGAGCGGGCGGTATGCCGGTATCGTTATGCGATATAATAGCGAAACAGATGCGTTTGAATCGCTAGAGGATCCAGACGTTGAATGATATTCCCGTTATCAATTATTTAGAATATCACGTTGTTCACGGATGCAATCTCAAATGCTCGGGTTGTTCGCACTTCAGCCATCTTACTACCGGTGGCTTAAAATCTGTGGATGACCTTGTTTTTGATTTAGAGCCTTGGACTAAAAGAGTTAAAATAAGCAGCTTTAGTTTAATGGGTGGCGAGCCGCTGTTAAACAGAGACATAAACCAGTTAATGTCGGCAGCTAGAAAATTACTACCAGATGCTGCTTTGATTCTTGTATCCAACGGGCTATTGCTAAAAGATGAGCATTTAGCGTCACTGGTCGCCAATGATTTCGAGTTAATTGTTTCGCAGCATTCTCGCGATGAACTTTATTTACAGAAGTTCAACGAGATTGAAAGGCGTATTAAAGAGTGGCAAAACAAAAAGCTGCGCGCGCAGATTCGAAATTCAGTCGATAACTGGAGTCAGCGGTATCACGAAGAAAATGGAAAGCTAACGCCTTATCAAGATGGCGATCCTAACCAGAGTTACAAGATTTGCCGCGCTAAACATTGCAAGCAATTATTTAACCAAAGACTTTGGAAATGCCCACCAGTTGCTTACATAAAGCTAATGGATGTAGATAAGCAATGGGATTTGATGAAAAACTATACTGGCGTGGGTATAGATTGCACCGCAGAGGAACTGCGTAGATTTTTGAGCGTTGAATCAGAAGAAGTGTGCGGCTTGTGTTCGAAAAACGTTGTTCCAAAAGATAAACACATCAATCCGGTAGCGTATAAATGAAAATACTGTTTACTGCGCATCCTAAGTCTGGCACAACATGGCTTTGCAGAATACTGGATTGTTTGCTTGCGAGCAGTCACAAAAGAACTGCTTTTAACCAATCTGTCGATATCAAGAGGATTTACGAATCGGCAGGCAGTACCATTACTTTTAGCTTTTTAGGTAATCCATTATACAGCGACGAACTATATGTACCTGACCACGATAAGTGCATTATTCTTTATCGTGACTACAAAGATATCTTAGTGAGTGCGTACTTTCAGCAGAAATACAGGATGTATCCACCTCTCGATGGCACTATCAGCGAGTTTATCGACTCTGATCGCGGAGGGATTCGGGGGATTATTGAGCTATATCGACTTATTGAGAAAGAAGGCAAAAACAAAGAATATCTGCACTATGAAACTATGGAAGAATCAATCAAGCAGCTGTCTTTATTTCGCAATATGAGTATCGATACATGCCTTGAGGCTAACACTTTCGAAAGGATGCGGCAGCTAGAGGTGGCTAATTACCGCAATAAAATAAATCTTCTGCCGGGAGAAGCGGAATTATGTCCTATGGAGATTAAGGACATCAATTCTTACAAAACAAGGAACGGTAAAATAAACGATCATGTTAACCATTTAAGCCAAGCGGACATTGACAAAATTGACCATATCATTAAAGAGTACCAATAACCATGCGTTTTCACATTCTAGGTCTACCCCACACCGTTTCAAACAAAGAGTATGTAGGTTGTGCCTACACGCAAAAGGTTGTGAAGTTTGCAAAGATGATGCGCCCGCGAGGGCATACTATCATTCATTACGGCCACGAAGATTCGGAACTGGACTGCGATGAACACGTTACAGTAACAACCAACCGTGATTTAGAAATCGCTTACGGGTCGTATGATTGGCGCAAAAACTTTTTTAAGTTTGACGTTAACGACCATGCGTATCAAACGTTTTACCGAAATGCGATTGCAGAAATTGGCAAGCGCAAACAGCAGCACGATTTTATACTACCATTCTGGGGTAGTGGCGTAAGGCCCGTTTGTGACGCGCATCCAGACTTGATTTGCGTCGAGCCCGGAATTGGTTATGCGGGTGGGCATTGGGCGCGCTGGAAAGTGTTTGAAAGCTACGCCATTTATCATGCTTACTGCGGATTACAAAACGTAGGCACGTGTAAGCAAGACTGGTACGAGGTAGTTATCCCTAACTACTTTGACCTAAATGAGTTTGAATACTCAGACCAAAAAGATGATTACTTTTTATACCTTGGGCGCGTTTACGACGGCAAGGGTGTTAATATCGCAATCCAGGTTACAAAGCATCTTGGTGCGAAACTCGTGGTGGCCGGACAGCGCGAGGATAACTATCCCTTACCCTCGCATGTTGAGTACGTCGGTTATGCCGATGTCAATAAGCGTAAAGAATTAATGAGCCGGGCAAAAGCCAGTTTTTTGCCCAGCATGTACGTCGAACCTTTTGGCGGCGTCCAAATCGAAAATTTGCTGTCCGGCACGCCAACAATTACCACTGACTGGGGCGCGTTCACAGAAAATAACGTGCACGGTGTAACCGGGTTCCGCTGCCGCAGTTTTGAAGACTTTGTAAACGCAGCAAACAATGTAGGTAGCGTTGAACCGGCAGCGTGCCGTAAATTTGGGGAACATTTTTCCCTGGAAAATATTGCACCCCGTTATGAAAAGTATTTTCAGGATGTACTTAACGTCTACACGGGTAAAGGTTGGTATGAGATTACCCGCCCTACAAATTTTTTAATCTAGGCTCCGGCAGTCCTGCCGCGCGGTTAAATTGGAACAAAACAAAAGAACACGTTACACTATTACGTGACTTTGTTACAATTACTCGCGTAATCGCGATTTGCACGATGCAAATGATCCCAGGCGTCGAAAGGACTCAACATGCCCTCTCCAGATGGAATTCATCCATATGGCCGCGTTGGCATCAACCACGCGCAGCCGGAAGTGGGTATAGACTACCCACTTGTGGGTGTTCCATCGTCTGACATCGCGCAGCTGCTTGCGGATTTGTGCTTGGATTACGAAGATCCAGCTGACTACGACTCCACATTAAGTCCTTACGAATTACCATTTCACATTCACTGGATCGCAGGATTTGGAACTGGCCCTGCCACCGGATCACCGTCTGCGCCAACACATGATGCCGACATTGTAATTTACGACGCAAATAACACGGTTGTATTTAATTCAAATGCCGCAACTGTTTTATTAAACCGCGCTTGGGGTCCACGACTTTGGATTTACGAATGGGTGTCTGACACTGCGCATCTCACGGTCATACGGCACGCGGCGTGGTCTCCTGCAGCCACGCCTATCACGTATTCTTATGCGTTTAACCCCGCGCACGCTGTGCTGCATGCAAGAACTGTACGGCGATTACCTAAGCGATTAAAGCAGGTATCCGCGCTACTTACGACATTGGTAGCTGTACCCTTTGATTTAACCGCGCAGTACAACATGGAAATCGCAGCAGCAACGACCACGCGCGGGGCTAGAAACATAACACAAATCACATTTAATGCTATCCCAGGCGCAGGGCTTGGCGTATATCCTGACTGTGAAGAAGAGTTGCAGGTAATTACTAAGATTAACAACATAGCGCCGACAGCTAGTGGTCATTTTTTTATTAGCGCTGATGATTGCTATTTTGTACGGCAGCCCGTACTCGTAGTGTCTGAAGACCCCCGGCGCACCTATCCCAGCGTCTTAATGTATCCGTACAACGAAATAGACGAGTCTTTGTTAATTGGACCGGACCCACTTGCTGGCACTACTATCAACGCTACGGGGTGGCCCGATGGTAAAGAATACGCACACTTATACATGGGTAATGACTGCGTACCTTGCTGTGACTGCGCGGATTATGTAAACGCTGCGCAGTTCATAATTCGAGAAGCCAGTGAATTTAAAAAGCTAGCTAAAGAAGCGCACGCCGCGGCACGCGAGTACGAAGCTGTTAGAGCCCGATTTATAAATGATAAAGATTGCCGCACCCGTTTTCCAATTCGCGTTGCACTGCAACCACAAGCCTGTCCGACAATTGACGTGTTAGTCCAGTTCTGCAATCAAACCGACACATGTTTAACTGCTTTAGTGTTAAACCTGGAATTGGACGCCAATGGCGGTACCGGCGAAGAACTCGCCGGTTACACACAAGTAAAGGGCGCGCACTTCGGCAACCCTGGGAATTTAAAGCCGCTGTTAGAACGTGCGCAATTAAATGGTGCGTGGCCTAACTATTCAATGACATGGGAGTACGTGCCGCCACACGCGTCTGTATATTTTCGTGCAAGATTTTCCTTTGATAACTGCGGCGGTACTCAGGTTGATCCGCTAGTACCTACAAGTGAACTTGAGCCGTATGTAATAACTGCAATTGCAACCGCAACTGTTAACGATCAAACTTTAATGCTACCGCCACGCGAAAACTCAAATAACGAAGGGGAAGAGCAGGCATCTGCTTCTGCGGTAGCTGCCTTACGTTGCCCTGCGACGCAAGAAGATGTAGCGCCGAAAAACTTCTGTGTAATACCTGTCAGCTTGCCTGACCCGATTGGCGGTTAAACAAAGGTTGTTATGAGCGTTCGCACCCGTAATTGGTATGCTGCCCGAGGAACTCAAGCCTATCCGGTTGATGAGAACGCCACCGGTATAAGCGACGAAGGTGCATCGCTGCCGCACGATATTATCGTGGACTGCTCTTTAAATTGGGATCCAAGTTACGGGCAGTACGCCTTTATCAGCAGCGTAACTGTCACACCGAAAATCGTATCGATTATCATCTCTGCCTGTAATAGCACCACTACAGTTAACGGGTTCACCCCTCTTGCTGTTGTAACAACGCCACAGCCAGTTACCGCATTTACACACTACGCTGTAGAAGCGCTTCAAAACGGTGTAGCGGGATTCATTGTATTTGGTGATGTATCAGATACGTATACCGGACGCTTCAGTACACCTGCCCAAAGTTTATTGCGTCCAGCGTGCGCTTATCCTACGCACGGATTTTCAGTTCCGACAGTTAGGAAATATGGTTTGAATGACGGATTAAAGGGAGTGGTCCAGCTTGTTGGCGCGGACAATATTGAGGTAGTTAATACGCAAATTACACTTAATAATGTTGAAACAGATGTTATTGCATTTAGATTAAGTGCGGCAACAACAGTTGGAAATCCACTTAGAGAATACATTGGACCGTGCGGCAGTAGACCTGAAAGCGAAAATTGTGTAGATGCCGGTGTTGAAACCATTAACGAAATTGTTCCCGATGAATTCGGAAACATAAACATTATTTTTCAGGACATTGTCGTCGGACCTTACGGTGAATCCTGCTCAAGCAACGCTGCCGGTGTCACAATTGACCAGGAATTAGGACTTGCTGATGTCTGCCCTGATAATGACTACGGTAGATTTTCCGGCAGTGCTCGCTGTAGCTTCAACGACTACGATTTTTCTTCGGAATCTTCCAGTTCCGGTTCAGATAGCGAGTCATCAGTTGGCCAATGCACACTTCCAGTGTCGATCGACTGGGATTACAGCAATGCGATATTGCCCGACACGGGTTTTGTAACAAAACTTGGCGGTTTTCAAAATCAAGAATACGCCGGCAGCCGCGTGTATGTAGCTACGGATATCAATGCGCGCAACTTGGCGCTTAAACAGGATTGCTTACTGCCAGAGCTGTACGGTAAAGAAATTTCAGTTGAATGCAGCTTGCCTAACAATACATTTCGTAACGCAATGTTGGTGTTTAACTACCGTAACGTATTGTCTGGCGGCGCGCATATTGAGTACTTTGGCCTGGAAGTTGATGCGCGGCTCGGCTTGCTTAGCTTAATGCGGTTTAATGGAACATCGCTGGTAACAGATTACTCAGTGCCACTGTCTAATGGTGTAGCGAAAGACCATTGGTACAGACTTAAAGTTAAAGTTGCACAGCAGTCTGAAACTGTCACATGTTTGTATGTTGACGTTACAGGTGTTACAAACACCAGCTGGCCAGGTGTAGCGTTTACTTTTTTAACAAAAAAATATTACTACGGCGAGCATCGGTTTTATGGCATATCCGCTTTACGCACAAATGCGCGTTTTGACAATTTTATTCTTAAAGATGTAAATCAAGCCGGTGTCTGTACAGGTCTTGGTGGATTGTTTGGGCCTATTGGCGGAGAGACGCCATGAGCGAACGCGTTCAAAATTTTGAATTTAGAGATGATTACAGAAATTCACAATATCCGTTCTCTGATAACGCCAGTCGTATCAGTAATGAATACCGGCGCGTAATTGCACCTGGCACATTCATTGATGCGCTGCTGTATCCTATCGGCGCTATCTCCAACGTGTATTTATCGCAAATTGATATCACCGCAAAATTTGCCACGTTTAGTCTTGCAGACGTGCGTCGCCGCGCGCTGGCTGTTGCAGTTGTTGATTTGCTGAACGCACCTGATCTTATCTATTTTTACGACAGCTATTCAAGACCAGCAGGGACTATTGTAACCTCGCCGCTGTCGCTATCTCAGTTTAGTGCGTGGGAACTTGGCACGCACACGTTTAATTTAAAGCAAACTGAATTTGTAGCTTCCTGCATTAAAATTCCAGTGAATAACGGCGTACAAGGATTTTCAACAGAAACTGGTGAATTGTTTGCCGGCGATGTGTATCTGCTGGGTGAAAACGGAATTACACTTACCGTAGCGGACGATGTAATTACAGTAAATGCTGTCGGTGACCCTCTTTACCGAAGAATCGAATGTTTACCGACGGCTAAATTTATTCCACCAAGTTTCTTCTTAACCATCAACGGCTGCCCGCCTGATCAATACGGTAACTTTAATATCACTGTAGGCGATAACATTACAGAAGACACGATTATACGGGTGGTGCAAACTGACGGCGGTTTAGAGATAAGAGCGATAGGTACATAATGTCTAGAGCACCCGCATACAACGAAAACCAATACCGCGATTATCCGTTTATAACAATAACGCAGCCTATTGATAG
>RFNV01000103.1 GCA_009927005.1 Pseudomonadota bacterium
GCCTTTGCCGCCGGAAGCTGTGGCATTGGTAAGAGTAGCCCTTGCAGCTAGGACCGCAGCGCTTTGAGAATATTTGGCACTCCCTGCGTGAAACGAAAGGCCCGTTTTAACATTCTGGGCGCTCCAACCTAAAAGAAGAGCATCATAGTTTGAACGGGAAAATGCAGTGGCTCCATTCAACATGTGCCAAACGGAAGTACCACTAGTGACATTCCATTTGCTGATGTCCTGGTTAAAGGCTGAAGCGTTCGCAAAAGCACTCATAAAACTAGTTACCTTGGAAACATTCCAATTCTCAATATTTTGATTAAAGGCTGAGGTCCCCATGAACGTATAGGTCATATCAGTTACGTTCGAGACATCCCATTGCCCAATACCTTGGTTGAATGCACTCGCGTAAAGAAACATGGCGGCTATGCTAGTGACCTTAGAAACATTCCAATTACCAATATTTTGATTAAATACTCGGTTCCCGTAAAACATGTAGCTCATGCTGGTCACATTAGCTACATTCCAATTGCCGATATTTTGATTAAAACTAGAACTAGTGCCTGCATTATTGCAAACAAACCCAGGCATTTGAGCTGGATTACCGCAGCCATTATCAAACATCATAGACATCGTCGTCACAGCTCCTACATTCCAGCTAGTAATATCTTCATTAAAAGTTCTGGCGCCAGAAAACATCGCACTCATATCCGTAACGTTGCTTACATCCCACAGTTTCATGCTGGGAGCATTGGATAGCCCAGTGCAATTTCTAAAGGCACTTGCAAGAGAAGTAGTCCCAGTGAGATCGAGCGAATCGGTGGCGGTAATGGTGAGGTTACTTGCACCGTAGAAGTAGCTGCCGTTATTTCCGAGTCTTAGAGGACCGAATTTCGAAATATTTGTAATTTTTTGTCGGTCTCCAGTGTTATTAAATCTAAACCCAGTAATCGTGCCGTTGATGGTGACGGTGTAAGTACCTGCTGTGGCATAGGTGTGCGTTCGATTGGCGTCAGTGCCACTCGTAATTGTATTTTGAGTGCCATCTCCCCAATCAACTGTGAAGTCGTAAGTACCTGTGCTTTCAAGAGGGAGTGTGATTTGATTGGAAGCCGAACTTCCTGTGCTCGTGTTATCCGTCTTCCAAGTGGAGAC
>RFNV01000366.1 GCA_009927005.1 Pseudomonadota bacterium
AATCGAGCACTGATCAACCGATAAATATTTCCTGGCTGCCGTATCGTAAAAATCACAACCAGCACTCCCGAATCAGATTCTCCAAGCAACCATTCACGTTTCTCAGTTCTTGAGTGCTTTTCATCCACTGTGATCAATGCAAAGGGATCGTCAAAGGCCGTAATGGCAACTTCGAAGGAAACGCCATGCTTTTTAAGATTTTTTTCGGCTTTAAGATGATCCCAGTCAAACCTCATTATTATCAGTATATACTGAAAATAGGTGGTTTTGTCAAAAGTCCAAGGGGCGAATCCAAGGGTATTGGTTAGGTTCTGGCTAAGAAACAAATTATTGAGGGTAACTAGCTCCCTATGAGCAATGTAACCGACCGGAGACAGCATCCCTTAGGCTTGATGTTGCGGCAAAAAATTTCAAAAACCCAAAAATCAAATTTCAAAATTCAAGTTTCAAAGTCTCCGGGAAAAACAAAACCCCTCAAGGAAGGACACACCTGACGTAATAGGAGCCGTAGTAACCGTAGTAGTAGTCGCCACTGGTCCCCGACCACCCCCAATAACCACCGGTGTTGTAGGTGAAGGCCGAGGCCGTCCAGCTAGAGCCCAAATAACTCGGCACGCCATTCGTGCTGCCGGCCCAAGTGGGGTGGGTAGTAGGGGTAAGGCTATCACCCGTGGGTTGCCAATCGGTTCCGCCAAAAGGATTGATCGTCGCTGCGGTTTC
Organism: Pseudomonadota bacterium; assembly: GCA_009927005.1. Taxonomy (GTDB): domain Bacteria; phylum Bdellovibrionota; class FAC87; order UBA2466; family UBA2466; genus RFNO01. The sequence continues at coordinate 721 of RFNV01000366.1, forward strand.
ATAAAGTGTAGGTAGCCTCATCCCTTTATCAGCACAAGTTTTTATATTGCCTTCATAGTAAGAATCGCTAGCTCCACCGCCGGTGGCGGCTTGGTCCCAATACTGCAGCCAATCGGAAGCTTCATTAGGCACAAGTGGACTTGTGCAGTTTTGGCCGGGGCAAGCAGCATCCAAGCTTTGCGCCGCATTCCCCGAATCGTAGTAAAGACAGCGCGTGCTATCGACCATATTGTCGAAACCGATAAACACACCAGAGCCTGAGGTTTTTCCAGGACACACCCTTCCTTCAAGGTCTTCGATATCGGCAGCTAAAATGTAGTCGCCACTACTTCCAACCCCACTTCGGTTTAACTTTCTTTGCCAATCAGAGACTCCTCCATTCGTCCAAAGACCTGAAGAATTTAAAATGCGGTTTGCTCCAACTTGCCACCACACTTTAAAGCAGCTCCCTCCAGCGCAAGAGGAATCAGCGTTTTTATATTCGATAAAAGTTGGATTGGAGCTGTTTTGATTACCATCTGTAACGATTGCAAACCCAAGAGCTTTGGCAGAATCATCATCGTAGCAACCATCGCCCGAGTCTCCGCAGGTATTTGAAACGAAAGTATAAGTCCTTGCCGCGCTGGCCCCTGTTCCAGCATTTCCTGCTACATCAGTTACGTTCGCGGGATTAACTGTGACAATCACGGTTTGGCCGTCGGTGCAAGCGGCACCAGAAAGAGTTGCAGTAGCAACTGTATTTCCAGAACTCATCGTAACTTGAGAAACCGTGGGCGGGGCAGTACAGGTTCCAGTGATTGCAAATTTGTTAGTAGCCACATTTGTCATGGCTTCACTAAAAGTTGCGACCACCGTTGAAGGAACTGGGTTCACAGGCCCTGTTGCAGGAGTGAGACTATCAAGAGTAGGTGCTGTATTATCATGCACAATCGTATCTGAAACACAGCTACTTTCATTAAGAGCGTAATCACGAAACTTCACATAAACCGTTGCTGTACTATTATTCTGACCCAAGTTGTGATTTATCGTTGAAGAATAATCAACCCAGTTTCCACCGGTACCACATCCCGCAGAGTTGGTGACATACATTTCATAGAGATTTGTATCCGAAGCATTTAGAGTTAAGCTCACCGTGTAGGGTGACGCAACGTTGGTATAGTTTGCACCTCCTGCAATGCTAATACTTCCAGTAGGCGATGTATTATCATGCACAATCGCATCTGAAACACAACTA
>RFNV01000153.1 GCA_009927005.1 Pseudomonadota bacterium
TTTTTTCTCACCCATAGCCACGAACCCATTTCAAGACAGAAAGGAAGGAAAATCTTACCTGACTTTTGTTGTTGATGGTGATCGTAAAGGTAGTCCCAAAGATCTCCGTGAGTGACATACTGGCTAGACTGAGGCTCGATTCGATAAACATGATTGGGGTAGGTTTTATCGAAGAGATTTTTGAGAGAAAATACTTCGGCTAAATGATTAAAGGGGGTCTTTGTTTTTGCGTAGGGAAACCAAAATCTATCTTTAGCCCCGTAGCCTGAGTGAACATCTATGTTGATGGAGAGCCGTGAAGGAAAAACCTCCTCCTGAATAAACTGACATAACACTTGAGCTTCATACTCCATGGGAGCATCAGACGATCCTCGGTACCAAGGAAGCAGGGGAGAGATTCGATGACCACTATAGAGTGAAAAGGGGGATATGTTTTCACCTGTCACGGGGGCGTTTCTCATGAGATCGACCCCTTGCCCGTTGGACCTTCTTTTTAAGAACATTCCCACCGGATTTACTACTGGAAAAAAAGCGAACCGGCTTTTTTGTAAAGTATCTTGAGTGCCCTTGTCCCACTGAAGGAAATTTAAAAACGTTCTGAGATAAGACAAACTCACTTGGCTTCCAATTCTCTCAAGTCCGTGTACCCCTGAGCAGACGCTGAAAGTGGGTGCGGATTTGTCGAGTGTTCCTAGGACAACTCCTATTAAGGGAAACACACGCTCACCGCAGTAGACTTCTCCCAATAACTTTAGGGAACCAAATTCGCCAATGAGTGGGCTTAACTCTAAAAGTTCATCCAGTTCGGGAAGAAGCCCAGTAAAGCATCTCAGATCGCTCTGGGCTTTATTTAATTGAATGGGCTCCACGATTTTCAAAGGATACCGTTTTATTGAAAATTTGTCAGTGCTTCACATCTTCCTAAAACTTGTTAGGCACTTGGTGCCCCAAAAAGGCACTTTTTCGCTTTTGTCCCCACTTGAATCAAGAGATAGCTTTTCCCAGCGAAGTCCACCCCTGGAATACGGCTTGCATTCTTTCAATACGATTGGGTTTCGATGAAGACTCAAGCGAATGGAGGAATGGGGAAATGCGGTACGTCGGTTGGACAGTCATTTTTTTGACGCATCTTTCTCGCCTTGCCTTTTCGGACTGTAAACCTCTTTTTCAAAAGCTAAGTTACAAAGAAATCGCTCGTTCTCATCAAGCAATTCTTACCGACCTAAAAGAGGGTGA
>RFNV01000102.1 GCA_009927005.1 Pseudomonadota bacterium
AACAGAATATACTTTCCAAGTAGCAGCAGTGAATGCAGCAGGGGCTGGAACCTATAGCGAAAGCTCCCTAGGAGTCACTCCAGCAACCACTCCCGGAGCCCCCACATCAGTCACAGGCACTGCAGGAGATGAGCAAGTAGCACTCAGCTGGACTGCGCCCAGTAGCAATGGGGGAAGTGCGATTACGGATTATGTGATTCAGTATAAGTTAACAAGCGCTGGCGAGGAGGCCTGGACAATATTCCCAGACGCTACATCGACAAGCACCAGCGCTACGGTCACAGGGCTTATTGGAAATGTGGGTTACGTTTTTCGTGTGGCGGCAGTAAATGCGGTGGGAACTGGAAGTTACAGTGTTCAGAGCGCAAGCATGACTCCACAAGGAGCTTTCGTCTCCACTTGGAAGACGAATAATGCTGGCACTTCCGCTTCCAACCAAATCACACTCCCCCTTGAAAGCACAGGGACTTACAACTTCACGGTCGATTGGGGGGACGGGACATCGAATACGATTACGAGTGGAACCGACGCAAATCGAACGCACACTTATGCGACAGCGGGTACTTACACCGTCACCATTAACGGCACGATTACTGGGTTTAGGTTTAATAACACTGGAGACCGACAAAAAATTACGAATATTTCGAAGTTTGGATCGTTGCGACTGGGAAATAACGGCAGCTACTTCTATGGTGCAAGTAACCTCACCATTACCGCAAGCGATGCGCTAGACCTTACGGGGACGACGAGTTTGTATCAAGCATTTTACAATTGCAGCTCACTCAGCACTGCACCTAGCATGGCCAATTGGAACACTTCGAATGTAACGAATATGAGCCAGATGTTCTACATCGCTACCGCCTTTAACCAAGACCTCTCGACTTGGAACACTTCGAATGTGACGAATATGTACGCGATGTTCCGTTCCGCATCCGCCTTCAACCAAAACATCGGCTCTTGGAACACTTCGAATGTGATGGATATGAGCTTTATGTTCACTTCCGCATCCACCTTCAACCAAAACATCTCTACTTGGAACACTTCGAAAGTGACGAATATGGATCTGATGTTCTATTACGCATCCGCCTTCAACCAAAATATCGGCTCTTGGAACACTTCGAATGTGACGAGTATGAGCTGGATGTTTCTTTCCGCATCGGCCTTTAACCAAAATATTGGCTCTTGGAACACTTCGAATGTGACGAATATGTCTTACATGTTCCAATCCGCATCCACCTTCAACCAAGACATCTCTACTTGGAACACTTCGAATGTGACGAATATGAGCTGGATGTTCAATTCCGCATCCGCCTTTAACCAAAATATCGGCTCCTGGAACACTTCGAATGTGACAAATATGAGCCGGATGTTCTCTTCCGCATCCGCCTTCAACCAAAACATCTCTACCTGGAACACTTCGAATGTGACGAGTATGAGCTCTATGTTCAATTCCGCAAATGCCTTTAACCAAAACATCTCTACATGGAACACTTCGAATGTGACGGATATGAGCTCTATGTTCTCTTCCGCAATTGCCTTTAACCAAAACATCGGATCTTGGAACACTTCGAATGTGACGAATATGAACGGGATGTTCTTTACCGCACTCGCCTTTAACCAAAATATTGGCTCTTGGAACACTGCAAATGTGACGAATATGTTTTGGATATTCAAAAGCGCCACCGCATTTAATCAGAATTTGGGATCTTGGAATGTTGTAAATGTCACCACCATGTCTTCCATGTTTGATTCTTCCGGGCTCACCCGCACCAATTACGACCCGATTCTTTTGGGTTGGAGCGCTCAGAATGTAAAAACGGGTGTCACATTCCACGCGGGAAGTGCAAAGTATTCTCAAAGCGCTGCGGTCCTAGCAGCAAGGTCCACTCTCACTACTGCAGTCGCTTCTGGCGGCAAAGGCTGGACGATTACGGACGGTGGCGGAGAGGCAGTCGCTCCCAGTGCTCCCACATCAGTCAGTGGGACTGCCGGCAACGCCGAAGTTTCACTCTCTTGGGCAGCACCTTCTGATACGGGAGGCAGTGCGATTACGGATTACATCGTCCAGTACAAGCTTTCATCAGATAGTACTTGGAGCACGTTTAGTGACGGTACTTCTACTAATACCACCGCCACTGTCACGAGCCTTACGAATGGCTCTTCTTATGATTTCCAAGTGGCAGCTAAGAACACTGCAGGTACTAGCACTTTCACCCAGACAAGCTCTAGCATCACACCCAC
>RFNV01000101.1 GCA_009927005.1 Pseudomonadota bacterium
CACGGATGCACAGAGCTTAGCGATTGGGACCGAACGCTTGGGTCCCGATGGTTCTACCCTTGCACTTGAGTATGCGAATGGCTCAAGCGGATTTAAAATTTGGAGGGAAAAAAGCGGCAATCGTATTCTGAACGCCACAGGGCTTGTAGCAAACGGCTGGCAGAAGCAGTTAACAAGAGCGGGCACTGCATTTAGCGCAACCGATTTCACAAGCTCTACGTACATTGGGCAAATCGCAGGCCGTGTCTGCCCGACTCACGTTTTCTTAAGTCACAGTGTGATGACTGCAACGGGAAGATGTCTGTACTACGATTCGGGGAATGCCGCGCAAACATTGGATGCAGCTGGAACAAGCGGTACCGAAGCTGAAGATTGGCTACAGACTTGGAACCGACCCGCTACCGGCCGTGGAACCAGCTCTTCCTACTTTGAAGGCAATATCAAAACCTGTGCTGATAAAGGTATGCGGCTACCGACCGTTTATGAAACGGGGATGACCTATGATGAGTCTTGGATGGCTGACTATCTCCCCACCGGGGACGGCATTTCAACCCCCACTTGGGCCGGCAGCGAGAACGGCGTGCCAAGCCATTCAAGCTATACCTGGACGGCCTCGTCCAGCCACTACTTCACCGGCAGTCATTGGGGGTGGTCGGGGACGGATAGCTTCGGCATCTATTACGGCGACTCTCGGTCGGTGAGGTGTGTGCTTCCCTCTTCGTTAGAGTTAGACACTCCCGGCGCTCCCACATCGGTCTCGGGCACTGCTGGCAACACGCAAGTCGCACTCACTTGGAGTGCACCAGCAAGTAACGGTGGTGCTTCGATAACAGATTACGTCGTTCAGTATTCTTCTGATAGCGGAAGCACTTGGACGACGTTCGCAGATGGAACATCGGCCAGCACGAGCGCGACAGTCACAGGGCTCACTAATGGAACTGCTTATATTTTTAGAGTCGCAGCTACCAATTCAGCGGGGACAGGCAGTGAGAGCAGCAATAGCGCGAGTGTGACGCCGGTCACACCTGCGACCACTCCCGATGCCCCCACAAGCGTGTCAGGCACTGCTGGCAACACGCAAGTCTCACTCACCTGGAGTGCACCTGCTAGTAACGGCGGTGCTTCGATAACAGATTACGTCGTTCA
>RFNV01000328.1 GCA_009927005.1 Pseudomonadota bacterium
ACCCCACGCACTTGTAACGTTAGCAGTGTTCCAATTCCCAATATTCTGGTTGAAGTTCCCAGCCGAAGTAAACATGGCAGACATTTCAGTAACATTGGAAACATCCCAATTTCCAATGTCTTGATTGAAAGCATTGGCTCCCCGAAACATGGCGTACATATTGGTGACATTCGTCGTATTCCAATTAGAAATACCTTGATTGAATGCTGAGGCGAAATTAAAAGTTTGGTTCATATTGGTCACGTTCGAAGTGTTCCAGGAGCCGATATTTTGGTTAAAAGCAGACGCGCCATTGAACAATCGGTTGAAAGTCGTCACGTTTGACGTATTCCAATTACTGATGTCTTGATTAAAAACGGATGCATTCTCGAACATGAAACTCATATTCGTTAGATTGTTGGTATTCCAGTTACCGATAGGCTGGTTAAATTTGCTGGCAGCATTGAACATTCCGTTCATACCGATCACATGACTGGTGTTCCAACCAGAAATGTTTTGATTAAAGTTGCTCGCAGAAGCAAACAAATACGACATATCAGTGACATTAACAGTATTCCAATTTCCAATATCTTGGTTGAAAGCTGCAGCTCCTTGAAACATCCACCCCATGCTGGTCACATTACTGGTGTTCCAGTTACCGATAGGCTGATTAAATACCGTGGAGAGATAAAACATGGCACCCATATTGGTGACCTTGGCCGTGTTCCAACTTCCGATATCTTGATTAAATTTATTGGCCCCAGAGAACATGTAGTTCATGTCGGTGACATTGGCGGTATTCCAATTTGCCATGCTGGGGGCAGTGATAAGAGAAGTGCAAGAACGGAATGCCCCTGCGAGATTGGTGGTTCCTGTGAGATCCAAGGCTTCAGTTGCAGTAATCGTCAGATTAGTTGCACCATAAAAGTAATTTCCATTGTTCCCGAGATTTAGCGGCCCCCACTTTGAGATCTCGGTGAGCTTCAGTCGATCGCCAGTGTTATTAAAGCGAAAACCTAGTATGGTGCCGGTGATAGTGACCGTGTAAGTTCCCGCTGCGGCATAGGCGTGAGTTGTGTTCGTATCGTTCCAGGTTGTGATCGTATTAGTCGAACCATCGCCCCAATCGACAGTGAAGTTGTAGGTTCCTGTGCTCTCTAAGGGGAGTCGTACCTGGGTAGCAGTTGAACTTCCTGTGCTTGTGTTATTGGTTTTCCAAGTTGATACAAAGGGACCTTGAGGGGTGACCGGAGAAGAGTTTGTGCTAAAGCCTCCCGTTCCTG
>RFNV01000099.1 GCA_009927005.1 Pseudomonadota bacterium
ATTGAGACTGGGTAATAACGAAAGTTACTTCTCTGGCGCGAATAACCTCACGATTACCGCAACTGATGCGCTAGACCTCACGGGGACGACGAATTTGATTGGGGCATTCAGTGGTTGCTCCTCACTCACCACCGCCCCAAGCATGGCCAATTGGAACACTTCCGCTGTGACGAATATGGGCGCGATGTTCATTTTTGCTTCCGCCTTTAACCAAGACATCTCGACTTGGAACACTTCGAATGTGACGAGTATGGGCTACATGTTCTATTCCGCATCCACCTTTAACCAAAATATCTCTACTTGGAACACGTCGAAGGTGACGAGTATGGGCTACATGTTCCATGCCGCATCCGCCTTTAACCAAGACATTGGCTCCTGGAACACGTCGAATGTGACGGATATGAGCGGGATGTTCCAATCCGCATCCGCTTTTAACCAAGACATTGGAAACTGGAATACTTCTAACGTAACGAATATGAGCCAAATGTTCGTTTATGCTTCAGCTTTTAACCAAGCCATTGGAAACTGGAATACTTCTAACGTAACGAATATGACCGGGATGTTCGAGAACGCTTCCGCTTTCAACCAAGACATTGGAGATTGGAATACCGCCCAGGTGACGAACATGAGCTGGCTATTCTATTACGCTTCCGCCTTCAATCAAGACATCTCTACGTGGAACACTTCAAATGCGACGAATATGAGCCGGATGTTCTATGTCGCTTCCGCCTTTAACCAAAACATCTCGACTTGGAACACTTCGAATGTGACGAATATGGGCTTGATGTTCTCGTACGCATCCGCCTTTAACCAAAACATCTCGACTTGGAACACTTCGAATGTGACGAATATGAGCTCGATGTTCTCTGGCGCATCCGCCTTCAACCAAGATGTTGGCTCGTGGAACGTCGCCAATGTCACTAAAATGTCCTCCATGTTCCAATCCTCCGGCCTCACTCGCACGAACTACGACCCGATTCTTCTTGGTTGGAGCGCTCAGAATGCGAAAACGGGTGTCGCATTCAGTGCCGGAAGCGCAAAATACTCTCAAAGCGCTGCAGTTCTAGCAGCGAGAGCCTCACTCACAAACGCAGTCCCCGGCGGCAAAGGCTGGACGATTACGGATGGTGGCGGAGAAGCAGTCGCTCCCAGTGCTCCCACATCAGTCAGTGGTACTGCCGGCAACGCCGAAGTTTCACTCTCTTGGACTGCGCCTTCTGATACGGGCGGAAGTGCGATTACGGATTACCTCGTTCAGTACAAGCTTTCATCAGAGAGTGAATGGAGCACATCTAGTGACGGTACTTCTACCAATACCACCGCCACTGTCACGGGTCTTACGAATGGCTCTTCTTACGACTTCCAAGTGGCAGCTGTCACAACCGCTGGGACCAGCACTTTCACCCAGACAAGCTCTAGCATCTCCCCTG
>RFNV01000261.1 GCA_009927005.1 Pseudomonadota bacterium
CCCCAAAAGTATTTTGATCAAGTCATTGAAATTGATCTTTCAAAACTTGAACCTCAAGTGGTGGGACCGCATTCTCCCGATGTGGCTCGATCTCTTTCTCAATTAGGTCAGGATGTAAAAAAGAATGGATGGCCAGAAAAATTAACCTCTGCGCTGATCGGAAGCTGCACGAACTCTTCTTATGAAGATATTAGCCGTGCTGCCGATTTAGCTCGTCAAGCAGCTCAAGCCGGCCTGAAAATGCCCATCCCCTTTTTGGTTTCTCCCGGGTCTGAGCAAATTTATGAGACGATTAAGCGCGACGGACAAATGGCAGCACTCGAAGCGATTGGTGCAACCGTTTTGGCCAATGCCTGTGGCCCTTGTATCGGTCAGTGGAAACGCGATGACATCAAAAAAGGCGAAACGAACTCTATTATCAGTTCTTTCAATCGCAATTTTCCAGCTCGAAACGATGGCAACCCTTCTACGCTCAGCTTTATTGGAAGCCCCGAGACTGTGATTGGAATCGCGTTAGGGGGACGATTAACTTTTAATCCAATCACGGATGAGTTGGACGGAGCGGGTGGAAAAAAATTCCGGTTCGAAGCCCCCAAAAAAGTAAATCCACTCCCACAAAAGGGATTTCAGTTTGCTGACTCTGGCTACGTAAAACCGCCTGAAAGTGGCGCTCAAGTGGAAGTCAAAGTTTCTCCTCAGAGTGAAAGACTCCAGTTGCTCAAGGCTTTTGAACCTTGGGATGGGAAAGACTTTGTCCAGTTGCCGCTTCTTTTGAAAGCTAAAGGGAAGTGCACAACGGATCATATTTCTCCTGCAGGTCCTTGGCTCAAGTACCGCGGCCATTTAGATCATATCAGTGACAACATGTTCACCGGAGCTATCAACGCTTTTACCCAAGAAGCTGGTAAGGGAAAAAACCTTGAAACTGGCGAGACCTCCCAGTCTTTTCCAGCGATTGCTCGAAACTACAAAGCCAAAGGGTTGCGGTGGGTTGTGGTTGGAGATGATAACTATGGTGAGGGCAGTTCCCGTGAGCACGCAGCGATGTCTCCTCGATTCTTAGGAGCTGCAGCGGTAATCACGAAGAGCTTTGCCCGAATTCATGAAACAAATCTCAAAAAGCAGGGAATTTTACCTCTTACGTTCTCTCAGCCCAGTGACTATGAGAAAGTCCACGAAGAGGACCATTTGAGTCTTTTGGGGCTTAAAGAATTAGCCCCTGGAAAACCAGTTGCTTTGGTGCTCCACCATAAAAATGGAAAAGAAGAAAAACTACACCTTAATCATTCGCTGACTGCGGAACAGATTGAGTGGTTTAAAGCCGGATCAGCTTTAAATCTTTTGGCAAAGACAAATTAGGGGCTTCATTGCGAACTCTGATCAGACCTCGAAACTCAGTGGTGGGGATAGACTGGAAGCTTCTCTACCAATACCGAGATCTTCTTGGGTTGTGGATTCGCAGAGATATTGTTTCGAAATATCGTCAGACTGTTTTGGGACCTCTTTGGTTTATTTTTCAGCCCTTGGTGACAGCCTTAGTTTTTGTAGTGATTTTTTCTAAGGGATTGAAATTATCGACTGATGGGGTTCCAGCTCCCTTGTTCTATTTAACAGGTCTTGTTGTATGGAACTATGTCTCACAGTGCCTGAACTCTACTTCCATGACTTTAGTTGCTAATTCAGGGCTCTTTAAAAAAGTATTTTTTCCTCGACTCATTCTTCCCTTCTCTTATTGTTTGTCCTCCTTGGTTTCAATGGGAATTCAAAGTGGAGTTTTGGCAATTTGTTATTTTTATTTTGTGGTGCAGGGGGCAGATACGAGGCCAGATATTTTAGTCCTTCTTCTTCCCGTGCTTCTCGTCCAATTGGTTTTGTTGAGTTTTGGTTTGGGGCTTTGGATTTCGGCTTTGAGCGTAAAATATCGAGACTTTCACCACGTTTGGAGTCTGATCGCTCCGCTCTGGCTCTATGCAACTCCTGTATCCTATCCCTTGTCCGCTATTCCCTCGGATTGGCAGTGGATTATTAAGCTGAATCCGTTAACGATTATCATTGAAGGGTTTCGATTGGGGATTCTGGGGGTGGGGACGTTTACTCCTAGCGATTGGCTTCCATCGGTTTTGTTCACTTTAATTATTTCAATATCAGGAACGATGTTGTTCCAAACAGTAGAGAGAACTTGTGTTGATTCCCTCTGAAAACAACGTGAGAGTCCGGGCAAAGGGCTTATCGAAGTGGTATTTTAGCCAAAGAAAAAGCCGTTCTTCTTTACAGGATGCCTTTCGAGAGCAGTGGAATCGAATCTGCCGTCGCCAGATGGGCGAGCTGAATGGACAAGTATCTAAACCTTCCAGGCAAGGACCCCTTGAGGGGACCTTATGGGCTGTTAAGGACTTAACCTTCGAAATAAAGAAGGGAGAAGTTTTAGGGTTGGTTGGCTCAAATGGTGCTGGGAAATCTACTTTGGTACGTCTCTTATCCCGATTGACTGATCCGAGTGAAGGTGAGGCTTGGGTAGAAGGAAAAGTGGCTTCCGTACTCGAAGTCGGTTCGGGTTTTCATCCTGACCTAAGCGTTCGAGAAAACGCACTTCTCAATGGAGTTTTTTTGGGGATGCGAAAAAATGAAGTAGAGGACCGCATGGGAGAAATACTCGATTTTTCCCAATTAAAAGACCGTCACTCGCTTGCAGTAAAAAAGCTGTCTCAGGGGATGCAGTATCGTTTAGCTGTATCAGTGGCCCTTCATTCCAATGCAGATTTTTTGTTATTGGACGAGGTCCTAGAGGTGGCCGATCGGGATTTTGAGCTACGATGTTTTGAGCGGGTTCAAAAAGAACAGGAACGGGGAAAATCTTTTTTATTTGTGAGCCATAATATTTCCCAGATAAAATTATTCTGTTCTCGTCTTTTGTGGCTCAACGAGGGTTCAATTCAAAGTGAAGGAAATCCAGAAACTGTTTTAGAGGCTTACTTAAACTAATATGATATTTGCTAATAAGAACATTCCCCTACCGTGGTTGGAACATGATAAACAAATCCGACCGTACCTGTGGAGTCACCGGATTTTAGGAATATCATCAAAAATCTTGAGTACCCTTTTATTTTTATCTTTTATCGTAACCCACCGGTTTGTTCGATTAGAGCAGATTCTTCAGTCTTGGGGGCTTTCTTCGTTGGCTCTATGGACAGTTTATTTTGGGGCTTTAGCTCTTCTCTGGGAGCTAGTTTCGTTGCCGTTTTCCATCTCTCATCACTGGATTGAGAGGGCGCACCATCTTTCTAAGCAGTCTTATCTTTCCTGGTTTGGTGACAGATTAAAAGGGTACGGTGTAGGAGGGGTGATCGGATTCTTGGCTTTAGCCGTTGTGGTTTTCAGTCTCAGAGTAGCTGGTGATCGTTGGTGGCTAGTGACTTACATCTGTTTTGTTCTTTTATCTGTGATTTTAGCGCAGCTTGCGCCTGTTGTTTTGATTCCTCTCTTTTTTAAATTAAAACCGTTGGAAGAGGGGGAGTTAAAAGCACGCCTATTAGCCCTCTCTGATCGGTTTGGAGTAAAAGTTGAGGACGTTTACCATTTGGGAATGGGTGAAAAAACGGAAAAAGGCAACGCAGCTTTTGTGGGAATTGGCAAAACAAAAAAAATTCTCATTGGAGATACCCTCTACAAAAACTTTCCCCTTGAGGAAGTAGAAGCAGTTTTCGCTCACGAACTGGGGCATCAGGTTCATGGGGATCTCATCAAAGGGATAGTGTTTTCCTCAATTGTTCTTTTTATAAGTTTCTTTTTTTCGCAACTTCTTTGCGAGGAGTTGATTTTCGATGCCTTTAAAATAGATCGAACACACCCTTTTGGAGTCTTGATGTTTTTCGTTGTTTTATCTGTGATTCAGTGGCCTTTGGGAATTCAACTCAATGGATTCAGTCGTTGGCGGGAACGGTTGGCTGATCGGTTTGCCAAGGAAAAGTTTAATTCGGGAGATTTGTTGGCCTCGGCTCTTGAGCGCTTAACATTTCAAAACCGAGGGCTTTTTTGCCCAAACGTGATCATTGAGTTTCTGACCTATTCCCATCCCGCTCCCTGGAGACGAATTTCAAGTCTGAGAAAATCTCATTAATTAGTGCGGTACAGAGGTTTCAGTTCCTAGTCCCGAGCCAGTTCCGGGGGGCAAGGGAACGCCTGCGAGTGCGATTGCTTTCAAGTCAGCAAGAGCTAACAACTCATAGACGTCTTTCACAAAATGAAACGTTAGCTCTCTTTTTACTTCTTCAGATACGTCCCGCAAATCAGATTGATTTCGTTCAGGCAAAATCACACGTTTTACTCCCGCTCGATGGGCAGCCAGCACCTTTTCCTTAATGCCACCAACGGGTAAAATCGATCCGCGCAGCGTGATTTCTCCAGAGCAAGCCAACTTTGAATCAATCGCCTTATTTTGAACTAGAGACGAAAGGGCCAGAAAAATGGCCACTCCCGCCGAAGGACCATCTTTGGGAATAGCCCCTGCGGGAACGTGTATATGAAAATCGACTTTGTCGAAATGGATGGGAAAATGTTTTTTGACTTGGCTTCTGAGAAGGCTTAGTGCGATCTGAGCAGATTCTTTCATCACCTCACCTAATTGACCCGTTAAGATCAAATTGCCTTTCCCTTCCATTTTGGTGACCTCGACATGAAGGATTTCCCCACCAATCGGAGTCCAAGCTAAACCAGTAACAACCCCAGGCTTTCCCTGATCGATTGTCATTTCGGTGAAATATTTTTGTGGGCCCAAGATATCCTCTAACTTATGGCGAGTGATCTCAATGGGCAGAGCGGCTTCTGGTTTGATCACTTCAGTTGCCGAAGCGCGGATCACATTGGCGAGTTCTCTGGTTAATTGTCGAACTCCCGCTTCCCGCGTATACCCTTCAATTAATGCATCAAGAGCAGGGGGTTGTATCACGATTTGATCTTTGTTCATTCCGTGTTCTGACAGCACTTTTGGAATCAAGTGATCCATTCCGATATGGCTCTTTTCTGATTTGGTATAGCTAGACATTTCGATGATTTCTAATCTGTCGCGAAGAGCTGCGGGAATAGTATCTAGCATGTTAGCTGTAGTAATAAAAAAGACGCGTGATAAATCAAACGGAACATCCAAATAGTGATCAGTGAAAGTGTGATTTTGCTCTGGGTCCAAAAGCTCCAACAGTGCAGCTGCTGGATCCCCTCGGAAATCCATTCCAATTTTGTCTACTTCATCGAGCAAAATGACGGGATCGTTGACCCCAGCTCGTTTCAAGCTCTGGATAATTCTGCCGGGCATGGCTCCAATATAGGTTCTTCGGTGTCCTCGAATTTCAGCTTCGTCTCGGACGCCTCCTAAACTCATGCGGACAAAGCTTCTCCCCAATGAAGTAGCAATACTCTTGGCCATGCTGGTTTTGCCCACTCCGGGAGGGCCAGCCAAACAAAGAATAGGCCCCTTCATGTCTTTTTTCAGCTTTGTTACTGCAAGAAATTGAAGAATTCGTGTTTTAACTTTCTCCAGGCCATAGTGGTCCTTATCTAGAACTTCCTTAGCTTTGGCTAAGTCAATTTGCTCGCTAGACAATCCCGTGCTCTTACTCCAAGGAAGCGAAACCAAAAGTTCTAGATAGGTACGAATCACTTGATGCTCAGGAGAAGAACGGGGAACTTGAGCAAGTCTTTGCGCTTCTTCTTTTGCAACTTTCAAAACATCCGGAGGGAGTCCCGCATCTTCAATTCGTTTGGAGAAGTCTTCACTAGGGGATTTCTCCTCGCCAAGCTCTTCGCTAATCGCCCGCATTTGTTCTCTTAAAAGATGATCTCGCTGATCCTTGCTCATCTTTTCAGCAAGTTTAGATTGAATTTCATTTTGAATTTCCAACCGGTTTTTTTCCCGAACAAGATGCTCGAGAAGCTTAAGAAGGCGCTGTTCTACATCCATCATTTCTAATAATTCCTGTTTTTGCGAGACAGGTAAGTGCAACAGAGTACTTGCAAGATCAGCAATTTGTCCCGGATCGGTCAGTTGGGCCAAAATTTTGATAATTCCTTCTCTTCCCGATACAGCAGCGAGTTTGAGGATTCCCCGAGTTAGGCTTTTGATCTCTTCAGAGAGGGTTTCTATCCGAGAGGTGAGGGTAGATGAGACTTCAGGAAGCTGTTGCCCCTGAGCCGAAATAAATCCATTTTCTTCAAGGTATTCAGAAACCTTAAATCGGAATAGACCGTTAACAATGACCTGAAAATTATCTTTTTCAATCTCGGTCACTTTTGAAATGTGGCAAACAACCCCTACTTGATAGAGGTCAGAGGTCTTGGGGTCATCAATGCTTCCATCGCGTTGAGTGACGACAAGGACAATATCTCCCATTTTTTTTGAAGCCCTAACGGCTTCTACACTTTTTTTGCGGCCGACAACTAGAGGAACAGCAGCATTGGGAAAAAGAACCGTATTGCGTACGGCTAATACGGGTAACAATTCAGGGACTACAACTGACGACGTCTTTGAGTTTTCCATTTGGCGCTTACCCCACTTAAATTTCTACTACTAATATGAAACGAAAAAGGGAAAGGTCAAATGAAAGGGGATGTGAAAATCACATCCCCTTGAATCCATTGCAAAAATATTTTAGCGACGACGTAATTTTTTTGCGGTCATGCGCTTTTTAGCCTTTCTTCTTCGGGCTAATTTGGGATCTTGTCGTTGCTGTTGACGTCCTCGGCGGAGTTTTCTTTTTCGAGCTGCTTTTCTACGAGCTGTTTTTCTTCTGTTTTTTACCATGGTGGATGTTCCTTTCTTGGGACTTATTGTAATGAGCAAGCATGAATTTTCCAAGCCGGCTCTTTCAAGGGCAAAACGTTCTTTTCCTCCATTTTTGGAGATAATTCAACCAAACGAGTAGTTTGACCTCCTAAAACTGACTTTTGAAGGGTCCAGATGACGTCAGGCTGACACTGAAGGGAGCTAATCAGGTAATTATCAAAGGCCTGGTAGATTGATTTTGGAGCAGTTGAGGGAGAAAGAAGTTCCAAAAAGGAGAAAAGGGGAACTGTATAGGGGCTTGAAGGAATGTCCCTGGAAATCAGAAAGGATTCATTTGCAGTGGTGCAAGCATCTAAAAGAAGCCCTCGATCTGGAAACGGGAAAGTCTTTTTCATTTCCCCTGCAGAATTCCAAAGTTCTACATACGGAGAATAAGCGTGAGATGTAGAAGAAACGGTAAAACTAATCCAAAGCTGATCTGAGGAAGGAATCAGGTTTAGCCGTGGTTGTGACCATAATTCTACGTTTTTTGAGACGGGTTTGGACCAAAAGCGCTGGCCATCTAAGTTAAAGTGAATTAGGTCTAAGTTGTTTTTTTCCTGATTGAAGTCCAATGACCAAAAGCCAATTGATGAATCCCCTTCGAAGTTAACCGGGTGATTGGCAAGCGCAGGAAAAGAGCGAACCCCATTTCCGTCTGTGTCTCTGACCGTCCAGAATTTGTCTGAAAAAGTGAGAAAGAGATTTTCTTTGGTTTTGGAACCAAGAAGATTTTCCGGAGTGGTAATTTCCTTTTGTATTGAGATGCCTGGCTGTAATTGAAATAGTCGTCCTTGAGATTGAACCCAAAGAGCGCAGGTTTTCTCATCTACTAAGCTAGTTTGAGCGTCCAGGTTAGGAAAACTCTGTAGTCCTAGACTGGGAGAGTAGAAGCTTAAACTTTTCTCTCCAATAATCCAAACAGAGGGGGTTGCTCCCGGGCTCAAAACAGAAAACGCAATCCCGAGCAAAAGACACGTACGAATGAAAAACATAGAACTAGGGTACTTAAGTTGGAATTTAAATGTCTAGGTTTTTTAAGGACATTTTGGGAAATCAAAAAAAACGAGAAGGATTTCAAAGCGCACTTTGAGAATACACAGAGTCAAAGACACCTGTGTCCAAGCTTTAGAGAGATAAAGTATAATAGTTTTAGCTTGATGTGGTTTTCACCGGTGAAACTGACAAAAAGTTCGACACCTGGTGAAAGGCTAGTCAGCTGTAAAAACATGGCAATTGTTTTGCTTTAGCTAGGATCATCGGGATTTTGGGGATTTTATGAGAAGAATGATTTGGGGAACGCTTCTTCTTTGGGGAAGTTTGGGAAATGTATGGGCAGAAGAGAGTTATCTTCCGACTCAAAAACAGATTCAAACTCTAAGAGATCGCTCAGATTGTTCTATTTATGCAGCTATCAGAGGCAGATCAATGCGGCGATATCGAGAGTTGCTATCCGCTCAATCAAAAATTAAGCAGATTGCAAAGCAACGTCGGGAAGCTTTGGTACTATGTGGGGCACCTTCCGAGGCTTCCCGACGGGCTTTGCAAGACGATGAATTAGCCAGCCGATGTCCTCAAGACTATCAAGAGTGGTTGAAAGCGGGTGAAAGCTACTTAATCAATCAAGCTGAAATAAATGAAACTTACCGCAACCTCCAGAGTCTAGCGGGTCTGATTTCATATCAATGTGGCCGAGTCCCAGAAGTTCTAGATTCTCTTCCTCTAGAGCCTCAAGCAGCGCCTCAGGAGAGTTCGTCAGAACCTATCCCAGCTGAAAACCCATCTTGACGCAGCGCCTCATAAAGGACGACCGAGGCACATTGGGCTAGGTTTAAGCTTCTTACGATTTCAGTCCGCATAGGCACTTTCAAGAAAAGCTCGGGGTATCTTTTCCAAAGATGCTCGGGAAGCCCCTTGGTTTCACTTCCAAATACAAAGTAAGTCGGCTTTTGCTTAAACGATTCGTTCCAAAAGGATCGGTCTCCAAATTTACTGAAGAAAAATAAGCGTTTGGGTTTCTCGGCCTCTAAAAAAGCATCCCAGGAATCGTGGTTTCTCACCTGAACATGGGGCCAATAATCTAATCCTGCCCGTCTTACGGAAGCCTCATCTACTTGAAATCCTAACGGATGAATGAGGTGCAAAACCGCCCCCGTACAAGCACAGAGTCGGGCAATGGAGCCCGTATTTTGAGGGATTACCGGCTCCACTAATACGATGTGAAAAGCATGAGTTTCCATAAGACAGACCATTAAATACTTGAGCTGGACTCAATGCGCCACTAGAATCCGGGGCCATGTCGGAAACTAAAAAAAGCCTCTACATCAAGACATTTGGGTGCCAAATGAATGTCTACGATTCCGACAGAATGTCAGGGCTGTTGGAGGCTCAGGGCTACCAGCTCGAAAAAGATATTAGAAAAGCGGATGTGGTGTTGATCAACACCTGCAGCATTCGAGATAAATCAGAACATAAAGTGTTAAGTCTTCTGGGGGAGCTAAGACCTCTTAAACAAAAGAATCCAAATAAGGTTTTTGGGATTACGGGCTGTGTGGGGCAGCGGATGGGGCGAACTCTACTTCAAAGAGTCCCACATTTGGATTTAGTTATGGGGCCCGATGCGATCGATCGAGTGGGCGGTCTTGTGGGGACAGTCTTAAAAGAGGGCAAGCGCGTTTTAGATGTTAATTTTGATGCTGATCGAAACAGAACCTATAGCCAACCATCAGTTATTCATCGAGCAAAGCCCTCTGAATTTTTGACTGTGATGAAAGGGTGCGATCATTTTTGCACTTACTGTATTGTTCCTTTCACTCGAGGCAGAGAAAAAAGCCGATCAATTGCCGAAGTGATTTCAGATGTGCGCGGCTTTGTAGAAAAAGGGACTCGAGAAATTACTTTCCTCGGGCAAAACATTAATACTTACGGAAAAGGAACCTCTGAAAACTTGGCTCAGCTGATTGAGCAGGCAGATCAAATTGAGGGCCTTGAGAGAATTCGTTATGTCACTTCTCATCCAAGAGATCTGGGCGAGGATCTCATTTCCCAGTTTGGACATATCTCTAAACTCTGTCCTGCGCTTCATTTACCCTTCCAAGCAGGAAGCGATTCCGTCCTAAAAGCGATGTCTCGACTCTATACTCAGAGTCAGTATTTGGAAAAAGTATCCAGACTTCGACATTATTGCCCAGATATCGCGCTGTCAGCGGATGTGATTGTCGGTTTCCCCGGAGAAACGGATGCCGACTTTAAAGAGACTTTGAAAGTGCTAGCGGAAGTCGAGTTTGCTGGAGTATTTATGTTTAAATACTCACCCAGACCCGGCACTCGAGCTGTTTCGTACGGAGATGAAGTTCCCGAATCAGTGAAAGATGAAAGACTGTATCAGGCTCAAGCTTTGGTGCATTCCATTCTCGATAGACAAAACCGAGCTCTCATCGGAAGCAAGACTCACGTTCTTGTCGAGTCATTAGATAAAAAAGGAAAATGTTTCACTGGACGCAACCCCCAAGGTAAGATTGTTCATGTCTTTAATGCCGGACTGGCTTGTGTTGGAAAAACAATCGAAGTTGAAATCACTGAAGCAAATGGCTCTAACTTGAGAGGGTTTTATGTCGGAGCACCGCGAACCATCAGAGAAGACGGATCCGTATCTTCCGCATCTGTTTCACAAGCCCCAAATTGACCCTACCGTTTTTCTAGCTTCGGGTTCTAAAATAATCGGAGACGTTCATATTGGAAAAGAATCCAGTATTTGGTTTAACTCTGTGATTCGGGCCGATGTAAACTTTGTTCGTATTGGCGAGCGAACTAACATTCAAGATCTGACTCTGATTCATGAATCCTATCAAGCAAGCCCAACTGTGATTGGAAATGACGTTACGATTGGTCATTCCTGTATTCTTCATGCCTGTACGATAAAAGATTTTTGTATGGTCGGCATGGGGAGCACTATTTTAGATGACGCGGAATTAGGAGAGTTTGTTTTGTTAGGGGCTGGAAGCCTAGTCACCCAAGGAATGAAAATTCCTGCTTATAGCAAGGTTCTTGGGCGTCCCGCTAAAGTAGTTGGCAAATTGACCGATGCTGAGATCGAAAAGCTCAAGTGGTTATCCCAACACTACGTAAAAATGAGCCAAATTTACCGAACAACTTCTTTGAGCTCTTCCATCATTGACTCTTGATCTTTTCGAGCGCAGCTTTCGAGCATGAAGTCTTTACTTATATTTATTTTACCTTTCTTTTCGATCAACCTCTTCGCAAGCGATCTGACTGAGCTAACGCCAAACGAGATTCTGGAAGTAGGAAAACGTCTCGATGGGTTTTACTCGTGGCCCTTGAAACCTGAGGCAATGGATGTTCAAGGAACAAAAACAGATCCCGAAACCGGAGTCCCGATCATTTCCCATACTGAGTTATTTGGCGGATTAAAATCCCATGAGTCTCCACTTCTTTTTCAAGCACAGTTAAAAGCAACTCAGAAGTATAGAGAATGGTATTGCCGAGCCGTTTTGAAAAAAATATCGCCTCACTTTCCCTGTGGAGAGAAGAGATTTTGGGGGGACTTTCAGAGGGACGATCGGGTCTCTGATTTAACCGAATCGTGGGTAAAAGACGTGACTTACTCACCTGACGAGATTCCGGTGAAGGGAGAGTCTGACAGGCCCCTTTGGTCTGATGATTACTGGGCAATGCAACAGGGGCTTACCTCCTACCGATATTCGGAAGGAACTTGGTTTGAAGATTACCGGGCTGCTATTGCATCCTATTCCCAACCTCAAGCTTGGCTAAAGATTGGAAACTTAAGTCCTGAGAAAATAAAGGCTGAGATTGTGAGATGGTCTCCTTCAGAAAAATACGATCTCTCAATTCAGGACATCACATTCTCCTTAACCAATGAGCAAAAAAAAGAGGGGGAATGGTATCAGAATGAAGAGGGAGAAGTGGAGGGATGGATGGGGCTTTGCCATGGTTGGGCTCCGGCTTCCATCATGGTTCCGCGACCAGAAAAGCCCGTTGAATGGCCAGGGCCCCAGGGTACTTCTGTTCTTTGGTATCCAAACGATATCAAAGCGATGCTTACTTTGGCTTGGGCGAACGGAGAGTGGGAAAGTAATTTTGTTGGACGTCGGTGTGAGCAGAAAAAAGTAAAAACATTTCCCAATGGAAGAATTAATTCTCAGGACTGTTTTGATAACAACCCAGCTACTTTTCACTTAGCGCTGGGAAATATGATCGGAAAAGAAAAGGCTTCGTTTGTGATGGACAAAGCTTACGATTATCAAGTGTGGAATCAGCCCATCGTCGGATATCAGTTTGAGTATTTCAATCCCCTCAAGCCGGAAACGAAAAGCAAAACTTGGTCTGAAGTAGCCGTGGATTACGACGAGAAATTTAAGAAACAAGATCGCTTTCAAACGCCCCTCACTCGTGGAAAATTTCGTGAAGGTTCCGAGCGGCTAAGAAACTTGAGATTGGAGTCTCAAGATGCGCATATTGAAAAAGTAGTCGGTGTGATTGCTACAGTAGTTTATTTAGTAGAGACAACCCCACCGGATTTTGGTCCTAGACCCGGTCGAGATAATTATGGGCGGGATGTACTCCTCTACGATTTAGAAATCGCAAAAATTGGAGATCAATGGATGATCACGGGAGGGGAATGGCATCAGAATAATCATCCTGACTTTCTATTCGTTCCCCGAAAAGACAGCGCTGCACGAGCTTATTGGGATATTTTTGAAGAAGATCCCAGCGTAGTCGGCCCACAAGCCAGCAGAAAAAGTGGCTACCCACTTTGCAAGATTTTAAAGAGCTTAGTAGAGGGCTCCGCCTCGAAAAGCGTTACTTATAATTGCTCAGTTCGTTAGCTCTTACTCTTCTACAATGCCGTAGTAAGTAAGACCCAGGTGATTGATCAGTTCTTCTTTTCCTAGAAACCGCAATGTATTGTGCAGTTTTAAGAGCTGAACCTGTAAATCATGCTCAGGTTTTAGGCCTTCTGCAGCTAAAGGGCTCTTAAAGTAGAACGACAGCCATTCTTGAATGCCGTAGAAGCTACTTCGTTGAGCAAGATCCATGAAGAGAGCCAAATCAAGTACGATTGGAGCAGCTAGAATACTATCTCTGCAGAGGAAGTTGATCTTGATCTGCATCGGGTATCCCAACCAGCCGACGATATCGATATTATCCCAACCTTCTTTGTTATCGCCGCGAGGAGGATAGTAGTTAATTTGAACTTGGTGATGAACTTTTCCGTATAGAGTCGGATAGGTTTCTGGCTCTAAAATCTGTTCTAAAACAGACAATTTGGAAACTTCTTTGGTTTTGAAAGAACCAGGATCAGCCAAAACTTCCCCATCTCGGTTTCCAAGAATGTTGGTGGAGTACCATCCTGATAATCCCAACAAGCGAGACTTAAGTCCCGGAGCCACGAGGGTCTTCATGAAAGTCTGACCCGTTTTAAAGTCACTTCCACACACAGGCACTCGAAGTTCCCGAGCCAGCTCTTGAAGAGCCGGGATTTCTACGCTGCGGTTTGGAGATCCATTTGCGTAAGGAACTCTCTCCTTAATAGCTGCGTAAGCATAAATCATGCTTGGCGCAATCATCGGATCATTTTCCATCAGTGCTTTTTCAAAAGCTTGGACTGTTTGATGACAGGGGCTCGGATCTGTGTAGCGTTCAGTGCTTGCACACCAAACCATCACTAACCGATCGCATCCGTTGTTTTTCTTGAAGTTTCGGATGTCTTCTCTGAGTTGATCGGCAAGATCCATTTTGGTCTTCCCTTTTTTTACGTACTCCCCATTAATTTGAGTGATGTAATTGGGATCAAAAACAGCAGGCATCGGTTTTATCTGAGAAAGCTCATTTTTAATTTGGCTGAGGAGTTCTGGCTCAAGAACTTTGGCTTTCGCAGCTGCCTCATAAGCAGAATCCGGAAAAATATCCCAGCCACCGAATACCAAGTTTTTTAAGTCGGCTAAGGGAACAAAATCTTTGATCGCAGCCGAGCGGTTTTCACTGCGTTTACCAAGACGTAAACGTCCCATTTGAGTTAAGGAACCGATGGGTTCCGACAATCCTTTTTTTACAGCTTCGACACCGGCAATAAAGGTAGTTGAAACAGCACCCATGCCTGGTAGCAGAACGCCCAGTTTGCCGGAGGCGGGTGAGATAGAAACATCAGTTTTTGTCATGGCTTTATTCCTCGCGTCAGCTTTTAACCATGTTTTGGTGTACTTGGAAAGAATAATTTAAAAAAACCGTGCGATATAAAAGATTATTAAATACAATTACTTAATGGCTGCCTGGCAAGGACTTTTCAAAGCTTCTGATGGAACCTCACTTTACTACGAGGTTCAGGGGAACGGGAGACCCCTGGTTTTCTGTTATGGTCTCACCTGTCGGAAGGAACATTGGCACCATCAAATTGAGTATTTTTCAAAAAAGTATCAGGTAATCACTTTTGATTATCGAGGACATCATTGCTCTTCGACTCCGGCAAACGACCAACATTTAACTCTAGATTGGTGTGCTAAAGATTTGGTCGCTTTGTTTGAACACTTGAATTTGAAACAAACTGTAGTTTTGGGACATAGCTTTGGGGTTCCGGTTCTTTCCAAGTTTATTCCGCTTTTGCCTGAAAAAGTTGCTGCCGCTGTGTTCATTTGTGGGTCCGTTACTAATCCTTTTGCCAATATGTTTCACTCCAATCGGATGACCCGAGTGCACCAACTCACTTCATTAGTTCAAGATCAAGTCCCCGAACTAATGGCAAGGATCTGGCAAAAATTTACGGAGAAGAATCGCTTGAGTTTCCTCATGACTTCCCAATTGGGATTTAATGCTTCTCGAGCTGAGGAGAAAGATGTTTTCAATTATATTGAAGGGGTTAATCGGACACCATTCCATATTTTTTACTCACTGATTACGGATTATTCTCGCTACGATGGACGGCCATTTTTGAAGCAAATTCAGTGTCCAACTCTTTTGCTGGCGGGAGATGCTGATCATATTACGCCTTTCGGTCTTCAGGAGGAAATGGCGGATCTTATCCCTAGTTCTCAATTGGTAAAAATCCCAGGAGGAAGCCACAATGCTCATATGGATTTTCCCGAAAAAGTAAATCGGTCAATTGAGTCGTTTTTGGCTGAATTGGAATTTTAATGAAAACGTTCACCCTGTGTTTATTAAGTGTGTTGATAGGAGCCTGTGCCCCACTCAAACCTCAGGAAAGCCCTTCCCCAAAATCATTGAGCCGTGAGGAGTTTGTACGTGGACAAGTTCAGCGCGAAGAGTCCCTTTCGGCGGTCGAGGGGAAAATGCAAGTTCGCTACTCCGTAAAGCAAGGTTCATTTGCGGGGGGAGCTCGATTTATTAAATATCAAGGGCAATCGAGATTTGAAGTCAGTGATCCCATGGGACGAGTCCGGTATTGGTTGATTGGAGAGCCCTCAGGAATTTTAGCTTTTTATGACTCTGACCAGGTCGCTTATACGGCGGTAGCGGGGGGGAGGAGTTATTTTCAGAAGTTTTTTGGAATGAACTTAACTTCTCAGGAGCTTGAAAATATTTGGATGGGAATTCTTCCTAAAGCGTGGCGGGAAAATATAGGTTCAATGTGGATTAATGAATCAGGGAGTTATCGAGGACTGATTCAAAAAGAAAAAAATCAGTCGATTTATTTCGAGGTGTCTGGAAAAAATCAGCAGCTCAATCGGATTTTTTCGAGCCAGGAAAAAAATCATTTCGAGATCACTTTTAGTGATTTTGATTCTTGTTGCGCTCAGAACGGAAGTGAATCGGTTTTGGGGCATAGCGTATCGATCAAATTACCAGACCCATCTGAGAAAATTGAGTTAGAATGGGATGAGTTAAATATTTTGGAACAAGCGCCAAACCCAATAATTTTCAGTAAAAAGCTTTCGGGGCGCGTTAAGGTCATAAATTTAGATCAGGAAAGAAAACGACCATGAATAAAAAAATAAGTTCCCGCACTGCTTCAAATATGCCTTCTTTAAGAGAGCTTTTACTAAAGGAAAAAACCATTTCCTCTGCTCAAGCAACGGATCTGGACCGTTTATGTTTTGAAACAGGCATTAATTTTTCAACCGCGTTGATGTTTAAAGGATACTGCTCGGTTTCAAAGTTGGCTCAGCTTCTAGAAGAGAGACTTTCGATTCGCCATTTTCCGATAAAATCTATTCCGGGAATCGGAAAAATAAAAAATCTTATCAGTGAAGAGAAAGCAAAAGAACTTCAGGTTTTTCCGCTCACGTTAATTGAGGAGTCGGGACAAAAAGTTATTCTTTTGGGAATGACCGACCCCTTAGATCTCCCGGCAATTCGAAAAATCGAATTTTTAACCCATCTTAAAGTTCAGCCTGCATTTCTACCGCTCGATGAGTTGCAAGATCTTTATTTAAAGTATTACAGACGTGGTCTTGAGATTTTCCCAGTGGAAGTTACTTTTTATGGTGAAAAAACTGCCATGAGTCGAGCGAGTGCGATCAACCCAGCCAAAGAAAAAGAAGCAAGTGCCGAAGGCGAGAAAATTGGCATGAAAGCTTTGGTACAGCTTTTAGTTAAAAAAGGAATTATCACTGTTACCGAATTCGAGAGCGAGTGCCAAAAGCTTCTGTTAGAGGCCTCTAAGGCCTAATGGCTTATGACCTTTTTTGAGATTTGGCGGATTAAATCCACTGTCTCCTCTACTTCTGAGTCATTCAAAGGAAGATAGAGAATATCAAAAATTCCTGCCTGATAAGCTTCACGAATGAAAAGTTCCTGCTCTTTTGACTTTTGTTTTTTGAGAATAAGCACAATAGGCGCTCCACAGCACTTTTCTAGATAGGACACCAGTTGAAGGGGATCAGACCAAGAAATATCTGCTCGAATCAGAACAAAAGCAGGACGAGATTGCGACAGAGCCTTCAGGAGATCTTCTTCGGATAAAATGGAGCAGACGGGATGACCTTTAGAATAGGCTACTAAACTCTCACGAACACTTTCTTCCCCAATGTAGAACCAAGGCGAAAGCATTCTCCCCGGAAATGGGATGACATTAGACATTTAATTTTCCCCCAGCGCCTATTCTATTAAACAGACTAAATTTCTGTCTATGAATTAAAAAGAACCTCTGTTTTGAACTTTAGCCCGCAGGCGCGGCGAGTCAAAAAGAAAGAACTTAAGTGAAATCGCCAAATTTCCGACACAATCAGTAAGAACTTTTGGGAGAAAAAGAGCTATGGAAAAAATTCTTGTAGTTGAAGATAGCAAAGATTTTCAATTTTTGATTCAGACAGCTCTAAGTGGCGACTATAAAGTGGTTTGTGCTGATAATGGTCGTCAGGGAGTAGATCTCGCCCAGGAGTTTAAGCCTGATTTGATTATCTTGGACATTTCACTAGGTGAAATAGATGGCTTCGAAGTTTGCCATCTCTTGAAACACAATAAAGAGACCGCCCATATTCCGATAATCTTTTTATCCTCCAGAGTGGATACACACAGCAAAGTCATGGGATTTGATTTGGGAGCAGAAGATTTTTTGGAAAAGCCATTTGAGGCTGGGGAACTAAAAGCACGGGTAAAGGTTAGATTGCGGCAAAGCCAAACCAGCAAAGAGAACATTTCGGTTTTCGAAGTGCCAGGACTTCGAATTGATTTTGTACGTCATCGAGTTTTCATCGAGGAAAAACAAACTCTGTTTTCAGCTCTTGAATTCAAACTGCTATCATTTTTTGTCCGTCAACCAGACCGAGTCCTTTCACGCGAACAAATTCTAAACAGCGTTTGGGGCGTTGATACATTTGTGACCGATCGGGTGGTTGATTCCCATATCCGCAGTATCCGCAAGAAACTCGGGTCATATAAAGACCATATTGAGTCAATCTACGGAGAGGGATACCGGTTCAATCCAGCACCAGCTTCTCATCAGAAAAAAGACAGAACTCAAAAAGCTGCTTAATCGGGAAGTTAGAGCTATAATGGGAGGATGCAAAAGCGCCCCATAGCTTTGATCGTAGCTTCCTGCATTTTTCTCTTTTCGCCTCTAAGCCTCACTTATGAGTTTCTTCACGGAGAACCAGTTACTTCGATCGATTGGCTTCTCAGTGGTCTTTTGCCCCTCGGACTTTGTATTGGGCTTTTAAGAGTCAATCGGATTGCTTGGTACACTCTCTTTGGTTTCGTCTTTTTGTGGGGGGTTCGAGACCTTCATGGCCTACAAAACACATCGGGTAATCTTGCCCAAGTTTTACTCCATCTCTTTGTCTATACCCTCAGTTTAACCTATTTTATTAACCCCAGAATTAAACGGCTCTATTTTGATCCGAGGCTCCAATGG
Source organism: Pseudomonadota bacterium (assembly GCA_009927005.1). GTDB lineage: Bacteria > Bdellovibrionota > FAC87 > UBA2466 > UBA2466 > RFNO01. Next base: position 18,162 of record RFNV01000261.1, read on the forward strand.
TGGAGAACCAAGACAAGATTCGAGACCCACGGCCCCGCTATTATCGAGGTCGGAGCAAAAACCCACTATCCCACATTAAAGAACATCTCTGAAGGGGGATGTTTTTTGGAAACACCGCATACGCGGGAACAGGCACAACAGATTTTCATCACCCTCCCTCTTCCTAGTCCAGTTCCGAAATCGAGCCTGAGATTGATAGGGGAGATTCGTTGGGTTTCCTCACAACCTGAAAAAATGGGAATGGGAATTCAGTTTCTCAATCTCTCTAAAGAGGATCGAGTTAATCTAAAAAAATTCGTTGCCCAACATTAGTCCCCAAGAGATGATGGCAACCATGTATTCCAAAGAGCTCCCTCTAAATGAACGAAAAATAGCTCGTTGTCGAAAAATTGCTGCTGAAATCGGCAATGAAGTTGCCTCACTCATACACAAGAATTCAACGGTTGGAACCGAGCGCGGAATCCTTCGAATGTTAGGATTAAATGGTGCTCTAAAACATCAGGGGCTTCAGTATCCGGTAGCTAATCTCATAGTTGATCAACTCAAAGAAAATAATCGCCTCCAAGAAGGCGTACTTTTTTGGGTTGCAAATGCACTCCTGGCCGAAAACATCAAGATGGGGGATCTTGAAAAAGGAATTGCAGGGCGAACCATCAATATCGGAAAAGTAAAGCCACAAGACCCAAAAAAAACCCGGAAGTTTGCTCAGGAATTATCTGAGAAGGCCTATAAAAATCTCAAGACCTACAGAGAGAAAAGAAAAAAGCTCATGAGTCAGCAGAGGGATCCCCTTCGAGAAAAACGCCCTCTCAAGTATGTCATTGTGGCAACCGGCAATATTTTTGAGGATGTTACGCAGGCTAAAAGTGCGGTTCGCGATGGTGCAGATATTATTGCCGTGATTAGAAGCACAGCCCAATCTCTTCTTGATTATGTTCCCCATGGAACTACGACAGAGGGGTTTGGTGGAACCTATGCTACTCAGGGAAATTTTAGGGTCATGAGAGAAGCTCTAGATGCTCTGGGCCCTGAGGTAAAGCGTTACATTCGTCTTACCAATTATTGTTCTGGCTTGTGCATGAGTGAAATCGCTGCTTTGGCGAGCCTTGAGGGGCTGGATTGTCTTCTAAATGATGCCATGTATGGAATTTTATTTCGCGATATCAATCCTCGCCGAACATTAATCGACCAGCATTTTTCTAGATTGATTTGCTCGGTTTC
>RFNV01000162.1 GCA_009927005.1 Pseudomonadota bacterium
GACACCGTTTTTAATCTCATCGGAGCAATGACCAATCAGGGGGTTTTGCTCTTGGGGATGCCGACTGAGGCCATTCACACTCCGTGGATGCAAGATCGCAGCGTAGCCCTGCGGAATATCAATTATGTTCTGAACGGTAGCCTAGGGCTTTCCGAGGAGTTTGGATTTAATACCGAAGGGTTTATAGCTAAGTTTTCACAAAAGGTGCTGGATGATTGTTTGGTTCTTCTAGAAAAGATTCATCGGGATGGTTTCTTTAAGGCGATTGAGAAGCGAGTCTTTGCGGATGTCTCGAGAACGATTGATGGAGGCAAAGGAGCCGATGGGGTTTTTGAAATTGATCGAGATGTCTACTTGAATCCATTTTTTAAACTGATGGGAAGTAGGATCTAGTTATGGCTGAAATCAATCTTCACCAATTACTCCCCTATGGAGATACGACTCAGGATGGAGCAGTACAGTTGAGCTTTACCCTCCCGATAGAGCCATCGGCCAAAGCGAGAGAGGCGGCTACTCAATTAGTTCGGAGTTGGGGTTTTTTTGATGTGAAGATTGCGCACATGTCTACGATTGGTGTCGGGTATGCTTTTTTTGTTGTGATGGCTCGCACGGAAAAAAGTATCGATTATACAAAAGTGGAGGCACCGCAATTAGATCTTCAAAAAAGAGATTACAAAGAAATCGACAAGAAGATTCTTCAAGAAGTTAAACGACCCATCCGATTGGTCGGTGCAACGACGGGATTCGACGCCCACACGGTCGGTTTGGATGCCATTTTAAATATGAAGGGATTTGATGGAGACATTGGACTTGAGAGATACAAGGGTTTCAAAGTGGTGAATATGGGGAGCCAAGTACCCACTGAAGAACTCATTGACCGAGCTGTGAAAGAGAACGCAGATGCAATTCTTCTTTCAAAAGTTGTTTCTCAAAAAGATATCCATATTCATGATATGCGGGATTTGATTGCCCAGCTTAAAAAAAGAGGACTGGAGAAAAAGTTCGTCCTAGTGGTTGGGGGACCTCGGGTGACCCATAAGCTTGCCTTAGAGCTAGGGTATGATGCAGGATTTACTATTGGGAGCCGTCCCAGTGACGTCGCAAACTTCTTATATGAGAAAATGATCGAGAAAAAAAATGGCAAAAACAAAAAATAGAATCGTTGGGCGACAAAAGGAATTAAGGGCGCTTAAAAAGGCTCTGAGCCTCAGTCGAAATGTTTTAATTGAAGGGCCGGTCGGAGTTGGAAAAACATTTTTGGTGCGGGAAGTGTTGCAGGAATTAGATCGCGACTTCGAAAGAATCGATGGGGATACACGGTATACGGAAAGTAAATTGACCGGATGGTTTGATCCACCATTGGTGCTAAAAAAAGGGTATACGGCGAGTTGTTTTATCGATGGGCCTCTGGCTTCTGCAATGAAGAGAGGGAAAGTTCTTTTTATCAATGAGCTAAATCGCATGCCTGAAGCAGTTCAGAATATTCTGCTACCAGCAATGGATGAGAGACACATTACCATACCAAAGCTAGGTCGGATTGATGCAAAGCCCGGGTTTTTAGTGGTGGCAACACAGAATCCACGTGAGTTCACTGCGACTCATGCGGTGTCAGAAGCCTTATTAGATCGATTTGAGATGCTGCCGCTTCATTATCAATCTCGTGAAGAAGAACTTCAGATTGTCTCTACTCAAATTCAGGGAAAAGCCCCCGCTGAGCTTTTACAGCGCGCGGTAGATATTGTGCGAGCTACCCGTAATCATCCCTCGATAAAAAGGGGAGCGAGTATCCGAGCGGCTTTGGCTATTATTTCCTTGGTCACCGGTGGCATGGATTTAGAAGAAGCCTGTTTAATGGCTTTACCGTCTCGTATTGAAATGATCTCTTCAGATGAGGATGCGCTCCAAACCATTCGGGAACTCGTTTCTTCGGATACCTTTTCGGAATTCAAGGAAAAAAAAAGCCTACAAAAATCATTAAGGAGTTAGATAACAACGAGCTTGGCCGTGTTGTTGAGGTTTTCCTCCCTCCCGAACTTGCTTCCCAGACCGTTTTTGAGGGCTGGGAATCTGGAAGTGAAAATCGACAGTCCGAACTGATGCGGCAGCTTTATTTTAAGCAGCTTCATACTTCTCAAACAGACAAGAAAAGTGATCAAGCACTGGTATCGTTAATTATTGAACATGCGAAGAAAGTAATTGCTCACCCCGCTCGCCCGACCCATCTGAAGACGGAATCCTTTCTTCAAAAGCCTGATGCAGACTTAGCTATTGAGGAGACTATCGAAGAGAACCCAATTGTTGAGGGGCCGGAAAACTTATTGGTTCAGTATCAGCAGGAAAAGCCTTTTTCATGTGTCGTCATTCTCGATACGAGTTCGTCGATGTCTGGAGATAAGCATTTACTGGCGAGTATTGCAGTTGCGGTTTTAGTTTTGGAAGTGGTGTCGAAGGATAACGCTTTGGTTGTATTTGCTTCAGAAGCGAAAACAATTAAAAGATTAGGGGTTTTAGAAAAGCCCGAGGAAACACTTTTAAGATTTTTGAAACACCAGCCTAAGGGCTTCACGAATCTTTCTGCTGGACTTGAAGAGGGATTAAAACAACTCAAATCCACTACCGCCCGTAAACGAAAAGTGGGGTTGATTGCGACGGATGGTCGCTCTACCGAAGGGGGAAATCCCTTGAAAGCAGCTTCTCAATTTGATTTTTTAGTAGTTCTGCACCTTTGTGGCGCTGGAAGTGATTTGGAAGCTTCCCAGGAAATTGCGCAAGCTGGAAAGGGAATTTGTTTGCAGGTTGAGAAGTTTGAGGATCTCCCAGAGCGGCTCTATGAAGCATTGAGAATGTTATCGCGAAGATAAGGCTATCATTATTTAGGCGGTGGTTGAGGATCAGCGCAATCAGCACAAGGCCGGGCAATTGCACTGGCTAAAGCAGTCCAAAACTCCAAAATTTTCCCATTAGAGTTTCGAATAATGACAGCTACCGTAACTGAAATTATCAAAACCAGAAGAATATACTCGACTAAGGTTTGGCCCTTTTTTTTCTTCAGCCACATACGCTCATCATAACATGAACCAAAGTTTCCAGTCGGCAGCTAAATTTAAAATTAAATGAGCCAGAACACATGGCCAGAGTTTCCCTGTTTGCCATTTGAGAAACCCCAACCAAATTCCGACAAAAAATGTGTAAGCCAACTGAAAAATAAGAAAAGGAAGCTGGCCCGGCTCATAGTTCTGAATATGCCAAAGCGAAAAAGCAATAGCTGTCCCCCAAACAGAAAGAGGGTAGAGGGGAGCGGTGCTTAAGAAAGTGTTTTTATTGAGTCGGTTTAGCAGCGAGTTTAGCCAACCTCGAAAGAGGAGCTCCTCGCCCCAAGGACCTAAAATCCAAGCCCAAGCAACTTGGTTCCATAACAACCGAGAAGAAGAGCTGAACTCAAGGGGAACGTTTTTTGTCGCACCAAAGGCAGCAGAAATCAAAACCGGCAGAACGCAGAGTGTTAATAGCCTTTTCGTTGAAGGGGGAGAAAACACCGGGCAGGGAAGATCGGGAAGGGAAAAATAGAAAAGAAGGGCTAAAAAGGGAAATCCCAACTGACTCATGGGCCCCAAGATGCCACTAAACAAACGGTAACTTACCGGAACAAATCCATACGCTAAAAAACATCCCAAAAATCCAGAAAGAAGCAGAGCGAAAACGATTTGCTTTTGATTAGCGATTTGAAAGGGCATGGCAGATGTTTTATACCTCATCTACAGATGGAGCAACCCAAACGAATTTTAGTTCGAACGCCCAATTGGTTGGGAGATCATGTGATGGCTCTAGGGTGTTATAAGCGGATTCGAGAGCTCTATCCGATGAGTTATCTGGTCTGTTGGTATCCCTCTGGATTGGGAGGGGTTATCCCGGGGGGACTTTTTAATGAAGAGTGGGAGTTTCGAAAAGCTGATCTTAAGGATCGAAAAAAGTCTCGCGAATGGGTACAAACGATTCAAGAATCTCAATTCGATCTGAGCATTAATCTCAATGCCAGTTGGTCCAGTTGTTGGTTGTTTTTTCTGGCTAGGATTCCCAACCGAGTAGGTTTTTCTGAGAGTGGAAGCCAAATTCTCTCAACTGCCTCTAAACCATTCCGAGGAGTGAAGGCCGGAATTCACAAATCCCAGCTTTATCTTGATCTTCTATCTCTGTGTGGCAGTCAGTCACCAACTTCCGTAAAGTGGGAGCATAAACAAGACAGCCCGTCGGAAAGGAAAGCACTCTGGATCATTGCTCCGGGAGCGGCTCTTCCACTTCGCGAATGGCCATACTTTCCCGAATTGATTTTTGAGATCAAAAAAAAATATCCGGAAAAAAAATTGAAAGTGGTTGGTACTGCAGTGGAATCAGCTTGGAAAGCACGCCTCTCAAGATGGAAACTGGAGGGAGTAGAGGACCTCATCGGACTAACTTCTCTTTCGGAACTCAAAGAACTGTGCACAAACGCAGAATTGGTCATTGCGAATGACTCTGGTGTGGCCCATTTGTCTGCTACTTTAGCAGGAGCCCGAACTTTAGTTTTGTTTGGTCCTGGAAATCCAAAATATATAGCACCGCAAGGCCCAAAGGTGATTCCTGTTGTTGCAGATCCCTCACCCACTTGTAGTCCATGTGAGAAACCCTATTGCCGGGCGCCCTTCGGATATCAAAAATGCCTGAAAGACATTTCGGTCGAGACCGTTCTAAAACGGATAGAAACTGCCCTGGCCCTTTGACAATAGGGGCGATAAACCTTTAGATTGTCAGTCTATGAATAAAATTTCCATACTACTTTCTGTGTTGATTTTTTCCTTTTTTGCAAATGCGACCGAGCAGGATGCGCTCAGGCTTCAATTAGAAAATCTTTTTGAAGTATCCAAAAAGGTTAATACCCCCGATACCGAGAGAGAAAAGTCTAGAAAAGAAATCGATGGGGCTATTGATTGGGATGGAATTGCCCAGTTGTGTTTAGGGGAATCCAATTTCAAAAAATACAAAGGGAAAAATTTTAACGATTTTAGAGAGCTGCTAAGGGAAGTTATTTCAAAGACGGCGTTTTCTCGAATGGATAAGTTCTGGGCGGGGGGAACGAAAGCTCAGATTGATAAAGTGGATATTCAGGGAAAGAAAGCTCATGTAGCAGCAAAGTTTATTTCTAATGGAGAAGCATTTTCTTTGGATTACTATCTGAACAAAAAAGGTACTCGTTGGATAATCGATGACGTTGCCTACGAAGACATGAAATATACGGTGAACATCAAAGAACAGCTCGATGCCTTTTTAAAGGAAAAGCCCTTCAGCGAGTTGTTGGTAAAGCTGCGCAAAAAGCGTGAGGAGCTCGATAAGCCAGCGAAGCCGACAAAAAGTAGCTAAAAAAATTAGCCTTGATTGAGTTCGCAGGTTAAGTCTGCCAAGTGCTTGGGAGCTAGTGGATACATTTGCTCATGTGCAATTTCGGCCGAACCTTTTTCACCCACCAGAACGACTCCAGCTAAATAACGGCCGTCACCGGCGCGATCTTCTTCACAAGTAAAAGAAACGTTGTTTTGCTGAAATTCGCCTTGGCATTTGAGAGTCATGTGTCTTCCTGAAAAACTTAAAGTGGCGGTCTTGTAAGTGGGGACAGCCGTTTCTCTTAAAACTAAACTGTAGTGTTCGTTTCGGCAGGTGATAGTTTCTTGGTTAGGGTTCCCTGCGAAAGCAGCGGCTTGTAGGGTGGAAAATACTAGTAAGCTCAAACCAAGCTTCATATAAACGCTCCTTTTCAAAAACTGGACCCTTTTATACCCCAATAGAATGCGGCGAGTCAATACAATTAAAAGGTGAACTAAAACAAGCGATTATGAATTGTGTGGGCCCCTTCATTGAACCGCGCGTCAAATTGCCGATAAGGATCCTTGAGTAACTCAAAGGAGATTCCATGAAGCGGTTTCTTGTCGCCCTCATCAGTTTTGCACCCGTGGTTTTTGCTTACGAAACCCCTAGTTGGGTCAGAGAGAAATACAAAGCGCTCTACAACTCTCAAATAAAAGTAGAAGCAGATGGTTCTAAGACCTTTCATCAAGGGCGTCTCTTTAAAAGGGGAGGAATTCGCGTTCTTTCATTAAAAGGGGATGACTTTGAAATGGCTTTCCAGCACGGGCGGCTTTTGCAATCGGAAACGGCTGAAGGAGCGCTTCCAGAAACTGCAGCTTTATTAGAAAAATCGGTACGAAATATTCTGCCGGATATCCCAGTGGTGACTTCTAGTGTAGTGGATTATTTCTACCGCAACTACACAGATAAGATCCTGCAATACGCCATTAAAAATAAAGGCGGTGATCCTAACAGGATTTTGTTGGAAGCCTATGGCTTGGCCGAAGGCGCTCAAATTTCAGCAGATACAGTGATTCGTGGAGTTTTGGGCCCCGAATCTCTTCAAGTCGTCCTTGGGGAGCGATTTAAGGGAAATAAACTTCTTCCTGTAGCCGGATCAGCCAATTCGTGCACTGACTTTGTAGTCCGAGGAGAGGTTACCGCTCAAGGTGAGATGGTGATTGGACGAAACACTGATTATCCACTGAATGGCTTTTTCGATAAGTTTCCCACCATACTTTATTATCACCCGACTGATGGAGCTCAAAAATACTTGTCAGTGACTTCCGCAGGTCTCCATAACGCCGGAGTCATTGGTTATAACGAATCGGGTCTTTTCATCGGCGTCCATACAATCCCTACCGCCGAAGTATCGACTTCCGGGAATCCAGTCTTCTTAGTTGGGCAGGAGGTGATGAAGTACGCAAAAACGTTTGATGAAGCTGTTGCTATTTTTGAAAAGTACAAGCCGGCTGCGGGTTGGACTTACACGCTGGCAAGTGTTTATGAAAATCGGATGGCGTCGATTGAACTTACAAACAAAAGAATCTCAGTTCGTGAGTCGAAAGGCGATTACCATGCTCAAACAAATCACTATCGAACGCCTCAGATGTTGGATGCAAATTTGGAGCTTAATGCTTCCGTAACTGAAGATAGCCAAGCTCGTTTGATTCGAGCTGAGCAGCTGATTCGCCAAAATCAGGGAAAATTCTCCGTCGAAGAAGCAGTCAAAATTCTCTCCGATAAGTTTGATCCTATCAATCGGGAAATAAAAGGCTTTGGAAATGTCATCGCAGTACACACCACCTTATCGAGTGCTGTTTTTGATCCAGCTCGAGGCCGTCTTTTTATGGCGAATGGAATGGGGCCAGTTTCATTAACTCCTTATGTCGAGCTTCCCTTAGTGCGTGAATTTAACGAATCCAGTTTTGCATCGGATGATTACAAGTATCTTGAGAACAGTTCATTCCATAAGGATTTCCCACTGCTTTCAAAAGCAGAGCAGAAATATATCGAGGCAAAAACTGCTTTTGAAACTGAAGGCAATCCCCAAAAAGCAAGTGTGATCCTCAGAGAATCAATGTCACTTGATCCCGACAATTCAGCTTACTCCTTCGTTCATGGTATTTTGTCACTGAAAGCTGGAGATCTCAAAGCAGCGGAAATCTCTCTTTCATCAAATCTTAATAAGAAATACAAACATTACCGTCTAGCGAGTCTCTATTACTTAGGAAGAATTTGGGCAAGCCAGGGTAAAAACTCAATCGCTAAGCGGGCATTCCAGGAGGTTTTAGCTGAGGCAGATCCTGTTATTGAAAGAACTCTTATTGCAGCAGTGAGAACTTATCTTCCAAAAGTTAAGAAGTGGGGAAAAACTCCGCTCAATACAAGTGCATTGCTGATCTTTATGCCTGAGGGGGACATGCTTGAGTATTAATTCGAAGAACTCTCCTCAAGCAGATTTCTGATTCGTAATTTTTCCTTTCTGATCGAAAGGATATCATTTCCGTTCTTTTCGATAAGCTCGGGAGTGTTCATCAGATTTTCGGACCATAAATAAGCAGAGTAAGCCGAGCCATAGATGGGAATCCCATACTGCCAGCGATAATCTTGTTGGACTGCTGAGTTACTCGTCAAAGTGATGCCTAAGATACCGACATTAAAACCAAGTCTTTTCAGTCGTTCAATTCCTCCGGTTTTTACCCAAGAGAGCAGTCTCTCGGAAATCGCTTTGCTAGCCCCCATCACGGCTCCTTTACCAGCGCCCTCAGCAAGGGTTGGGGCGCCCACCAATCTCGACGCGAAATATCCATCAATAGCTGCTTTCATCATAAAAAAAGGAATTTTTACTAGGCTATAGTCGGCATTTTTTAATAAGGCCGCATTGGCAGCAGTAAGCTCTTTTTCTCGTTTGTCTAAAAGTTCAAGGTACAATTTGAGATCGGAGTCTGAGGGACGCTCGACTACCGGACGAGTGTGTGAAGCCTGGTGATCAATCGATTTTGCAGTAAGTGAAATAATCAGTCCTAAAGAACAAATTAAGAAATAGTAGGAACTACGTACGTTCATTTTTGCCCCCAAATCCCCCGGATCTTGCGATCCGAAGTCCGGTAGAGCAAAAGGTGTGCACAAAGGATCTACACTCAAAAACTCAACAGTGTGAGCCTGAAGGTACAAAAAGAGACGTTATTTGTTAAACAATCGTTAGCAAAAAACGGCAAACTGCATTTCTTTTAGATTAGGACAAATAGAAAGATTAGCAGCCGTTGATTTCTTAATGTGCTCAACACTGACTCCTGGTGCATATTCTTTTAATTCAAATCCCTTGTCTGTAACGTCGATAACGGCAAGTTCAGTTACAATTCTTTTAACGACACGAACTCCCGTCAGAGGCAGCTGGCATTTTTTCAAAAGTTTGCTCTCCCCCGATTTAGATACGTGTTGCATAGCTACGATTAAGCGGCTTCCTGAGGCAACAAGATCCATGGCTCCGCCCATACCTTTAACCATTTTTCCCGGGATGATCCAGTTTGCAATATCGCCTTTTTCATCCACTTCCATAGCACCCATAACAGTTAAATTGACATGGCCCCCACGGATCATTGCAAAAGATTGAGAGCTTGAGAAAAAAGAAGAACCCGGCAGAGTCGTTACGGTCTCTTTACCAGCATTAATGAGATCGGGATCCACTTCTTTTTCAGTGGGATAGGGCCCGACGCCAAGAAGACCATTTTCGCTTTGTAAAATAACATGGATTCCCTTGGGAATATAATTAGCAACAAGCGTAGGAATGCCAATTCCTAAATTAACGTAGTCGCCATCTTTTAATTCCAAAGCAATTCTTTGGGCTATTTGCTCACGTGTAAGTGCCATTTATTTACCGAGTCATCCGTCGTTCGATTCTCTTTTCATATTGCGAACCTTGAAATATTTTTTTGATGTAAATTCCAGGAACATGAATTTGATTGGGATCCAGCTGTCCAGCAGGAACCAGTTGTTCCACTTCAGCAATTGTGCGATAGCTCGCAGTAGCAACATCTGGATTGAAGTTGCGAGCAGTTCCTCGGAAAATGAGATTGCCATCCGTATCGCCCTTCCAGGCTTTCACGATTGCAAAATCAGCAAATAAAGAGCGCTCAAGAACATAATGCCTTCCATTAAATTCCCGGATTTCCTTGCCATCTGCAATCTGAGTTCCATATCCAGTGGCAGTGAAGAAAGCGGGAATGCCCGCTCCGCCAGCTCTTAACTTTTCAGCTAAAGTGCCCTGAGGAGTGAGCTCAAGTTCAAGCTCT
>RFNV01000311.1 GCA_009927005.1 Pseudomonadota bacterium
GCAGGTAAGGTTCATAATCCCTTTTTTTACCAGGGCCGCAATGCAGTTTTCAGGGATTCCGCAGAGCCCAAAACCGCCAATAGCCAAAATAGCCCCATCGAAAATATCGGCCACTGCTTCATCGGCGTTAGCAATCACTTTGTCCATGGCTTTATGATAAGCGCAAGAGCCTGTGTCAGTAAATCATCTTTACCGGCTCTCTTTGGATTCTAATAAAATCTTGTAATTGGCGACGGATTTCGTGAAAGGCCTCTCGAATTGCAAGGTAGCAATCCTTATGGGAGTAATGGGCATCTGGATTACGTGTAACGACCAGGGTTTTACCGGGAACCGTCAGATGGATAGCCACATGATATAAATTTCCCTTTTGGTGTTTCTGGTGGGGCGATTCCACCACCACGCGACAATGGGTGATTCGATCGCAGAAGGTTTCTAGGTCTTCAGCTTCCTCTAAAATGAGTTGTTTCAGAGCCAGTGATTCCGGAACATTTCTAAAGGTCAATTGAATCGGTTGTTTCAAAACGGCCTCCTCTCCCTTTAGAGTGCAACTCTAATACCTAAGGAGGACTTAATTTTTTGAAAAAAGAACGGCCATGTTTGTGGGAAGGGGATAAACGACTTTGGTTAGTTTTAACCCATGGTGTGATGCCTGCTCCGATAGCCAAGCTTCCGAGAACAAATTAATTCTCATTCCGAAAAAGTATTTCTCAACCCGGTAAAAAAGCCCCCCCAACCCCTGTCGGGGGCAAAGAATAACCAACTTGCCATCTTGGTTAACCAACTTACAAAGATTAGCAAAAGCTACTTCTGGTTTCTGCACAAAATCGAGTACACCAGCACACACAACCCGATCATATTTAAGGTCCGTTGGCATGGTTTCAATATCCCAATTACTGATTTTATCTACGCGACCCTCAAGCTTCTTGAGCATTCCCGGACTCATATCAACAGCATGTACTGTTGACCCAAAGTTTTTTGCGGTTAACGAGTAAAAACCTGCACCACAACCGACATCAATAACGTTCAGATTTGGTGCTTCTAAGTTCAAAAGTTCCAAGACCTTTGATCTTTCTCTATTTCGAAAATGAACTAGGATCCCTCTACTAACCGTCTCATGGTAATCCCTAGAGACCCTCTCAAAATAATCTATTGCCTTTGCTTTGTCTGAATCCTGAACCAAAAACTCTTTTTCTGGTGAGTAAGAAAAATTTCTTAGCGAGCGAATAAGCAAGAACACCCCTGTTAGGACGACTAAAACTCCCATTTGCATTGAGTGATGAATAGCTGCAACTGCAATAGACATGGCAGCGGGGGCCCCTAATTGTCCCATCCCGAAAACGAGTGCTGCTTCAAAAGGCCCCAAATTAGCCAATGAAACAGGGACCGCAATGGCCAAATTCAGAAGAGCTAGAAGAAAAACTGACTGTGAAAAATTTATGGTAAAGGACTGGGCCTTACAAAGAATCAGAAGCGCAATGGCTTCACACGACCAGGCAGTAAGGCCGATTACCATCGCAAAACTCATTTTCCTGAAGTCACAGATGCTCAACAAACCTTCTTTAAATCCTCGCCACCATTTGAATAAATGTCCAAACCGTGAGGCAAGAAAATTTCTTAATAAGAAGCCAACGGCCAAAACAACCGAAGTGATTACAGCTACCGTTCCCATCGAAATAGGGAGGGTTTCGGGAGGATTTAAAAATAAGTAAGCTCTGCTGAATAAGATAAGAAGGAGTAAAGCCAAAACATCGATTATTTTGTCAGCCACTAAAACGCCCGCAGCTGTGGAAACTGTTGAGGTTCCTGCTTTAGAGAACATAACGGCTTTTAATACATCCCCCGCGCGAGCAGGCAAAAAAGTATTGATAGACTGTCCATAGAAAACAGTATGAACCGTTGAGCCAAAGCGCATTCTCTCTCCCGAAGGAAAAAGCACCCAAATTCGTGCTGCCATCAAAAAGTTTTGAAGCCCAACCAAAACAGCAACCAATCCAAGGGTTCTGAGATCAAAATTTTTCAGAAACAAGAAAATATCCCCGGCTGATATTCCTTTCTGAGTAAGGAGGTACCAAGCTAGGCCCAGGATTAGGGCGATAGAAATAAGCAGCTTAAATAACGGATTTCTCATAAAGGACATTTGCCGATATTATAGTCGACTTCCGAATCGTTCCCAGCTTAAACTGCGATAAAAATGATTCGAGAACTTACTGAAAATAGTGAATTGAGTCGTTGGCTCTTTTTGGTCCTAGGTGCCTTGGCCGCAACTTCCTTCCTTAAGCTTCTCATTCATTTTGGTTCTCGTCGGGTTGCCGTCTTGAAGAAAACTCATGCTTGGGTTCTTTTTGTCTGGGTTTTTTCACTTCTGGCCCGTTCTGTTTCCCTTCAAATCACCCAGGAAAAGTCTTTTCAGATTCTCATCGTTTTCACTGTCTCATTTCAGATAATGGTTTGGGGCTTTTATCTGCTGAAAATGTGGCATGAGCAGGTTTTAGGGAAAAAAATGAGTGAGAACCCCTCAGCTTCTGCCGCTTTGGTACTCGTTTATCGTGTCGCTCAAGGGCTGTTTGTTTCTATCATTGTATTGATGAGTCTTAGTAATATCGGTGTGGACATCGGAGCGCTCCTTGCTGGTTTGGGGGTGGGAGGAATTGCGGTAGCCCTAGCCGCTCAAAATATTCTGGGGGATTTATTGGCCGCACTTTCCATTGTTTTAGATAAGCCTTTCATGGTTGGTGATCAAATCGTTTCAAATGATGTTCGGGGAACGATTGAATCGATTGGCATAAAAACAACCCGTATTCGAAGCCTCACCGGTGAGCAGGTGGTGGTATCCAATAAGGATCTTCTTGAAAGTCGAGTCCAGAATTATAAGCGGCTGCAGGAGCGCAGAGTTACCAAAAAAATCGGTGTAGTTTACGGAACCTCTCCCGAGCTCCTTTCTCAAATTCCAAAATGGATTGAGCAGGTGATTATCTCAAAAGAAAAAGTGAGGTTTGAAAGGTGCCATCTTGTCGATTATGGTTCTTCATCCTTAGATTTTGAGTTGGTGTTTTACATAGAGGATTCGGATTACCGAGTTTATATGGACATTCAGGAAACGATTCTTCTCGATATTTTGAAAAAGTTTTCTGGTGAAAAAGTCGAATTTGCATTTCCGACTCAATCGGTTTTAGTTCGAACACTTCCTAACGCTTCTGTTTAGTAAAGACCCCGACTATCTCCACATGGTGGGACCATAAAAACTGATCGACTAATTGGAGGCTCTCGAGGCGATATCCTCCCCGGATAAGGTGGTGACTGTCCCTGGCAAAAGTGGCTGGATTACAAGACACCCCCACTAATAACGGACAATGAGAACGAGCCATTTCTTTTGCTTGGTCCAAACAGCCTGCTCTTGGAGGATCGAATACGACGGTATCAAATCGATTAAGTTCCTTACTTGAAAGCGGCTGAATAAAAAGATCTCTCTGTTGGACATTCAACTTCTCATTTTTTCCGGCCTCTTTGAGAGCTCGAACGGCATGGGGATTAGATTCGTAAGCTGAGACCTCCCCAAAATCGAGAAGGGGCCCAGAAAATGTTCCCGCACCGCAAAAGAGATCGGCTAATGCTTCATTTTTCTTGTGTCTAACCGCCTGAATGACTGCGCTTACGAGAGCGCGCTCTCCTTCAGCTGTAGGTTGTAAAAAAGTGGCTGGGGGAAGCGGGACTTTGAGTGGACCAAACTGAGCGATTAGATTTTTTTTCTGAAATAAAACCTGAATCCCACGTTGGGTCTTGAGGCTGATTCGTGCAATCGGAGGAAGGCTAGCTAATTCATCCAATAGGTTTTTAGGAAGGGAAGTAAGCCCCTGAAACACCAACTCAAATGAGTCACCGATTTTTTGAAAAAAGAGATCTAAATCTTGGCCCTCTTTGACCAGGGAGGAGAGAAAGGGTTCGATCCAGTTTTTTAAATCGATCAAATCAGGCAAAGTGACTTCACAAGAAGGAATGGGGGAAATAGTTTTTGATCTACGCTGGTAATACCCCATTACGAACTTTCCCTTTTTTCGGCTCATTGAAAAAGTAGCTCGCCGGCGGTTCTGACCTTTTAAAAAAATCTGGGGAAGCCAATTTTTTGGCTTTAAGTCCCACTTAAGAAAGGCCTCTCGAACCAGGTTTTTTTTCCAGCCCTCATAAAATTCCAGGGAAAGATGTTGGAGTGTGCAATTGCCACAAATCTCATAATGAGGGCAGGAAGGATCGGATCTAAACGGAGATAAATTGAGGAACTCCGAGACCTCTCCTCGCATTACCCCTTTTGCATCTCGAAAGATATCTGCGTCTACTTCATCCCCGGGAGCAGTGCGATCTAAAAAAATGGGGCCTCTGATGCCTTCGGCAATGCCATCCCCTTTGGGACCCAGTTCAGCGATTGTGAGTCGAACCCGAGTCAATTTAATAGGCGTATTTACGAAGTTTATCGACAATCACTCGAACAAAGAGTCTGTCCACGCAAGTGCGGAAACTTTGTTCGGTAACTAGTCTACTTTGGCAGTAAAAGTTGTAAGCTGGACCATTCACTGTCATGTACGCATTTGCATGAGCAACTGTGCCCTGGTAGGGAGTGACGAACTCAATATTGTTGCGGTTAAAAGTAACGGAATGGCGTTGGCCACCATCAGGGTTTTTGAAAACCAAGGTGGTTGCCATCATTCCATTTTCCTCATTATAGTAAGCAAGTAGACCATTGCGTTTGCTTACCACCGCTTTTACGGCCGGAACTTGAGGCTTCGGGAGAGTGGGGTCCCAGGGATCCATCTCCAGGAGCCCGTAAAATAAAAGTTGGTTCCAGATTTCTTTGACTGTCTGGTAACCATAATCGGAGAGGCTTGAGGGAACCGCTAGGGATATTCCCGACCCAAATACGAAAGAAGCAACTAATAACCCTAGCAGTGCTTTTTTCATGGGGACCTCTTCGATTAAATTTAGAGTTACTCCACTACTGGGGCATTGATGGCTTCCCAATCTTTTTGAGAAACAAACTTAGTTAGTTTCATGCCATCAACTAAGGCTCTGAGGACATAACGGATTTGCGTAGTGCCGTTCTTATTTTGTCTTTTCAGAGTAGCCTTCTGGATTTGAGTTTCCGGAACAGAGACCTTACTGCGAGTTTTAACATTGTAGAATTCTACGCTCATTGGCATTTCTCCTTTCGTAAGGTCATATAGTAACTTCCCTGGGCCTGTCGAGCATAAATAAATGTTTTGAGAGTCTTGACTCGCCATGGTAAAGAGTTCCGATTGTGAAACAACTTGAAGCCATCGATATCATAGTCATCGTTCTTTATTTTTCTGGGGTTTTAGGGGTTGCTTGGTGGGCCTTCTTAAAAAATAACAGCAAAAAGGAAAGTGAAGGTTATTTTTTAGCGGGAAGAGATCTCGGATGGTTTGCTGTTGGAACGAGCCTTTTCATGTCTAATATCGGAAGCGAACACCTCTTGGGGCTTTCGGGGACTGGAGCGGCTTCTGGGTTGGCAGTTGGACATTTTGAATGGCTTGCCGCTTTGATCTTATTACTTTTGGGATGGCTATTTGTTCCGTTTTATCTTCGGAGCGGAGTCTACACCATGCCCGAATTTTTGGGCCGTCGATATAACTCTGCCTGCCAGGGATATTTTACTGCGATTTCAATCATTGGTTATGTCCTGACAAAAATCAGTGTTTCCCTTTATGCCGGTGGAGTGATCATTCAGGAAGTGACTGGCATTGATTTATGGATGAGCGCTGGAGTGATTGTGGTAGTTACGGGACTCTATACAGTTCTGGGGGGCCTGAGAGCCGTTGTTTATACCGATATGCTCCAGACCGGAGTGCTTTTGTTAGGTTCCTTCGCATTGGTTTTCGCTGGGTTGAATGCAGTCGGGGGCTGGGATGCCTTGGTTCTTAAAGCACCCGAGGGTTTCTTTTCAATGTGGAAAGCTACTTCTCATCCAAGCTTTCCCTGGACTGGCATTGTCTTCGGTGCTCCCATTTTAGGTATTTGGTACTGGTGCACTGATCAGTGCATTGTTCAAAGGACACTGTCTGCGAAGAATTTGGGGCATGCCAGAGGAGGAACGATTCTGGCGGGTTACTTAAAAATTCTGCCTGTATTTTTATTTATTTTGCCAGGGATTATCGCTCGAGTTCTCTACACGGATATGGATCCCAGCACTTCCGATAAAGCACTTCCTCGAATGGTCATGCATCTTTTAAGCCCAGGGATAAAAGGTCTTTTCTTTGCCGCGCTCTTAGCCGCTTTGATGGGATCTCTCAGTGCCGTTTTTAATTCTTGTTCTACTTTGATCACTTGGGATGTCTTTCGAAAATGGAAGCCCGATGCTAGCGAAGCGACTTTGGTGTCGGTTGGAAGATGGACGACTGGATTTCTAGCTGTTCTAGGGCTTCTTTGGATTCCCTTCATGAAATACATTTCCTCTCAGCTCTATATCTATTTACAAAGCGTTCAGGGGTACATCGCTCCGCCTATTGCCGCTTGTTTTCTCTTAGGGCTCTTTATTTCAAGAATAAATGGCACAGGAGCCATTACTTCGCTTCTGGTGGGCTTTGTCTTGGGGTTTTTACGGTTATGTCTTGAGTTGGTAAATGGGCCACAAAAAGAAGGCTTGAGTGCCGGTTCGTTTTGGGAAACTTACGCTGAAATCAATTTTCTTCACTTTGCGGCGGTTTTATTCGTGATTTGTTCGGTGATTCTCGTGGGAGTCAGTTTCTTAACTCCAGCACCCAAACCCGCACAAATAGAGGGGTTAACTTGGGCCCATCGAGGCAAAGGAAAAACCCTCAGGGAAAGTGAGACCGTCGGTCGGCACAAGCTCAATGAAGTCTTGAGCATCTTACTCGTAGTAACAATGGCTCTTTTGTGGTTTGTGTTCGGCTAAACGAAACTAATCGTTTTTCATTCCGTGATGAGCGGAGCAATAAGGAATTAAAGCAATATGCCGAGCTCTTTTGATCGCAGTTGCAAGCTTTCTTTGTTGAGCTGCAGACAAGCGAGTGATTCGAGCTGGATTGATCTTGCCTCGATCTGTGATGAATCGCTTTAAAAGATAAGCGTTTTTATAATCAATAATGGTTTCACCCAAATCTGTTTTCTTGCCAGACTTGAAACGGTTTTCAGGAACTCCAGAATCTTTACCTTCGCCTCTGGACTCGCCTTTTTTAGAAAATTCTCTTTCCATGTTAGATCTGCTCTCCCGTAGTTCTAGCAATTCGATTTTTTACTTTTTTTCCATCTTTATGAGCCAACTGATAGCCAATTCGGGTAGGTTCCCCTTTTTTGTCTACCAACATCACGTTGGAGTAATGGATAGCTCCTTCACGAGATTGGATTCCTCCTGGAGATCCAGGCTTTGCTTTCTCGTGGCGCTTTTGCATGTTGATGCCTTCCACCACGACTTTAGAATGCTTTTTACTGATTTTTACCACTTTGCCGGTCTTACCTTTATCACGACCGACTTGTACTTGGACGAGATCGCCCTTTTTAATTCTGAACCGCATGAACTTCCTCACCTTTTGACGAACCAGATTTTTCTGAACGTCGCTTCAAAATTTCTCTTTTTAAACCTAAAAGTCTGTCAGATAGATTTTCATCTTTTTCCAACATGATGGCTCTTTCAAGGCCACCACGAGCTTGGATGGTGCGTAGTGCAGAAGCAGAAAGCGTTAAAGTAACGCTCTTTTTCAGCTCACCTACTTGCCATTTTTTCTTTACCAAGTTGGGTTGAAGGAAACGACGAGTTTTAATGTTTGAATGACTAACTCGGTTACCTTTTTCTCTTCTTTTGCCTGTTAATTCACAAATTCTGGACATGAGATCCCTCGTTGCACGCCTTTTGGCCGTGAAATACTCCTCACAAGTGGCAGAGGA
>RFNV01000096.1 GCA_009927005.1 Pseudomonadota bacterium
TCTTTCTCGAAGAGGGGGGCAGTGCACTTGAATCACATTCATTCGATAAAACAAGTCCTCTCTGAACCGGCCTCGCTTAAAAGTACCTTCTTGAAGCACTCGAAGCAGTTTCACTTGCATGTGCAAAGGCAGCTCTCCCAACTCATCCATATTGTCGAAAGAGTAATTCGTTCCTAATTCCTTTGCGAATCGCGTTTGATCGCATTTATTTTACAGTGTAAAATGAACTTCAATGCTGGAGCCGCAATGTTTATTAATCGTAAGGTATTAAAATCAATAAAGAAAACAAAGAAAAGCATCCTCTTAATCGGTCCCCGACAAACCGGCAAATCCACACTGATCAAGACACTCAACCCCGACCTGTCTGTAAACTTAAGTAATGAAGGTATTTATTTGAATTTTGCATCTAATGCCCGTGAACTGGAACAACTCATTCGTGCTCAGAAACCCAAAACGGTTTTTATCGATGAGATTCAGCGACTCCCTAGCCTTTTAAATACCATTCAATCTATTCTCGATGACTGGTCAGACCCCCCTCAGTTTTACATCACCGGCTCCAGTGCTCGAAAACTGCGGCGAGGACAAGCAAATCTCCTTCCCGGAAGAATCTTTTCATACAACTTGGGGCCGCTATCGGCCTCTGAGCTTGAGTACTCTCTCCGTCAAGATGTGATTACACACGGTTCCCTACCCGGCATTTACACTGAAAGAGAGCTCGAAGTTCGAGAGAAATTACTGAAATCCTACGCGGGCATTTACTTAAAAGAGGAAATTCAGGCCGAAGCGCTTACTAAAAACCTAGAGGGCTTTGCGCGGTTTATTTTTGTAGCCGCCGCTGAAGCAACTAAATATCTAGACTTAGCGAAGCTTGCAATGCAGGCAAAAATCGAGCGCCATTCGGCAGTCCGATGGTTTGAACTTTTGGAGGACACATTGATGGTCACTCGTGCCTCACCCTTCACAAAAAGCAATCGGAAGCGGTTGGTCCAGCATCCCCGGTTCTTCTTTTTTGACAATGGCATCTTAAACGCTCTTCTTAAAAATTTTGTCGATTCTGCCGACCGTTCTGGATTCCTGTTTGAAAATCTCTTTTTTAGCCAGCTTCAAACTTCTGCTTTTGCAGCTGATAAGGAAATTGAGGTCTCAAGTTTTCGAACCGATCACGGAGCTGAGTTAGACTTTATCGTTGAGGTTTCGGGAACTGTTTGGGCTATCGAGTGCAAAGCGAGTACAGATATAGCAGCTGTAAATACGAAGCCATTCAAAAGTTTTGAAGCAGTTTATCGAAAACCCCATCAACGAGTCATCGCGTACAGAGGAGCTGAGGAAAAAGAAATTATGGGAATTAAAATTATTCCCTGGCAAAAACTCCTCAAGCACATGGGTCTTTAAAATCTAAGCACTCCCCACGCTCATTCCATCACCCTCATCCTCATCATCGATACTCATCGCACCGAGCGAGTACTTATCTACGCGGTAGCGCATGCTTCTAAAGCTGATATTTAAAAGCTTAGCTGCTTTCTTTTTCACTCCGCCCGTTTGC
>RFNV01000190.1 GCA_009927005.1 Pseudomonadota bacterium
CCAGAGAACCCACACCAATGCTCGCACTCGAAAAGGTCCTCGAAAAACAGTCGCCGTAAAAAAACAATTAAAAGTAATGAAGTAACCTTTTTATTCTAGGAGTAGCAGGCAGTGACAAATCAGGCGGCGCCAATGGATGGCGATAAAAAAGATGTAGCGGCGAAAGAACCTAAAAAGAAAAAAGGTTCTCGCAAAGACGTTCCTGTTGGAAATGCATTTATTCAATGTTCCTTCAACAATACTATTGTAACGATTACTGATCCTACTGGAAATGTATTGTGCTGGTCCTCTGCTGGAAGGAAGGGTTTTAAAGGAGCAAGAAAAAGCACTCCTTTTGCTGCTCAAATTGCGGCTGAAGATGCAGCAAAACAAGCTTTGGATCACGGAGTAAGATCGTTATCAGTTTACGTTAACGGTCCTGGAGCTGGTCGCGAAACAGCTCTCAGAGGACTTCAGGTGGCTGGACTAAGAATTACTTACATTCGAGACACCACCCCGATACCTCACAATGGGTGCCGGCCTCCAAAGAAAAGAAGAGTTTAACATTATTTAGGAGTTCAAATTGGCTAGGTGTACTACTTCAGTTTGTAAGTTGTGTCGTCGTGAGAACATGAAATTGTTTCTCAAGGGAGACCGTTGTTTTGGCGATAAATGTGCTTTTGAAAGACGTGCTTACCCACCGGGACAACATGGTCAACGTCGTACTAAATTATCTGACTTTGGACTTCAGCTCCGTGAAAAGCAAAAAGTGAAGCACATCTACGGAATGTTGGAACGACAATTCCGAATGTACTTTGACAAAGCTAATCGGTCTAAAGGAGCAACAGGCCACAACTTGTTACAGCGTCTAGAACGTCGCTTGGACAATGCTGTTTACCGAATGGGATTTGGAGATAGCAGAAAAGAAGCAAGACAACTTGTTCTTCATGGTCACTTCTTAGTGAATGGTAAAGTAGTAAATATTCCAAACACTGTTTTAAAAGCTAACGACGTGGTGAGCGTTCGTCCAAAGAGCCAACAGGCAACTCCTATTTTGAGAGCTTTGGAAAACGTAAAGAAACGTGAAGTTCCAGATTGGTTGGAACTAAACGCAGCTGAATTCAAAGGCCGCGTGAAGTATTTGCCTGAGCGCGGGCAGATTACTCTTCCCATTGAAGAAAACTTAGTTGTCGAATTGTATTCAAGATAATTTCTGAAGGAGCAGTAACTATGGAACTCAATTTAGCCCCAAAAAATTGGCGCGGCCTAATTAAACCTCGAGGTTTGGAAGTAGAGCGTGAGTCTCTTTCCGAAACTTATGGCCGTTTCTTCGCAAAACCTCTTGAAAGAGGTTTCGGAGTCACCATCGGCAATAGCCTTCGAAGAATTTTATTATCTTCATTGCAAGGGGTAGCCATCACTACTGTTCGAATCGACGGAGTGATGCACGAGTTCTCCTCTCTGCCGGATGTTCAAGAAGATGTAACAGACATCATTTTAAACTTAAAAGATGTTCGCTTTAAGATGTATGCAGACGGTCCTAAGACAGTAACAATCGACAAGAAGGGCCCAGGAGCCGTTACTGCAGCTGATATTCAAGTTGATGATACAGTAGAAGTTTTGAATCCTACTCAACATATCGCCACTTTAGGAAAAGAAGGCCGATTCAAGGCTGAGTTCAAATTGGAATTCGGCAAAGGATATGTGTCTGCTGAGAGTGTTCGTCGCGAAGAATTAGCAGCAGGTGTTATTCCCCTCGATGCATTTTTTTCCCCTGTACGAAAAGTAAATTATACCGTTTCCCACGCCCGTGTTGGTCAACGTACCGACTATGACAACTTGGAAATGGAAGTCCAAACGGACGGCTCTGTTCGTCCCGAAGACGCAGTTGCTTACGCTTCTAAAATCTTGAAAGACCAACTTTCTATTTTCATCAACTTTGATGAATCTCTCGAGCCAGAAGTTACAGAGCCCGTTATTGAAAAAGAGAAGAACAATGAAAATCTGTATCGCACAGTGGACGAACTAGAACTTTCTGTTCGTTCTGCTAACTGCTTACAGAATGCAGGAATCAAATACATTGGTGAGTTGGTTCAAAAAACCGAAGCTGAAATGCTAAAAACTAAAAATTTCGGACGAAAATCTCTCAACGAGATCAAAGAAATCCTAACTGAGATGGGATTAGGCTTTGGTGTAAAAGTAGAGGGTTTTGATCCTGAAACATATTTTGCTAACAAGAAGAAAAAGGACGGAGCTGAGAACCTTAACTAAAAGTTAAGCTCGCTTTGAGATTGGTATGAGACACGCTAAAGCTGGAGATAAGTTAGGAGTATTGCCGAGCCACCGAGTGGCGCTGCTAAGAAATCTAACTCTTGCATTAATTGAGCACGGTAAAATTAAGACCACCACCCGTAGAGCTAAAGCTATGAGATGGTATGCGGAACACGTGGTAACTCTAGCCAAAAGAGGTGATTTGGCCTCTCGTCGTCAAATTGTTAAGCTTTTGGGTAGCACCGAAACTGGCCAACCTGGTCACAATCGTATTCGTTTAGCGATTGAAAAAGTTTACTCTGATTTGGCTCCTCGTTTTACGGACCGTCAGGGCGGATACACTCAGATTTTCCGATTGGCTCAACCCCGAGTCGGAGATTGTGCCCCCATGTGCTTAATTCAGTACCTACCAGGGCCTGAAGAAGCCAAAGGCAAAGCTTCAGATAAAACGAAGAAAGCAGCTAAAGAAGTAAAGAAAGCTGAAAAGGCCGCCGAAGACAAACCGGTAAAAAAGGAAGCTAAAGCTGCAAAAGCTGAAGACAAGCCAGCAAAAAAAGCTGCCCCGAAGTCAGATAAAAAAGTTAGCAAGAAAAAGGAAAGCTAAACTTGAGAAATAATCCCTTTTCGTCACCCAGCTGGGTGGGGGCTTATTTAATCTTTGGTTGTCTTGGCCTGCTTTTTTTCTCTGAGCCCTTACTGAAACAACGACCACGCCAGTTTGAAGTCGTCTCTTCCGGCAGTTCCTTGCAGACCAGCATCCCCGTCAATAAAGCCCTGCTTGAACTAAAATCCAATAAGGCTTTTTCCCTGGAAGAACTATTAGCCAAGACTCAACGGCCCAATGGGAAACTCCTGGTGAACTTTTGGGCCACTTGGTGTGAGCCTTGTATTGAGGAAGTTCCGACCCTTGCAACCCTAGCGGGTCAGCTGCAGAACCAATCGGATCCCTCACTCCCTACTCTGGTTACAATTTCAGTTGATGAAAAAGCGGAGGCGGTTCGTAAGTTTGAAAAAACTCTCTCTCGGCCGTTACCATTCTTAGTGCTTCATGATCCGGATGGTTCTTTTTCACGACAATTAGGTGTTACCAAGTTTCCCGAGACTTTTTTGATTGATTCAAAAGGCAAGATACTCCAAAAGTGGATAGGTCCCCAAGACTGGCTGTCTCTTGAAGTATTGCAGACGCTGAAAAAATCATGCACTTAGCTAACAGCTCTTTTCCCAAAGAGTTATGATTAAGCCATGAGAAAAAACCCTTTTATCCTAATTTTTATTGGCTTTTTAATGACCTTTCCCGTGCTAGCAGATGACTCTAGTGCTTCTGTTCCTAATGAAGAACCACCAGCGGAAGCCCAGCTAAGTGCAGCGGGAATAAGGCGCTTGGAAGAGAATAAGCAGATCCTCTCAAAAAGCGTCCAAACCGCGAAAACCAACATTGAGAACTGTCAATCCAACGCAGCTACTCTCGGGAAACAACTGGAAGAAGTATCTAAAATTGAGACTGAACTCACCAAATTAAAAGAGCAGTATGAAACCTTTTTAAGGAAGGCCGAGGAAGAAAGCCAAAAGAATCGGGAAGCGCTTACCAAACTTTTAAAATCGAAAGATAGAAAACTCTCTGCAATCGAGAAAACGGACAGAGAAGCTTGGGCAAAAGACACCTCAGAAAAAGCAACCAAAGTAAAAGGGTTGCTCCAGAAATTAAAAAAGGAAGTAGAAGCAGTCCAATTCCAGAAAAAAGACCTGCTAGCTCAAAGAAACCACTGGCTAGAGAGAGAGAAGGTTCACCAGAAAATGCTGGAAGAACTCAATGCCAAACAGGAACAAACCGACAAAAAATTAAAGGGTGATAGCTAAAAGCTACCACCCTCGATATCAGCCTAACGCTTAGCGCATGCCATAAGGATTTTGTCCAAACCCACCATAGCCATTGTTACCATAGGGATACTGACCGTAACCGTAGGGACGATTGTATCCATAACCGCCATAAGGGTTCTGTTGTCCATATCCTCCATAAGGATTTTGCTGTCCATATCCTCCATAGGGATTCTGTTGTCCATATCCGCCATAAGGATTCTGTTGTCCATATCCGCCATAGGGATTCTGTCCATATCCTCCATAAGGATTTTGATTATAAGGTTGCTGGATCTGCTGCGGAGGGAGTTGCCCATTGTTATTATCACTTCCGCAGGCTGCTAAAAACATCAACCCGACTAAAAATACTAAACCCTTTTTCATAGTCCCCTCTTCTAGCGCCCCTTAAGCGAAGCGCCGACTTTAAGTAACTGCTCCTGAGTTTACCCACCGGCAACTCAAGTCTTGTATACAGCAAGAACAGGGCCACCCCTTTCCTGCGGGTTTTTACCGCTTCCCCCCTCTTCTAGCGCCCTTTTTGGGCAATTCCCCAGCCCATTTATGTCTCTTTTTCGTCGAACCGTGGCTATAATAATTCTAGGAAATTTCTCATGTTTAACAGGCCCGCTGTGCCCAAACCATTTGCCTTTACCGCCCTTACCGGCATCCTTCTAATGTTCGCGGCCTCTTGCGTGGGAAGCCGCAGCCGGGATGGTTTGAGCCCCTATCTAAAAGAACAAAAAAATCGAGGTCTGCAATCGGTCGTAGTAAACAAATCCTCTCCGAGCTACTTGGCTTCGCTTGAGTTTGACCAATGGTTAAGAGGCCAACTTCCAAAAGAGCGGACTTCTGAGTTAGAGCAATCCTGTCGGTCTGATTCAAGGCACTCCCCTTTTTGTTATTCGCTCCTGAACTTTTCTACCCTGGAAGCGCGAAGAGAAGCGGCAAAAACAAAACAGAAGCGAAAGAACTTTTCCAGAATCCTCGTTCCCAAATTTAAAAATGGAACCGTTTCAAACTGGCTTGATCTAAGATTCTCTCCGGTCATTTCGTCTCTAAGAGGTCTCAACCGCTCAAAGCCAGAGGAGATCGAGAGCCTTCGAAAAAAAGCTCTGGCAGAAGAGGCCTGCCCCAACAACATTGCTATTTCCTTGGCGGCTTTTCTGGAGGACGGACTCCCCAACAAGACCACCTATTCAGCTATTGCAGAACTCTACGAAAAGGGGGGCAAATGCCCGCTAGAAAATCCTGGAGACTCTGAAACGCTCACGACCCGGGCGGGGCTTTTGTATTTTGCCGATAATCAACACCAAAAAGCAGAATCCTGCCTAAAAACCTCCTCCCAAGACAAAGATGCCTTTCGCGCTCGGGCACTCTACTGGTTGAGCAAAGTCTATCAGGAAAAGGGCGATTCCTCGCTCGCTCGAGAAACTCTAAAAGAACTCAAAACTAAGTACCCTTTTTCATTTCATACTCTCATGGCCCTTCATTCGGTAAAAGAAGATCCTGGGGTCGTCTTAAAAAAATCCAATCCTTCATTGATTACTCGTTCCGAACAAATGCCTCATTTGAACAATTTGATCGAACAGGTAGAACTACTCAATGAAAATGGTTTTCAAAGATCTGCAGATAAAGTTTTATCTTGGATTCTTACCGATTCCGAAAAAGCCGAACCTGAATTGATGATTTATGTATCGGATCTCAAGCAATCTCAAGGAAACTACCTGGGCCAACTCCAAATTCTTACCGATGTTCTTTATGCAAATCCTCATCTGACCAGCAAATCCACAATGGAAAGATACTTTCCTAAACTTTATTTTCCGGTCTTTGAGAAGCACTCTCAAGGCGTAGACCCCTATCTCCTCATGTCCATCGCAAGAAGAGAAAGTGCTTTTAACCCAAGAGCTGTATCACGGGCCAGAGCCAAAGGACTCATGCAAATCGCTCCCCAAACCCAGAGAAGGCTCAGCAGCACCAAGAATGTTTTTGATCCTGAAGCGAATATCTCAATGGGATCTCGTTACGTTTCAAATCTAGTAAAAAGATCAAATGGTCTCATTCACTTAGCTCTCGCAGGTTATAATGCCGGCCCCAACCGAGTTGATCTCTGGCTCGCCCGCTATCCAACCGCTGACCCGGTTCTGTTTATTGATCTCATTCCCTTTAAGGAAACCCGAGAATACGTAGCCTCAGTTTTACGAAACTACTACTGGTACAGAAGACTCCACACTGAGGATAGCCCTCAAACCGTTGATGCCCTCTTGAAAAACTAACCAATTTGGTGCCCCTCCAGGGCAAAAGACGTCGCCCAAAATTGGCACTTCTCGTTATCTTCCCCTGAGCTTTTCGCTCATTTTAAATCGTAGACCTGGGGCATACGCCTTGCAATTCAGACTGCCGAGCTGAACAGCAGCTCGGCTTTGAGAAGGAGAGCGGCGTGAAAATTACAGTCAAGAATGGTTCCGATTTAAGACCGATTAGTGGTGATTACAGTACAACTACCTTAGTGGAATTGACCCCAGATTCAGGATTGGGAAGAATCCCTTCAAATGTGGTTTTTCTCATTGACGGTTCAAGTTCGATGGGCGGCGATAAATGGTCGACCGTAAAGCAAGCCGTTGCCGAAATTATTGATTCACTGAAAGATGATGATCGAGTTGGTGTTGTTTTATTTGATTCCGGTTCCAAAGAACTCTTCCCGCTAGCTTCCCTAGCTCAAAACCGACAAGTCATGCGAGATGCTATTTTAAATTTGGCTTCTCCCTCGGGAGTAACAAATCTTGAAGCTGGTTTGAAACAGGCTTATGGAGCTTTTGATGCCCGCTCCAGCGCTGATAAAGTTAAGCGAGTTAATCATATTATTCTCTTAACCGATGGTTTTCCCACAGATAATCAAGGCTATAGAATTGAAGAGTCTCTTCGTTTCGAGCAAGTTGTAAGAAAGCATGAGCATATTACGCTGACGGGAGTTGGAATTGGCTCTGCGGATGATTACGACTCTAGCTTTATTAGTAAGCTTTCTGAGCTCGGCCGTGGTTCTTACTACCATGCAAATGACTTGGCTAAGTTTAAGCAAGGACTTCAAGAAGAAGTTCAAAAACTACAATCTTCTGTAGTTGGAAATTTGGTTCTGAAATTCTCAGAAATTAATTGCAAAATTATGAGAATTGCTAAGGTAGCCCCTGAGATCGTTATCTACGATATTTCAGGAAGTAAGAATGCTTTTGAACTTCCCACTGGTTCAATGACCAAGGACATGACCACTTTCATCATTCAGACAAGCCACCAAGGGGATGGACAAGTAGGAACTGAAATCACCCTGTTTAATCTTGCTGCAAATTCCGACGGAAAAGATTCTGAGAAATCTAGCATCAAAGTTAAAACGACGGATAGAGAAAGTGATTTAGGTCAAATTGATCCCGATGTTTTCAGAGCGATTCAGATGCTCCAGGTTCATTTGAATGGAGAACAAATTCAGGCGAGTATCGACAACGGAGATAAGGCAAAAGCTACTCGTCTCATCGAAAACACAACTAAGATCGCTGCTAATTTAGGACAAGCCAAAGTTACCAAGGCTCTGGGACAACTTTCCAAAGACTTGGAACAAGGAAAATCTGTCTCCGATAATTTGGCGACTATTAAAGATGAAGCTAAGAAAACTCGTCTTTTAGTATAAGACTTTTTCGGGGCAACAAAGAGGGGTTGGTTACGTGCAAAAGTGTCCGTCCTGTCAAGCTACCAACGTGGCGGGCTCCCTCTTTTGTGAGGCCTGTGGAGAAAGTCTTTCTCAGGTTCAAGTCGCAAGAAAACTCCGTCAATCTTCGTTTGATTCCGTCAAAGATGCTGGCCAAGGGCTACTCTCACCCGGTGAGCGCATCAAGGCAAAGTATTCTTACCTGATAGAAGAAGCCGTAGCTCGAAGTGGCTTCGGTGCAACCTTCAGAGCTCAACGGAAAGACAATGAAAAGCCTGTCCTGATTAAGCAAATGCTTGATCAAGCTTCTTATGACCAATTTAAAACTCAGCTGCTAAAGGCCTTCAAACGAGAAGCAAAGTTTCTCCGTAAAATTAAACATCCAGCATTCCCAAGAGGATTTGAATATTTCGAAAGAAATAAATCCTTTTACCTGGTGATGGAATTTATCAACGGAAAAGAACTCACCAAAGCAGTTGAGGACTACAAGAAACAAAACGGGGGAACAGTTGAAGATGGTCTAATCATCTACTTGGGCAGAGAAATAGCAGATGCTTTAGAAGTGATTCATCAACAAGGTTATATCTATCGTGATTTAAAACCTCAAAATGTCATGTTGGATGGAATTAGCTCGAGAGTTAAGTTGATCGATTTCGGAACGCTCTACCATGTTTCTGATAAAGATCCTCTCCTTTTTGAATCCGAGGGTTACACGCCTCCTGACTTTCTAAAAAAAGATACAAAATTTACCCCAGCTGGAGACGTCTATAGTCTAGGAGCTCTTCTTTTTGAAATAGTCATTGGCGAAACGCCAAAGCTCGGAGAATTTTCGCTGCTAGAGGCCACTTCTCTAGATCCGAGACTGATCGAGATTATTAAAAAATGCTTAGACCCCGATCCCCTAAAACGATTTCAAAGGGCAAAACAAGTTCGCGATGAACTGAATAAACTTACCAAAAAAGGATTCTGGCCTTTTCGAAATTCAAAAGCGATCGCTCCCGTAGAGCTTTCTGTTCTACCTAAAACACTTTATCCGCCCTCTTGTACTTTTTGCGATTATTGTGGACATTCCGAACCTCAGTCTCAATTAGGATATTGTAAGAATTGCCGAATCCCTCTTAGAGTTGGACGAGTCCAACTGATTGATGAAAAGCAGCCAAAGGAATTTTTTCTTTACTCAGATGAAACAGTTATCGGCAGTTCCCCTCAAAGTCATTTTGCCTTGGGAGATACGAAACAAATTCAAAGCAAACACATCAGAATATTCCGCCGAAAAACCTCTCTTTGGCTAGAAGCAGTTTCCAAAGATTCCGAAGACACCCTACTAAACCGACGCAAAATCCTGGGGCCAGTAGAGCTGGTTGATGGCGACACAATCGAACTTCCGGGAGTCTCGCTCCGCTTTTCCATTAAAGACGCCTGCTAAAGTAAATCCAGATAAAAATAACGCAACGGGTCCACCCTCGCTATGCTTCCAAAACCCCATAGAACTTGGGGCTTGGGTCGGCTATACTTAAAGGTATGAAAAGCCTGATTGGTTCGCTGAGTGTTTTGTTCTGTATTGCCTTCCTCGGAGCTTGTAGCCATTTTTCTGATTCATCGAAAGAAAGAGATAGAGCTAAACTCTACCTTCAGTTGTCCTCCGATATGTTTGCTCAGCGAAATTACCCCAAATCACTCGAATTTTGCTTAGAGAGCATACAAGTTGATCCCGATTTTGCCCCAGCTTTAAATCACCTGGGCATTATCTACATGGAAACCAAGCGCTTTAATAAGGCCGAAGAGGCTTTTAATCAGGCCTTAAAAAAGCAGCCTCAGTATCCAGAAGTATTGAATAATTTAGGAGTTTTAATGAATCGCCAGGACCGCTTTTCCGAAGCGGTTGGTTTTTTTGATAGGGCTCTTAAATCAGACAACTATGTCACCCCTGAAAATGCTCTTACCAATATGGGCTATTCTTACTTTCGTCTGGGAAATTTAACAAAAGCAAAAGTTTATCACCAAAGGGCATTGGATATTCTTCCTGACTTCTGTTTGGCGAATAAAAATCTGGGGGATGTTTATGCAAAAGATAAAAAATTCCCAAAAGCAGTCGATTTTTACAATAAGGCCCTTTCAACCTGCCCACTCTACGAGGAAAGCCACTATAAGTTAGGTCTGGCTCTAATGAAAATGGGGCAAAGAAACATGGCTAAAAACGAACTCGAAAAGCTAGTCCAACGCCATAAAGCCGGCCCCTACGTGGATAGATCTCAGGAAGTCCTTAAATTCCTTAACTAATTAAATCTAGCGCAACCGCAGTAGATGCTGTAAAACTGGCCTATGCAGCATTTGGGGGAGTTTCTTAAAAGTGAGCGAGAACGGAAAGGGATCCGTCTTTCAGATATTGCTTCAGTTACAAAGATTCAGATTCACAACCTTAAATTATTAGAAGATGGAAACTGGAAAGCACTTCCCGCTAAACCATTTGTTAAAGGTTTTCTCACTGCTTACTGTAAATACGTAGGGCTCAATAGTTCCGAAATTTATCAGCGGTATTTAGAAGAGACGCAGCCCGCTCTCTCAACCTTGACCTCTGAGGCGAGTACCCCGGAAGTGCAAACTTCTGAGTCTCCTTTAGCAGAGGTCATTACTCAGCCAAAAGTTTTACAGATTAAACCCATTTTAATTTCTCTTTTCGCAGTACTTTTTCTGGGTGGCTCCCTTTGGTTAATTCAGGTGGGTAAATCAAACCCTGAACCCACAGTGGGCCCCGTAGCCGTCACCGCTGAAGTTCCGCAGTTACCCGCAGAGGGAACCCCACAATCCAATCCCGTTCAATCTGTGGAAGCCCCTCGAGAAGTGGCGAGTGCTCCAGAAGCAGCACCAGCTGTTATTTCAAATCCAGAGCCTACGCCCGCAAGTCCCCCCACAAATGGTCACGAGCTTGAAGTTAATCCAAAAGAACGCACTTGGGTAAAAATCGTCATTGATGATGCCCCTCCCGTAAATATGCATTTAAATCCGCAAGAAAAAACAAAGTTCAACGCTAAGGAAAAAATCAAATTAGTTTTGGGCAACTCAACTGGGTCCGAAGTATTTCACAATGGCTCCTTGACTGAGGGAAAAAAATATTCGGGAACCATCCGTTTTTATATTTTTCCTGTGGGATCAAAATTTCCGCAGGATAAACCTCGACAACTCTCCACTGAGTCCATGGGCCAGCAAGAGTCAGAGTCACTCCCAGATACCATTCCCGAAACCAATCCGGAATCTATCCCACAATAGGTCATGATGCAGCCTTTGTTAGTTGAGAAGCTAGCGGTTTGGGCGAGTACCCCGAATATCACTCAACACAAAGGTCGTGTGCTGATGATCCACGGAGTGAGTGAACACTCGGGAAGACACTTGGGAACCGAGCAAGCTCTTCTCAACGCAGGATATTCCGTCGTTCGATTTGATCTCAGAGGCGCGGGACGGAGTGGCGGAAGACGCCAATGGGTTCGAGAATTTAATGACTATGTAGAAGACGTCAGTGCAGTCTACCGCTGGATTTGTCGAGAACTAGAGCCAGCACCACTTTTTATGTTTGGTCATAGTTTAGGTGGGGCGATTGCTCTTACTTTTTTAGAGACTTATCAGAAAGCTTTTTCAGGATGTATTTTGAGTGCTCCAGCTTATAAGTTAGGAGGGGCTATCAGTCCTTTGACTATTGCGATTGGTCGCCAACTAGTAAAAGTTTTGCCAACTCTTCGAATCCCCGCAACGAGCGATAAAGGGGCTATTTCCAAAGATCCCAACGCTGTAAAAGCTTTTCTTGAGGACCCGCTGTGCTGTCACACCACTACCCTCAATCAAGGAAATGCGATTTTAAATCAGCTACCAAAATTGCCACAACTTGCTGCACAGCTATCCCTACCCGTTCTGATATTGCATGGGTCTTTAGATCAGCTCATCAGACTTGAGGGAAGCTTTGAACTTCTGGAAAAATTCGGAAGTAAAAATAGAACTCTGAATATTATTCCAGGCGGATTTCACGAGCCCTTTAATGATCAGGAAAAAGAGGAATTTTTTAGCTTGCTGACTCTTTGGCTGGACCGCCAAATGGCTTTGAATCCCACCATTGGATAGCGAGCAGAAACACAACTAAAGCTAATTGAGCTCCGAGCGTTTGAGTGAATGGATACACTCCTAGCACATCCCAACGAAAGCCAAGCCCCATTTCAGTCACGGGAACCAATCCAGTTTCTTGAAGAGCATGAATCCCCTTCCCCAATAAGATGAAGCTTAAGAAGAACATGATCCAAGATGAAATCATAAATAGCTGTCGGACTGGAATCCGTGCACTGAGTTTTACGCTTAACCAACTCAGAACAAGAACCAAAGTAAAAGCAGTGAGCACTCCAAAACCAAGAGCAAGTTGGTGATTTCCCCCAGCTTCAAGAAGAAGGGCTCTTAAAAACACTACGGTTTCGAAAACCTCACGAAAA
This sequence comes from Pseudomonadota bacterium, assembly GCA_009927005.1. GTDB lineage: Bacteria > Bdellovibrionota > FAC87 > UBA2466 > UBA2466 > RFNO01. The sequence goes on from RFNV01000190.1 coordinate 12,268, forward strand.
ACCCCCATAAAAGCAATGCTCCCCAAAATAAAAATATTTTTTCTCTCTTTGGCCATCGCAACCATTTCTTGGATGAACTTTCGCCATTTTCCGATTTCGGATTTTCGATGCATCCACAATCCGAAATAGAGAAGGAGCAAAACTGCAAACAGGGAAACGCCGCCCTCTAGAAGTTCCCGTTGGGCTCCCGTCATAACTAAAACCCATCCCGAAAAAAACCAAGCCAATATTCCCAAGAGGAGCGCCAATCCCCACCCGCTGTGCACAGCTATAACGGCGGAGCGGTTGCCGAAACTTCGAACAACCCCTAATAAAGTAATCAGCAGCAAAGCTGCCTCAAAGGCCTCTCTTAAAAAAATTCCAAAGGAAACGGAAAACATGAACCATAAAGAGGGTGTTTGTAGACTTACCAGTTGACCTGCTTGTTCCAAAAGACCGTGGGTCTTATTCGCTAAGTCTGCAAGTTCCAGTTCAGGAACTCTTTCCTCAATTTTTTTTCTGATTTGCATCAGTGATTGTTCCAACTGAGAGGCAAATTTTGAATCTTTCACCCTGAGCTTTGGCTCCATGGGCTCGACGCCATCTAAATAAGCTGAGACAGCAAAGTTTCTTGCCGACTGAAAATCACCCGATTGATAAGCCTTCAGAGAATCATCAAGAGCTTGGTGCGCTATTAACAAGAAGCCCTGATTCTCTGACGATAGTTTGGATTTTTTTCCTTTATGTAATTCAGAAACATAGAAGGAGAGATTCCACATTTCGTCGACTGTTAAATGATCAAAGGCAGCCATAGCCGTACCAGGAACTCCCAATTTGATTACATTAAAAAAGTGAAAAGGCCCCTTACCCTCGAGTTTCCCATCCGTAAAATTAGTTGGGGGAGGATTAAAATTACCACTTGAAGGCCCGTCTCCCATTCCCTCAGCACCATGGCATTGGATACAGTTTTGCTCGTAAAGAATTTTCCCAGAAGCCAAATCTACAGAATGTTTAGGGACAGTAGAAATACCCATTTTTTGGACTAACGCTGCGGATGTTTGCTCCGCAAGCTGTTTAACTACTTGGGGTGGGGCTTTTTCTAAAATCTTTTTTTGAATTTCCACTATTTGATTTTCAATTTGAGTACCCTTGAGCTGGGCATTTTCTCGCACCTGATCCAGAATCTTTCGAACAAACTCCACTTGTTCTTCATATTCAAAAGCATCAAGAACCTGATGATTTTGTCCCACTGCACCCGCATAGTCGGATGCGATATAATTTAATAAATGAACGGTGAGAGAACTCTGATCAGCCGGAGCTGCATTCAAAAACCAAGGGAAAAGAAGTATCAGGAGGATTTTTTTCACAGAATCAAATCCTCCACATGTTCCATTCCTTCTTCTAGAAGGTGTTCGATATGTTCATCATCTAGAGAATAGAAAAGCGTTCGATGATCTCTTCGACTTTTTACTAATCGAAGATTGCGGAGGGTTCTCAAATGATGGCTGATAGCTGATGCGGAAACGGACAGTAAATTCGCAATGTCAGTTACACAGAGTTCCCCGTGGGTCAAAGCCCAAACAATCTGAACTCGAGTGGGATCTCCCAATGCCTTAAACGTTTCCGCAAGTAGCTGAAACCGTTGGACGGAATCACCCTGTCCCCGCAGTTGAGACTCAACTTTTGTGAAATTAGGCGTTGGGTTCATACTTTCTCATCTGAGTAATTATTAAAATGAGAACTAAAAGCCCGTCAAGCCCTCTTGCAACAATCTGTTTAGGATTTTTGTGGGATCCAGGGGATGTCTTGAATATTCTCAAGTTGATTGGCAACTCGAGACATCACAAACAAGTAGTCTGACAACCGGTTAATATACATCAACACCCAAGTATCTACCGGCTCGCTCGGATGCTGGCTTAATAGAACCATACTTCGCTCTGCCCGACGGCAAATGGTTCTAGCTAAATGTAACAGGGCAGCTGTTTTCGACCCACCGGGAAGAACGAAGTTTCTTAAGGGGGCCAAGGTCTGCTGCATCGCATCTATTTGCCGTTCTAGACTTTCAGTGTGGGCTGCTGTGATTCTCTCGATTTTGGGGTCTGAATTGGGAGAGGCTAATTGAGCTCCCACTGTAAAAAGATGGTTTTGAATTTCCCCTAAGGCATTCTTCAAAGGAATATGCGGGGTCTCAGCTCTGATCACGCCTAAACAGGCATTTAGCTCGTCGATTTCGCCGTAAGCAACAATACGCGGAGCCCCTTTTGAAACGCGGGTCCCGCCTAAGAGGCCCGTCGTGCCCGTATCACCGGTTTTTGTGTAGATTTTCATAGTGTTACCGATAGGAACGGTAAGGGTAAAGCCCAGGCAAAGCAAGGGTTTTCTTGATGCGGAGTTCCTTAAAGTTCCACGCCCCAGTTTCTATCAAGCTTAGGGCTCAGTCTTCCGATAGGTGGTCTGGAGGTAAAGAGTGATTCGTATTACTAAATTTGACGGATCTTTGGTTATTTTGAATCCCGAATTGATTCAAACGATTGAAGCAACTCCTGACACCGTCATCACTCTCACCAACGGCAATCAACTCGTTGTGAAAAACTCAGTTGAAGAATTGGTGGCCGCCTTCATGGATTACAAGCGCAGTATTGGATCTTCACATTGGGAGGCTCGGAAAGCATCATGATAGTTTCATTGATTGGATTATTCTTGGGAATGTTCGCAGTGATCGGGGGAGCCGTTATTGAGGGGCTGCACTTGAGTGCTCTCACCCAACCTACAGCTGCTTTAATTGTTTTCGGGGGAACTCTGGGAGCTACCATGCTCGCCTGTACAGGAGAAGAGTTCAGTGGTGCTTTAAAACTAACACCGAAAATTTTTCTGGGAAATGCGCCAGACTTTAGTGGACTCATTAAAGAAATCGTAGATCTCGCTAACCTCGCTAGGAAAGAAGGCCTCCTTGCTCTCGAAAAGTCAGTCGGCGGAATTAAAAATCCCTTCTTTGCTCAAAACTTAAGAAAAATCGTCGACGGCTATGATCCAGTAGTGCTGAAAGAAATGATGGAAGAAAAAATTTTTAAGACCGAAGAACACGCAAATGCAATTGGAAAAGTATTTGAAACGGGCGGAGGATTTTCTCCTACCATAGGTATCATCGGAGCGGTATTGGGGCTCATTCACGTGATGGGAAACCTTTCGGACTCAAGTAAATTAGGATCCGGCATTGCAGTGGCCTTTGTGGCGACCGTTTACGGAGTGGGCTTAGCAAACTTGATTCTCATTCCCATGGGAAATAAAGCAAAGAAAATTGGTAAATACGCAGTTGAAGAAATGGAAATTATTTCGACGGGTCTTCTTGCCATTCAAGCAGGTCTTAATCCCCGCTTGATTGAAGACAGATTGAATAATTGCATGGCGAACACGGAAGCCATGGTAAAGACGGTGAAGCGGGAGCGCCGGCAAGCAAAGCGGCTTAAAAGGTAATCGAGATGGCTAAAAAGAAACATCACGAAGAGCATGAGAATTTAGAGCGATGGCTTGTCTCGTATGCAGACTTCATCACGCTTCTTTTTGCTTTTTTTACTGTGTTGTATGCCTTAAGCGCTACCGATAAAGAAAAATATAAGAGTGCTGTAGAAAGCATTCAAAAGTCGTTTACTCATGCAGGCAGTATCTTCCCTCAAAAAGGAGCTCCTTTTACACCCTTTGATAAACCAGCCGACATGGGCTCCAAATCGCCTACTTCGCCAACGAATGAAAGCCAAGTTTCGCAAGATCAAGAAGCTATGATTCGACGGATGGCAGAGCAAATTCGCGGGGTTTTTGAACGGGCGACAGGTGTATCTGCAGCCGAAGAAGATGTAGAAGTGTTAAAAACGCCGATGGGATTTAAAATTCGTCTTGGAGAAGCAATGCTCTTTGCCCCACGAAGTGCAAAGCTCAAACGAAATCAAGTTCCTTTCCTACTGGAATTAGGGAAACGATTAGCTGCTTTGGATCTTCCCATTCAAGTTGAAGGACATTCGGATAGTGGAGAACTCCTCTCTCGAGGAGCCCTCAACGAAAAAGAAGCTTGGGATCTCTCAAGCCAGCGCTCCTATAATATTGTTCGATTTCTCATCGACGGAACATTCTTTCCGCGCTCGAAGATTTCTATGGGAGTTTTTGGAAACACCCTGCCCCTGGCTGAAGAAAATACGCCAGAGGCAAGAACCAAAAATAGACGGGTGGAAATTAGTGTAGCCACTCCCGACCGAGAAATACCTTACATCAACTGGTAAATCTTAATCGTGCTGTCTGCGCAAGAAAGTAGGAATGTCGTACTCTTCCGCTTGGAAGTATCTTTTTCCAATTTCTCGAGCCAACTGCTGAGCTGAAGTTAACGAAGGCGCGACTCCCTCTTGCTTTTGCACAGGAGGAGGAACGATGTTCTTGGAAACGGGGCCTTCAGAAACCTGCATAGAAGCGGGCTGAGAGACTTCCTGGGTTCGAGTTTCAGAAATATGCACTTCCTGTTTAGCTGGCGGATTAAAGCCTGTTGCGATCACAGTCACTCGGACTTCATCCTTCAGGTTTTCATCAATCACTGAACCGAAAATGATTTCAGCTTCTTCATGAGCTTCTTCAGTAATCAACGAGGATGCTTCGTTGACTTCAAACAAAGTAAGATCAGCTCCGCCAGTGATGTTAATAATAATCCCCGTAGCTCCGTTAATAGCTACGTCTTCTAACAAGGGCGAAGAAATCGCTTTTCTAGCAGCTTCGATAGCTCGATTTTCGCCGCTCGCACTACCAGTGCCCATCAGAGCGAGACCTTTGTTGCACATTACTGTTCTGACATCCGCGAAATCCAAGTTCACAAGACCACGGATATTAATTAAATCAGAAATCCCTTTCACTGCTTGATAAAGAACTTCATCTGCCTTCTTGAAACAATCAAGCATGGTCGTTGTTTCGTTAGCGATATAAAGAAGACGTTGGTTAGGAATGCAGATAAGAGTATCGACTGCATTTTTCAGCTCTTCGATGCCAGCTTCAGCATTTTTCTTTCTCTTTTTTCCTTCGAAATTAAAGGGCTTCGTAACAACCCCAACCGTAAGGGCGCCAATTTCTTTTGCAATATTTGCAATGACTGGAGCAGCGCCAGTTCCCGTACCCCCGCCCATCCCAGCAGCGATAAATACCATGTCAGCTCCCTGAAGCATTTCTGCGATTTTCGAGCAATCTTCAAGAGCGGCTTTTTTACCTACTTCTGGATTAGCTCCGGCTCCCAAACCTTTCGTCAACTCGTTACCGAGCTGAATGTGGACTGGAGCGGGATTGTGAACCAACGCTTGATTGTCCGTGTTGGCTGCCATGAAATCTACGCCATTTAGACCAAGATTGATCATCGTAGCGATTGCATTGGTGCCGCCGCCGCCAACTCCAACAACTTTAATTTTTGCACCAAGGGGTGATTGCTTTTCTACGATTTCAAACATGGCCTCTCCTTCATTGATTGAATTAACCTGTTGCTAAAAAACTTCTCCTAGCCAACCTTTCATTCGGGTTAGCATTTTCTCATAAACTGCACCTATGTCGTGTGTCTTCATTTGGACACCGGACTGGTTCTTCATTCCATACATCAATAACCCAACGGCCGTGGAATAAAGGGGGGAGCTCACAACATCTACCAATCCACTCAAGTGATTGGGCGCTCCGCGGCGTACTGGAAGTTCAAAAGTAAACTCAGCAAGCTCAGTAATCCCTTCCATGAGTGAGGGACCACCAGTCAGTACAACCCCGGAGGAAAGCAGGTGCTTGTATCCGCTATTCGCAATTTCCTGACTGACGAGGGATAAAATTTCTTCAACTCGAGGCTCGATGATTTTCGTTAATACCCCTCGAGAAATCTCGCGAGACTTTCTTCCTCCCACTAAGGGAACTTCAATAGTTTCGTCAACTGGAAGTAGAGAACTCATCGCACAGCCTGAGCTGATTTTAATTTGTTCAGCATCTTGAATGGAACAACGTAAGCCTACGGCAACATCGTTGGTAATGTGGCTTCCACCCATTGAAATAACGCCGGTATGAACCACGCTCCCTTTGGAGTACAGGGCTACGTCAGTGGTTCCGCCCCCAATGTCTACAAGAGCCACCCCTAATTCTTTTTCATCGGCTGTTAAGCAGGCCTCGGCAGCAGCTAACGGCTCAAGAACGATATCTGAAACTTGGATCCCGGCAAGATTGGCACATTTAATAATATTTTGAGCTGACGAAACAGCCCCAGTCACAATATGAACTTTTGATTCTAATCGGACCCCATTCATTCCGATGGGATCATGGACTCCCTCTTGGTCATCTACCGTAAACTCCTGAGGGATAACGTGTAGGACTTCTCTATCTAGGGGAATTGCAACGGCTCTAGCGGCATCGATTGCTCGCTCAACATCCAATGCTGTAACTTCTTTATTTTTGATGGCAACCACACCCGTACTATTGAATCCTTTGATATGACTCCCTGCGATGCCGCATACCGCTTGTCGAACTGAACAACCTGACATGAGTTCGGCAATCTCAATTGCTTTTTTGAGGGCATCTACAGTAGCTGGAATATTAACTACGACTCCTTTGCGGATGCCGTGTGAAGGATGCTTTCCGACTCCCACAATTTCTAAACCGTCTGGTCTTGGTTTAGCAATGACGACACAAATTTTGGTTGTACCAAAATCAATGCCGACAACTGTCTCCGCTTGTCTTGGAGCTTTGAGGAAGCCTGACATAGTTGCCTTCTCCATGCCCGCTCTTTCCCAAAGGAAAGAAACGGAAAATTTACAGCGGTTTTAAACTTCTTAAAAAACTTAGATAGGAC
>RFNV01000143.1 GCA_009927005.1 Pseudomonadota bacterium
ATCATGCAGAAAAGCATGGGGGCCGATAGATAAGCATTGGTTCTTGAGAAGAGTAGAGCTCGTTTCGCAAGAGCTGGCATTTCCGGCGGTGTTTGTCCGGCTTTTACCCAAGTAATGATTTGTCTTTGAGCCGGCCAAATCACAAACCAGACGTTGAACCACATGATGGTTCCTAGAGTGGATCCCATCATGATCCACTGGGCACGTCCGGTTAATCCGCCATCAGCGTCTCTCCAGAGGTTTCCTTCAGAACCGGGAAGACCGTATTTCGAAAAAAGAAGAACCAATCCGAAAACAAAAGTCATCATGGCACCCCAGCGGAACCACCAGAGGGCTCTGGGAAGTAAAAGGGGATTTACTTTCGGCTTCACTTCCTTATCAAGAACTCCTTGCAAAGGAACGTTTACGAAATTGAAGAAATACAAATGCCCGATCCAAATGATGCCTGAAAACACGTGACACCACCTGAGTAAGAAAAGCCACGCTGTGAATAAGTCACTTTGCATATTAAAAACCTCCTAAGTTAAAAACTTCACTGAACATTTCACAACCTTGTTTATTCTGTCAATAAATCGACAGAATGAAAATAAAGAAATTTCGGTTATTTAGCAGCCGCTCTTCAATCCAGTAAGGGACTTTTCCATCTGTCGAACTTTAGTCCACGTAAAAGAATCAAGGACTTAGTCTGAATACAACGAGTATTCACCCGTTGGCAGAGAGAATGCACCCTCTAGAGATCGTTCATACTTGGTTTCGGGGAGATAATGGGGAAAACCTTTCACATAGTAGTCATCGGGCTCTTGTTGGCGCTGACGAGCACTGAGAAAGTTCTCGCTGAAAATGGCGAAGTTCTTTTTGGAGCCGCTGCCATTACCGGAGCAGTCAGTGCGATGGTGGCTCCTGCCATTATGGCTCAAAGCCAGCAAAACATTGCCCAAATTAATGCACAGACCTCGACCACTATTAGTAAGATCAATTCCCAACAAGCTCTTTTTCAAGCCCGGCTTCAAGCTCAAATGGCTCTCGCCAATGCGGCTTCTTCCATGCAAATTGCGAATTATAACCAGCAAAGTCAAACGAGAGATCTTCTCTCACAATTACAATTTCTTGCTTACAATCGAGCCCTGGATACCGAGTTATCTAAGTTTAGAATGGCTCAAGAGTTAGAAATGCAAAACAACTTGATGGCTCTTGAAATGAAGAAACTAGAGCTCTCTCAAGTGCTTGCGGAATCGCAACAATTAGCGGGATTGGGGGCTCCGGTAACAACGACTCCCAATTTAAATAGTTTGCTTCCAGTGAACCCGGGAGCCACAACGGCTCTTTCGGCCACTTTGGGGGCGAATGCCCAAATGAACTCAGGTCTGGGAACGGCTCAGTCCAGCACGGGCTTAAGAAGAGCCCTGACGGCGAGTGTTTCTAGTGGTTCAACTCTCAATACCCGACGTTCCATTAACCGGGATCTGACCAACTTAATCAATTCAACTGTAGTAGATGCCTCTCCAGCCGAAGGCATAGTTTCTCGCCGAGCTCGCGGCGTTGCTGCATCTCGATCTATTGCAAGTCATCACCGAAGATAACCCCTCGATTTCCCATTTCAATTAGTGCTGATTTTATTGTTGTTTAGTTTTTGAATACGGATAGCCTAATAATTTCAGGTATTTAGTCGATGAGAGGACTACCCCCAAAAAACCTATGCATCTGTTTTCAAACTAGTCATCTTCACAATCAAATCTTTTCAACGAGTTAAGGCAGAAAGCAGGACCGTATACTTGGCAAGGCCTGTGCAGTCTTCACTAATCAAATGAAACTCGAAAAGAAAAAATTACAGTTTCAAAAAGCTTTGAGCGTAACCCTCATTTATTCGTTAATCGCCCCTAGCTTTATCAGAGCTCAAGAAGATTCGGATGCTCCGAATGCTTCTACAAAGTCTGCAATCATGCAATTAGGATCCATGCAGACAGCCAATACCGCTCTTCAGAATTTAAATAAGGCCATGGAATCGGCCGCTCAAAATCCCAATGACGACTGGAGAAGAGATGAAGTCCGCAAAGCTGTCCAAGCAGTGCCTTCAGCTGTTCAAGGGGTTGCGAGTACTTTTGCAGTCAATTCAATGGCCAATAGCGCTTTGCCTTTTGTGCTTTCAACTTTAGGTGCCGCAATTGATGTCGATGCTCCTAACTCTTTTGATAAGCATTTAAAAACGCCAGAAGCGATTCAGAAATCTTCTGAAGGAGCGACTGAAAGTAAGCGCCCTGAAGAATTGACTTACGTTGTGAAAGAAGAGGCTCTCAGGTTTGAGATCCCTGTGGTGAAAGCAGAGCCAAAGTCGACTCTTCCGGTGTCTGATATTGCTCAAGTGACTTTTACTTCGGTTTCACAAGAAATCCAACCAGAACCCAAAACGGTATTTTCTGAAATCGTCAGAGAAAAAGAATTTAAAGAAACTGAGATTTTATCGTCCGTGGTCCCAAGTCTGCATGAAGACATTGCGATTGCTGAAGCAGCGCTGAAACAAGCTGAAGAAGTGAAGACGCGTGAGCTGAGCTCCGTCGAAGAGCCTGAGTTTTTATTTGAAAAAACACCAAAAAAAGATTCAAAAGCTCAGGGAGAAAAAAGACCGCGCCAATTGAAGCCGACTTCTTGGCTCTTAGCCCCTCTGTTTTATTTAGCTAGTTTTGAAAATGAAGCCCATGCAGAGCAAGGGCAAACTGGAAATAATGATCCTACTGGGGGAAGTCCAACAAACCCCGGAAACGGAGCCGGTGGTGGCGCTGGTGGCGTTCTGTTTGGAATCGCAGCAATTATCGGAGCAGTAGCTCCTATGATTGTGGCAAGCACTCAAGCTCAGTCCCAAGAAAATGTGGCACAAACACAATCTCAAGCGCAAATTCAACAAGCTGAGATTCAAAGTGCTACACAAAAAGAAATGGCTCAGTTGAGCTCTCAAACAGCTTTGGCTCAAGCAGAAGCTCAAAGACAAGTCGCTCAAATGAATAACGACTCTCAAACTCAGCGCTTACAAATCAATTTAGCTGCTCAACAACAACAAAGAAACGAGCAGCGCCAACAAGAAGCAGAACAACTCGCTCTTCAAAAACAATTATCGGCTCAGCAAACAGCTCTTGCGATGCAAAAAGCGGATCAACAGATTGCAATGGTCAGACAGAGCAACGAAGCTCAGAAATTACAATTGGCAGCAGCTGGATCGTCTGCCGGGGTTGCTACCCAGCAAGCGGGTGCGACCGCAAGAACAGCTTCAGGAACTTCTGCAGGAAGTCCAATTGCTGCATCGTTAGCGATGCAAGCATTAGAAGAAGCCACTAAAGAATCGAACACAGCTCAAGGAGCACGAGGACTTACTGAGCAAACTTCCAGAACTGCATCACGCGCTCTGATGGCTCCTACGAATCGATTGCTTGCTTCAGTCGACGAGGGAGTTTTGAATCAGGCAGAGAATATCCCTGCAGTGAGAAATGCTTTAGGTCGCACGAGAGGATTAGTCAGGGGCATTCGTAAAGGCCTAATAAGAAGAGCCCCTCTTTCCAGTGCCCGAGGTTTGTACCGAAGTGGATTATCACTGACTGCAGCAGGTTCATTCGCCGAAGGGCGAGCAAATAGCCAACGCGATTTGACTCAGTTCGCTCAAGAAGTAAACGATAGCCAGAGCGAAACAGAAGTATTTGAATCCCGACGTTCTGTCAGACAGAACCCAGGGCGTTCCACTCACTAAGTGAGTGAAAGAGTTTTTAGTAGGGTCCGAGTTACCGGGGTACGACAGGCGCAATAGCCCAAGAGGCATTGCGCCTTTTAATTTCGTGCGCAGCATTGTGAAGGAATCGACATAATTGGAGAGTGGAATTGGGGCTTCTAGAACAGGTATAATATAGGTAATTCTAGGCACGTATGTTTCAAACTCTTCTTCTCCTTTTTCTGACCTTCCTTCTTGGTTTTTCTGGAGTTCTGCGCGCTGAAAGTTCTGTTGAAAAACTGCAATCTGCTGCTGTTCAAGCTATCAAAGAAGCAGCTGGTTTATCCCAAGCTCAGATGGCAGTGAGTTTGATTCAATCCAAGTTTTTTCCAGACGCTGAAGGGAATCCACCGGTTTGGAAAGTGGTTTCCGATCCGAACGGTACTGGAAAACCCAGAGTCGAGGCCGTGGAATTTAATCCGGAAGGAACCCTAGTGAATTTAGCTTCGAGTTGGGGAAACTCAGATTACGTTGTAGATCAAAGTGGGCTTGCAGCGCTAAAAAAAACTTCTTCTCTTTCGGATCCCGGTTTGGAACAAGATGGCTTTATTGGCATTCCCAATTTATCTGGATTGAGTAGTGCTGCGAAAGCCAGTTATTTCGGGAGCGAAACTTCACGATTTCCCGCTTCGACCGATACCATTCAGAAAGTACCCATCACCTTCAAGAGCCACTCGACTGGAACAGGAGAGTTAGCACTTTTAAATATGCAAGTGGGCTCGATGAATGTGGAAGTGCCGGTGCCAATTGATACCTCCGGACTTTGGTATCAGGAAGCGTATATTAAGGCTTCTAATCCTGGGGCCAGTGACCAGTTTGCTTACAGCGCCTCTATTTCGGGCGATACCCTTGTTGTCGGCTCTATGTTCGAATCTTCCAATCAAACCACGATTACGAATGGCACGACGAGCGCAGGAGATAGTTTAATTAACAGTGGAGCCTCTTACATTTTCAAACGAACGGGCTCTACCTGGATACAAGAAGCTTACCTCAAAGCATCCAATGCGGCATTAAGAGCCCAATTTGGCACAGTTACTTCTATTTCAGGAGATTCCATCGTGGTTTCGGCAGTCTCTGAGTCTTCCAATCAAACAACGATTACCAATGGCACCACGAGCGCTTCAGGTGGCTTAGACAAAAGTGGCGCCGCTTACGTGTTTAAACGAACGGGCTCGACTTGGTCTCAAGAGGCTTACCTCAAAGCATCCAATGCTGGAGCTTATGACTCCTTTGGCTGGAGCGCTTCTATTTCCGGTGACACCGTCGTCGTGGGGGCTCCCTGGGAATCTGCCACCCAAACAACGATTACAAATGGTACTACGAGTGCCGGAGATGGTTTAAGTATGAGCGGAGCTGCCTATGTTTTCAAGCGAACCAGCTCCACGTGGGTACAGGAAGCTTACCTCAAAGCTTCCAATCCTGGAGCTTATGACTCCTTTGGCTCTGCCATTTCAATCTCCGGAGATACTATTGTGGTCTCCGCTATCTGGGAATCCTCCACCCAAACTACGATTACGAATGGCACGACACGGGCTGCTGATGGACTAAACCGGAGTGGAGCCGCTTACGTTTTTAAACGAGCGGGCTCTACGTGGGTGCAAGAAGCTTATCTAAAAGCTTCGAATGCGGGCCAAGACGACTGCTTCGGCTGGAGCCCCTCTATTTCTGGCGATACTATTGTCGTGGGAGCCTATGGGGAATCTTCCAACCAAACAACGATTACGAATGGCACGACTAGTGCTGGTAATGGCTTGAGTAATAGTGGAGCTGCTTACGTATTTAAACGAACGGGCTCTACTTGGTCTCAAGAGGCTTACCTCAAAGCTTCTAATGCTGGAGCCAATGACTACTTTGGCTGGAGCAATTCTATTTCCGGTGACACTATTGTTGTAGGGGCTCTCGCAGAATCTTCCGCTCAAACGACCATTACAAACGGTACCACACGCGCTGCTGATGGATTGAACCGGAGTGGAGCCGCTTACGTCTTTAAACGGACGGGCTCGAATTGGTCAATGGAAGCTTATCTCAAAGCATCAAACGCGGGAGCCGGGGATCAATTTGGACAAAGTGTTTCAATTTCAGGCGATACGATTGCGGTTGGGGCTAATTATGAATCATCTAACCAGCGTACAATCACGGCGGGGAGAACAAGTGTCGGTGATGGCCTAGACAAGAGCGGCGCCGTTTACGTCTTTAGAAGACGAGAGGTAGAGAGCTCACCCTCCATCACTTCCGTCACTCCTTCAACTGCATTCTGCCCCGGTAATAGCATCGTTATTTTCGGCAGCGGCTTTATGAAAGACGCAACGGTGAAAGTGGGAGATCAACCTTGCGTTTCAAAGACCACTCAGGGCCCCAATGAGATCGTGTGTGAGTTGCCGCAGCAGCCGAACGCGATTCCGGGAGATCTTCTCGATATCACCGTCACAAATCCGAATGGTGTGGAAGATGTCCTGCAAGACAGCTTCACTTGCGATGGGTGGTATCAGGAAGCGTATATCAAAGCACCAAATGCGGGGGTGGGGGATGGCCTGGGAGAAAACATCAGCATTTCAGAAGACACACTGGTGGTTGGTGCTCGATATGAAGACAGTAACCAAACTACAATCACTAACGGAAATGGGGTGAGCAATAACAATCTAGCGGAAAATTCCGGGGCAGCATACGTCTTCAAAAGAGTAGGCTCGTCATGGGCTCTTGAGGCTTATTTAAAGGCTAGCAATGCCGAAGCCTCAGATGATTTCGGACACAGCGTAGATATTTCTGCGGATACATTAGTTGTAGGAGCCTTTGGAGAAGATTCGAATCAGACCCTAATCACAAATGAAACCACCTCTAGTGTGGACAACTCTATTGCTCATGCTGGCGCTGCTTACGTGTTTCGACGTCAGGGGAGTAGTTGGGTGCAAGAGGCATACTTAAAGCCATTTAATCCCCACGTAGGAGGGTCATTTGGAGTTTGGACCACCATATCAGGTGATACGATTGCAGTGGGTTCTTTGGATTGGAATTCGGCCATTACGATTACTAATGGAACAACACCCACCAGTTCCAATACAAACTCGAAGGAAAGTGGAGCAGTTTATGTTTTTAAAAGAATCGCCGGCAGATGGGAACCCGAGGCGTATCTAAAGGCTCCTAATAACGGCAGCGAAGATTGGTTTGGATATAAAACCAAGCTATCTGGAGATGTTCTCGTTGTGGGTGCCTTTAAAGAAGATAATAGCCAAACGACTATTACGAACGGGTCTTTGATTTTGGACAATAATTCAAGTGTCGATTCTGGCGCTGCCTATGTATTTCGCCGTAGCAGCAGGGTCTGGGCCCTTGAGGCGTATCTGAAGGCACCGAATAACCAAGCCGGTAGTTGGTTTGGCCACGGAGTTTCTATTTCCAATGATACGATTGTGGTCGGTGCCGAGAGAGAGAATAACAATCAAACGATTATTGCTGCCTCGACCGCAACAACCAATGTAATAGGTGCCGCTTATGTATTTCGTTGGACTGAAGATATTTGGAATTTTGAAGCTTACTTGAAAGCACCCAATGCGGGAATCAATGACCAGTTTGGACGAGGAGTGAGTGTTTCTGGAGATCGAATCGCTATCAGTGCCTTTCGTGAAGATAATGCTCTCGGAGGTGTGATTAATGGAACTTTTAATCAAGCGGATAGTGCAACAGCAAATGATAGCGGGGCTGTTTATGTTTTTAGACGACAGAATAATAAGTGGGTGAATGAGGCCTACTTAAAGGCAGCTAATCCCGGGGCTGCTGATCAGATGGGCGCTTCAACGGTGGCCTTATCGGGGGACACCTTGGTGGTGCCGGCACCCTACGAAGATTCCTCCCAAACCACAATCACCAACGGCCAAACGGCAAGCGCTGATAATTCAGCTACCGACTCCGGCGCTGTCTACGTTTTCCGACGTCCTGAGAAATCTGCAACTCCTGATATTACTTCCGTTACCCCTACCCAAGCCTTTTGCCCAGGGGGCAACATCGTAATTTTTGGAAGCGGGTTTATGAAAGATGCGGTTGCTTCCGTCGACGGAGTCGATTGTTCTTCCACTACCGTACAAGGGCCCAATGAAATTATTTGCACCACCCCTCAGGTCACCTCTACGGAAGGTACTGCACTCACCATTCGCGTGACGAACCCCAACGGCAAAATGGATACTTTCTTAGATACAAGCAATTGGGTGCGCACGACTTCGGTTAATGCGACCAATGCGGATTGGATCCCCTCGGGAATTACCGTTACGAAAGGAAGATCGCTTCAAATCACAGCATCTGGGACGATTAATATCTTTGGTAATGCTTTGACTTTCAACACAGGTCCAACGGGAAGTTCTGTGCAATCATTAGAGCCTGCTTGCAAGACCTCGGGTGGACAGAGCTTTAATTCCGGAGCTCTCCTCGGAAAAATCGGAAAGACTGGAAATCCTTTTTTAATTGGCAGTACCTTCTCAACTGCCGCTGCTGCTTCTTCGGGTGAATTATATTTGATTCACAACGACTCTAATTGTGCTGCAGACAACTCTGGAAGCTTCAGTGTGACCATCACTGCTCCGAAAGCTTTCAACTGTGATTTGCCGGAAGTTCCGGTCATCTCCATTACCCAACAGCCAACGGACCAAACAGCGGATAGGGGTAGTGCTACTTTCAGTGTGGTCGCGTCCGTAACTCAGGGAGCCACTCCTCTTTATCAATGGCAACAGAGTACTGATGGCGGAACGATTTTTAATAATATGAATGGCGAAATCCGTGAGAGCCTGAGACTTGATGGGATCACGAATGCCCAAAACAATTACAAGTATCGGGTTGTTTTAAGCTCATCTGTTGTGCAGATTCCGGGGCTTGGTAGTGTGAGAGCTAGTCCAGTGATAAGTAACGTCGCAACCTTATCCACCACCTGCTACGCCAATGCAACGGGTGGAACAGTTTTGCCCGATTTGGTTCTGGGAACAGAAAAATACCGCATTCATGAATTCAAGACCGTTGGAAATACAACCTTCCAAGTGAACACTGCCTGTCCGATGGAAGTGCTCATTGTCGCTGGCGGCGGTGGTGGTGGGCGGGGATTTAAGGCATCTGGCGGCGGCGGTGGTGGTGGAGTTATCTATAATACAACCCAAGATCTCCCATCTGGTTCATACACAATCACCGTTGGATCCGGGGGGGCAGCAGGGGCTAAGGGTAACAATTCGGTAATCGCTGGAAACGGAGTAAATCTTGTCGCGATTGGCGGCGGACGCGGGGGCGACGGGGAGGATTGTTGTACTAATCGGGCGGGAGGAGATGGGGGATCTGGCGGCGGCGGTGGCCAAAGAACTCCGGCAGGATCAGGTGGCGCTGGAACAACCGGACAAGGCTTTAGGGGCGGCAATGCACGCGGGGGAAATTGGATCGCAGGTGGCGGCGGTGGCGGGGCAGGAGGCGTCGGTGGAAATGGATGGGGAGAGGGAGATACGGTAGGAGGAAACGGGGGGGACGGAAAAGGCGTTGATATTTACGGTAAAAGAAACCCCAATGGTAATATCAACTACACTTATTTTGCCGGTGGTGGTGGTGGGCAAAGTGAATCTTATGGCAGTGCCGGAAAGTGGCCTGGAGTAGGAGGTACAGGCGGTGGTGGATTAGGCAACGGGACCGCAGGTAAAGCAAATACCGGCGGCGGTGGCGGCGGAGGGAGTGGTCCGGGCGGTAGCGGGATTGTAGTTATCCGCTATCGAATTGCTCCCTAATTCCCCGGCTCAATCTTTTCGTAAATTTCTCGGTACTGAATAGCGAGTGCTAGGGGCTCAAAAGCTCCCGAAGCCTTTAGTTTCTGATGAGCTTTTTCCGTTTCTCTCAGAAGAATTTCTCGTTCTGGGTGTTCCACCAAAAACTTGGTGAGTGTGAGTCCCGACTGAGGCAGCATTTCCCGCAGGCCCGCATTTTCTTCATTAAAAATCGTTGGGATTTTGTAAAACAAAGTCTCAAGAGCCAGAGTTCCCCAATCAAAGGGCTTTGTCGTTAAGTAAAAACACAGCTCTGCATTTGATAAAAGACCGGCCCAAACTTTGGGTCCCAGAACATCTTTGTTCTTCATGACAATGACTTTGTTTTCCAGATGCGGGAAACGGCTCTTCACCACTTTTAATAGCCTTGCAAGCTGGCTTGGATTTTCCTTTTCCCCCACTAAGAACAAAGCAACCGGCTTTTCTGCTTTTGGGAGCTCTTGAAAATGCAGAAACCTTCGAATGGAAGGCTTTGCAATAAAGATACGCTCTTTAGCAATCTGATATTTCTGATGGAGAAACTCTAAATCCTTCTCCGAAGGCACACAGAAATATTGATTGGGCCTTCTCGTAATAAAGAATGGCAATTTTTTTCGAGGGGGAAGCACGGTTGTCAGAGTCATGATTGGGCAAGCCGCATTCATTTGATCAATTGCGCGAAACCGATGAAAAAAACTGATTCCCGCAGTCTTCACAAACTCTTTTTCCCAAAGCCAATAGAGTGGGGACGTGCCTATTTTTCGTTTTGTTTCATAACGACGAAGTTGTCCGCTAAAAACTTGCCCCGGATGGCTCAAAAGCACTGTCCGGTGTTTTTGAATCCACTCACTTGCACCCTCTTCCCCATTGGCTGCGACCAATTGGTCGACTAGCTCCTGAGTGAGAATTCCGGTCTGAGGCAGTTCCACTGCAGTTCGGCTATCAATACAAAGTCTTGGAGTGTGTGGCATGAACTTATTTAACCACCGCATCGCATTGTTTTCAATATCCTTGATTCTTATGGGGCTTTGCGTGTTCCGTATTTACGAGCGATATTTTTCCCGAGAGGCGGAAATTCTCTTTTTCGACACAGGCCAGGGGGAATCCATCCTTCTCAAACTTCCCCGCGGGAAAGCCTTCCTGGTTGATCTGGGAAGCAGCTCATACCCCTGGCGAGTCGGAGATGAAATCTTTCGAGAACTCGGTCGAAAAGGGATCTTGCAACTCGAGGGGCTTGTGATTACCCATCCAGATAATGACCATGTGGGTGGGGTCTCTTCTCTTTTTCGTCATGTCTTCATCAAGAGCCTCTTTTATTCAAAGACCCTGGAAACGAACCTTCACCCCCCACCTCAGTTATTGGAAAGACTCAAAGCTGAGGCTTTAAGCCGAAAGGCCACTCTCAATCCCGTTTTGGGAACTGAGGTTCATCGAGGGAATGACTACCAATTGACCCACTATTCGCTAGTTCCTCCCAAAAAACTGAGTTCCAATAATTTAAGTTTAATCACACTTTTGGAAATCTATGGCTGTCGGTTTCTTCTGACGGGAGACATCGAAAAAGAAACAGAAAAAGAACTTCTCCACAGAATATCCAAGCCAGTCCATGTGTTAAAAGTAGCTCACCATGGGAGCATTACTTCAACCCATCGCGAATTTTTGAAGAAGTTACGGCCTTGGCATGCTGTGATTTCAGTCGGAGAAAAGAACCGTTACGGGCATCCAAGAAAAGAAATTTTAGAACGGCTACGATTTTTTAAGACCAAAACATTTCGAACCGATTTTCACGGGTACGTTTCTTATCGGGTGACTCCACAGGGAAAAGTGAGTTGCACAAACGCTTTGGGTTCCTGCGAGGGTTTTGTTTGTAAGTTCTAGAGTTCCAGTTGCTTCTTTTTTAGCCGAGTCAGTCTATCGCGAAGTTCAGCCGCTTTCTCAAACTCTAGCGCCTTGGCGGCTTTTTTCATGAGTTTTTCAATCTTGGAAATTTCTTTCGGCAGGTCTTTCTCACTAATGACAGATTCTTTCTTGTTTGGGGTCTTAATTTCAAAGTAATCCGAATCCTCATTAGAGTAGAGTGAGCTTTGGATGTTTTTCTTCACCGAGGCTGGGGTAATTCCGTGTTTTAGGTTGTATTCCCTTTGAAGCTCTTTTCTTCTCTCGGTTTCGCGAACCGCAAATGCAATTGAGTCTGTTTCTTTGTCGGCATAGAGAATGACTGTTCCATCCACGTTTCTAGCTGCTCGTCCAATGGTTTGGATGAGAGAAGTCTGACTCCGAAGAAAGCCCTCTTTGTCGGCATCTAAAATAGCCACCAAGGAACATTCGGGTATGTCGAGTCCCTCACGAAGAAGGTTGATGCCGATGAGAACATCGAAAGTACCCATCCGAAGCTGGCGGATGATTTCTACCCGCTCAATAGCATCGATATCGGAGTGTAAATACACTGCTTTGATTCCCATTTTTTGGAAGTACTCACTTAAGTCCTCAGACATTTTTTTGGTTAGGGTTGTGACTAAAACCCGTTGTTGTTTCTCGACTCTTTTTCTAATTTCTCCATAGAGATCGTCCACAGCTCCTCGAGCTGGACGCATGATGATTTGGGGATCCATGAGTCCCGTTGGACGGATGATTTGCTCGACTAAGTGCCCTCTCGACTTTTCCATTTCGTATTTTCCGGGCGTAGCTGAGACATAAATGACTTGATTGATAAGGCTTTCGAATTCGGAAAAGTTCAGTGGGCGGTTATC
>RFNV01000265.1 GCA_009927005.1 Pseudomonadota bacterium
CCATTGACCGCCCTGCAAAAAACCTGTTGAATATTATTCAATGAAAAACTTTTACTTGCTCAGAAAATCCTTGGCGCTGTGGGTCGTTTTTTTTCTCGCAGTTGCTCTTCCCCCCCTTTCTTATGCTGATTGCGAAGATCCATGCTCTGGAGCTCAAGACTGTGTTGATCCTCACTGCAAAGGCTGTGATACGGGTTTCGGGGTATGCATCGATTGTTGTACAGCCCAGACTTCTGTTGAGTGTGCCGATTATCCGGGCTGTGTGTGGAATAGTTTCGAGTGCGAAAACGAACTGGGAGTTGCGTGTTCCGGGATTGCCGAAGTTCCTAAAAATAGCAGAACCTGGCTTCTTATTGCATTTTTGTTGGCAGGTTTTGGCTTAACAGCCGCTCTTCGTCTTAAGAAAAAACCAGTTTAGTTTTTTACGGGTTGTGGGGAAACGCCTATTTCAGAGGTGGTTTTTTGAGAAGCTTTTCTTCTCTGAGATGCAACTATCAAAGTATTAAAGAAGAGCCCGATTCCAAAAGCATAGAGCAGATATCCCATGTGGGTGTGAAATACGCCCATAATCACTTTCAGAGCAAAATCTCGGCCCCACCACTGCCCCGCAATGACCCCTAAAGAAAACAGGGAAACGATTCGAATCGCATTTAAGATGAGAAAAAAGAAAAGTCCTAAGACACAGTTCTTAAACCAAGTTAACGGCTTAAAGAGTTCCCAATTCAAGGGAGCAAAGATACTGAAGGCTGCCAGGAAAAAAAGAAGTCCATCAAACCCCCCGCACCCCTGCCCTAAATAGACAGTAATTACGGGGTGGTGGATTCGCATCCGATTCCTGAAAGCGGAAACCTCAACCAAGTCATTTCCCATTAATGCAAGAACCCCTTTGATCAGCCCTTCTAAGTAAGAAACAGTCGAAAGCCAAAGCGACTCTCCATATTTCATATAGAGAACCAGGGAAAAAACCATGATCAGACTAGGCCCAAGCGCCCAAACATTTGGGTTTTGATAAACATCTTTGGGGCGAATACAGACGCAGAAGGCGCTTACGATGGTGGTCAGAAGAAGGGCCAACCACAATATCGAGAGTCCCTGGCTTAGCGTCACAGCTACGAAACAAGAAACAGAAATTAAATTCAGGATCAGAGCTAAAGGCTGAAACTTCAAATCTAATTTTTTAGCTTTTTCTAGTGCTAATAAGAGTGCAAAAAAGCCTAAGGGGGCAGGCAAAATAAGCTCAAAATCAGTAAAGCCTGGAAACCCTAACTTTAACCCAAGAACCTGGTGGAAATAGAGCCGAAGACCCACTAACTCAATCACGGGTAAGGCCATCATGATAAGGGCCTTAACTAGCACCCCGAACCACTGGCTATGCTGACTTAATTCGGTTTGGGTTTTCATTTGAAGTTCTTTAATTGTACTGCACTTTTCGGGTCTTTCTAAACACTAAAACCGCTCTTGCAGAGCGTTATCAATTTACATCTTGGGCAACCCTGTGGTATCTCCTTTTTTTCCTTGG
>RFNV01000094.1 GCA_009927005.1 Pseudomonadota bacterium
AGCGTATTGGTGAAAGTATCCAGCTCTTTTTGATTTGGTAATTTGCCGTAAATCAACAAGTAACTAGTTTCAACAAATGTAGACTTCTCAGCTAAAATCTCAATTGGAATTCCTCGATAACGAAGAACTCCCTGCTCGCCATCCAAGAAAGTAATCGCACTCTGACAGGAGCCGGTGTTCATATATCCCGGATCTAAAGTCACTAGCCCAGTGAGATCTCTTAGCTTCGCAATATCAATTCCCCGCTCGCCTTGAGTGCCCTCCACAACTGGAAACTCGTAGGTTTTTCCTTCATACTGAATTGTGATTTGGCTCATTTTGCTCCTTCAACATTCGCTTTTTTAGCCAAGGCCTTGGCTCGTTTTGTTGCCTGAACCACGGCCTTTATTAAAGTTACTCTTAGTTTTCCTTCTTCCAATTCCAAAAGTCCATCGATCGTACATCCAGCAGGGGTCGTTACTTCGTCTTTCAGAGCTGCTGGATGGCGCTGAGTTACCTGCAACATTCTCGCAGCTCCCAAAACCGTCTGAGAGGCCAATTGCGTTGCCACTTCTCGAGGAAGACCCACTTTGATTCCAGCATCGGTTAGGGACTCTAAAATCACATACAGATACGCAGGTCCGCAACCGCTGAGCCCAGTTACTGCATCCATTTGCTTTTCATCCACTAACACAACCTTGCCCACAGCTTCAAAAATTTCCTTGGCGATTTCCAAATGAGCTGGAGAAGCTGATTTCCCTGCACAAAGAGCTGTAATGCCTTCTCCGACTAAAGCCGGGGTGTTCGGCATAGCTCTTACAACGGAAGTTCCTTTGGCTACCCCGTTTTCCAGTTCGGCAGTACTGATGCTCGCGACGATAGAAATGAGGGTTTTCCCTTTTCCCAGATGGGGCCCAATCTCTGTTAGAACCTCTGTTACGTTTTGGGGCTTCACGGCCAAAATAACCACATCGCAACTTTTAACAAGCTCGGTGTTTGACTTAGCTCCAGGGACGGGATTTCGAGTACTAAACAGGATAGGAGTGGTGCTAAAAGCGGGTTGTTTCGTAAGGCCTTCTGCCAGGCATTTGCCCATTCTTCCTAATCCTAATATTCCAAGTTTGCGGTGCTGCGCCATAAGTTTTTAGTTTTCGATAGTTTAGAGGAGGTCGCGTCGGAAATAAAGAATCCATTTACATTAAGAAACAATGCGGTAAGACTTGTGCCCTTTAAC
>RFNV01000209.1 GCA_009927005.1 Pseudomonadota bacterium
CGGTCTCCTCCCAGGTCGCTGGTCTTTTCAAAAGACTAGAGGCTACCTCACGCTTTCGAAATAACCATCTGATACCAGCGCAAATATTGGTAGAAGGATCGTTGAGCTCATCTCGAGTCAACGTCAGATAATGATCCTTTAACTCCCCGTTTTCATCACCAAGAATTTTTCTTGTGTCGTTGGTGATTTGCATTAATCCTCGCGCACTATTTTTATTTTTCTTGTTGGCTAATATTCCTGAATTAAATCCTGATTCAGTAGCAATCAATGCTTTAACAATATTAGGATCAAGATCCGAATCCGGCTTGAATACTTCGTTCCAGTACTTCGTCCAACCCGCAATCAGGTCGTCGTACCGATTTCCCTTGTTTTTACCCTTGAATCCTAAATCACTTGGACATGGCTTTTCTTTTACTTTAGAGAAGTTTCTAGTGCCTATTTCCTGTATCTCATCGGGGTAAAGCTGATCTTTATGTGTGGGATTAAAGACACAATGCCCGTGGCGTGTGGTTACTCCCCCTTTTGGATTCTTTTTGCTTGGGGGTACCGTCAAAGCATGGGTCCGTCGCCAATGTTGGCCAGGTGGACACAAGCGCCAAGCGTGAGTATTCCGCTGTTTTACAACTTTTTTCCCAGCTTTTTTTGACGAGCCTTTCTTCATTTACTTAATTAAGGACCCCTTCCTACGCAACTCTTTTAGAAACGATCTTATAATCGTAACCAAGGGCTGAAAGTACGGATAGAAGAACATCAAACGTTACTTTCGCTGTTCCAACTCCTGATTCGATTTGGGCAATTCGAGACTGACTCACTTTAAGTTTTTTTGCCAAGGCAGCTTGAGAAAGCCCTTTTTTCTTTCGAGCTTCGATGATGATCTCAATGAGTGCTTGTTTCTCACGTACCTCCGAAGCATTTATCCCCAGCGACTTGGCCAATTTCTCAGAGTTCACATCTTTCCAAGGCATATTAGATCTCCTTTAATCGTCTCCAAATTAAATCGATATCCTCTATTGCGATATCTTGTCGTTTCTTCTTTATGGCATGAACCATGTAAATCGCCGATCCGACTTTGATGAAATAGAAAAATCGAATCTGACCCCCACGGTCCTTAAATCTCAACTCGTGAAGCCCACGGTGAATATCTGATAGGTTTCTACTCAATGGCATAGAGAGGGACTTGCCCTGTTCTAGTAATGAATAGGCATCAAAGAACTCGCCTCGGACTTTCTCAGAGCATTCTTGAAGAAACTCTTCCACGGGACTTCTATTGG
>RFNV01000295.1 GCA_009927005.1 Pseudomonadota bacterium
GTTCAGTATACGGCCAGATTTAACAGTTAGATTGAGACTAAAAGGCTTTGGTGTTTCTTTAATTCATAAAAGAATTTATTGAAAGTCGCTATCGACTGTCTTCATATTTTTTATCTGGCGACACTCTAAATCAAATTCCTCTGGTTTGTATTCGCTTGATTTTTCCTCACCCTTTTTTGCGTAATAAAAGACTGAGGGCTTAATCATTGTCACGGATTCGGGAGAGACACCGATTTCCTTCTTAAACTTCTCTTTGCAGGCGTCCAGGGCCCCATTGTAGAATCTACCTTGAAAATCTTCGCTCGCTCTCTTTTGGACCTTTGTTACATCAGCATCTTCCCCACTAAAATTCGTACCTTGTTGTAGACACGCTGTTTGAACAAAGCCCTTGGAGCTGTTCTCAATTTTTTTTAACTCTTGGTAGTTTAGCTTAACTGTTCGTTCCCCTGACCGGCACTCCATTTCCGCATCCTTAACATACTCGCTGCTGAGAGCACTTTGACATTTAAAAACTGGGGGATTTTTCAGGGATGTGCTCAAGGCCCGACTTGATTTGGGGGGTGAAAGTACCCGGGAAGCATCACTGGACGGCCGGCTAGTCTTTTGGGCAGTAGATTCCTCGGGAGAGATTGAGTGATTATTGCCCTCGCCAAATGCGGGTGAAACCAAGAAGGCCATAACGAGCGACAGGGACCATGATATCATTTTTAAAATTCTCAATTATCCTCCTATTTGCACTAGTTATAATATTTTACACAAATTTTCGTTATTTCAGCGCAAAATCTTCTTCGATTACGCAATGCCGAATAAGGCCCCGCGTAAACTTGGTCAGTAGTAGGCTTCTTAATAAATTGGGCTGGCTGGCTTAGGTAAAATTAGAGGCAAAATTGCGGAGCGGGTACCGAGATTTAAACTCGCGCCCCACGGCGCGTGAAATTTGCGAATGGAAAAACACTAAAGTGTGAATAGTTCACGCTTTTATAATTAAAGCGAAGATGTTTTTATCTTTCGTAGTTACTGGGTATGACAGTCCAAACGGTCGTTTTCTGAAGGGGATGTCCCCATGAGTTTAGATAAACTTTTTAGGACTCATATGAGTAGCTATTTAGACGGCGTGATTTTGTTTAAACCCCTAGCGGAGGACCGGTCGATAAGGAACCACTTTGTAACCCCCTTCGCTCTGGGGAATTGCCAGAACTTCCAGAGTAGGTCCTAGCCCCTTTCCTCTATAATTGGGGTCTGTCGGGACCCGCAGATGTATCCCTTCTGCCACATCACCGTTGTTCCCAATGCTGCTGTGTTTTTTCCCCATGTTGTATGCCTCGTTTAAATTCTTTTGACTTAAAGTTGGGTCGATTGTTACCAAAATTCTTTTTTGATCATCATTTAAAGTGAGCGGCTTACTATTTGGAACGTAAACGTCATAGGTCACATTCTCCTGA
Source organism: Pseudomonadota bacterium (assembly GCA_009927005.1). GTDB lineage: Bacteria > Bdellovibrionota > FAC87 > UBA2466 > UBA2466 > RFNO01. Next base: position 1,443 of record RFNV01000295.1, read on the forward strand.
GAGATTCCCCTATCAGCTTTCAGGTTTACTTTTCTGTAAAACATGCGGGGATAGGCTCTGCGGGAAAACCGCGCACGGAAGAATT
>RFNV01000157.1 GCA_009927005.1 Pseudomonadota bacterium
GCGAGTTACAGCGAGATGGAGATGAAGCCGTCAACGAAATTTGTGTTCCGGGACAAATTGGGTTGTTCCAGGAGTACTTATCAAAAGTATCGGGAATGTATTATCTGGACGTACCCAAGGCTTATCGAAGCCCGTCGATTACTTCAGTTATCAAGGTTGGAGATTTGAGCGATCTGCTCAATAAGGATTTGTCAGTCTTACTTTCTAAGAAAGTCTAAAGAGACAATTCGGCAGTTATTTGTATATCTCGCCTTTTTGCCTTGCCCGCAATTCGAGCGGCATCGTTTTCAATAGCCGAGAGCATTGCCTTGCCCAAGGCCTCAGCTAGCGGAGGAGGAACGGCATTGCCTATCTGCGATCTTATATCCCCGCGATTACCTTCAAATACATACCAATCGGGGAAACCCTGCAATCGGGCTGCCTCTCTTGGAGTCAAAGGCCTGTTTTGTGCGGGATGCCCATACCTTCCGCGCGTAAAGCTATCAAAGCCGCCAGTGATTGTTGGACACTGCCCATTCCATTTTAGTCGCCCATATACATCTGGCCAGCCACCGGCTTTTGTATTTGAATTCTTATGGGCCGTAATTCTAAGATGCCTTGGGATGTCTTGCCAACCTCCGCCCTGCGGAACAAATGAAAACCTCTTGATATTGATAGGGGTAACGCGAGCGTTCTGGTGATTTGGGTAGCCCGGATGATCGCTATAATCGGCCGGAGGTTCTGGTAAATCGCCAATAACTTCTGCTACTGTCTTCCACTTAGTATCGATCGGGGAAGGAATATAGAAATCACTCTTTATTGAAGAATGCTTTCCTACGATCACAAATCTCTGTCGTGTCTGTGCCAGGCCATAATCGGCACAATTGTAAAAGTGTGGATAAAGATTGTAATCACTGACCAATGACTTAAATTTATCGATAAACTCCTTTCCTCTTTTTTGGCCAAGCATCGCGACGTTTTCCATCAGAAAAAAGTTTGGTGTCGTTTCACGCACTAATCGAGCAAATTCAAGGACCAGATCGTTTCTCTCGTCCCCAAGATGTGCCCCTCTCTTTTGCTTTGAGAATCCCTGACAAGGTGGACCACCGGAAAGAAGATTTAATTTATTTACTATTCCGGCAGCGGCTAACAGGTCCCGGCCCCTCATTTTTCTAATATCACGGACCTCCGCCTTAGGCCCCTGATTTCGGCAATATGTCCTAACTGATGGGGCGTCGATATCGAAGGCAAACTTTACATCAAAACCAGCATTTTCGAGGCCCAGTCCGAGTCCGCCTGGCCCACAGAAGCATTCTATTGCCGTATAGATTCCACCCTTTTTGTTCATGTGATCAGCTTTCCTTTCTCGCAAACTTAAATCGTTCCATGGGGATCGGCAAGACTTTTGGGATGCGCAAGGTGCAGCATTTTAATCCTACAATTATAGCGCAATGCAGCTTCCGCGAATAGTTATTAACCCTCATTTCTGGTCAAGCTATGATATCCATGACCAAACTTATAGCTGACACAACCCATAAGCCCCTAAATAATGCTTCATTACACTACCACAAGAAAAAAGAACGACTATAAAAGTATCAGCTTAAGTTCTTTAAGCGTCATCTATCTTGATACTTACCGCTGAGACTTTGCTGAGACTAAAGTCTCAAAGTCTCACGGTGAGACTCCTTGTAAAATTCATAAACCCCGCATTTTCAATCACTTAAAAAATTTTGCCATTTGGCATGAAATTGCAACTTCCTAGCTCTATGACCCCACAAGTCTCAGAAATCACTTCAAGGCAATGTCGTGGGTTATGTTTTGGCGAGCCATTTTGAATAGTCCAAAAGCAGAGTTCTTGAGTTTCGTTTTTTAATTTTTTAAGGGAGTAACAAAATGCACATACCTATTCGCTTCGCCTTCCTCATGACGGCGGTTCTTGTCTCATTGATGGTGTCGTTTGTAATGAGGAAAGAATTAGGGGGAAAATGGAATGCGTTAATTAAATCACTTGAAGACCGCCTCATGCGATTTATTCACCGCCATGATGAGTGTCTTGAAAGGGAAAGTAATAGAGTTCGAGAGATTGAAAAGAGGACGCAAAAGATCGAAAAAGCGTTAACTCATCTCTTAACTCGAATAAAAACCTTAGAAACCCCACCAGAGGTAAGGGCTAAGAACGCTGCCGACAGCGCAGTGGATGAGCTCTTAACTTCATCATGGTAAGTCTTACTCAAAGAGACCACTCTCTTATTACAAACTTAAGCGAGTTTGGGGTGCTTTCCACGAGCCAAATCTGGGCGCTTAACTTTAAAAATACCAGAAAGACAACCTTGCTACGAAGGCTAAGAATCCTTGAGAGAAATAACAAAATCCGAAGAATCCATGGCCTTTCTGATGGGAGTCATGGGTGGAGCTTAACTCTTTCTTGTGCCAGAGAGTTTGGAGTTCGTGGCGTTTTTAAAAATATCAATAGAAACTCTATTCATCATGACATTACTCTTTCCCAAGTGCGTCTAAGTCTAAAAAGTGTGGGGCTTGGGGACAACTGGGTACCAGAACATATCCTTCGATACCGGGCTTGGGAGGCCAGGGAAAGAATAAGAAAAATTCCAGAATCCATTCCCGATGGGATTTTTACGCTTCACAAAAATAACGAACATCTAGTCGTTTCAGTGGAATTAGAGATGAATCTAAAAAACTCAAGCCGGTATGGAAAAATTTTTGCGGCCTATTACTTTAAAAGAAATCTTGGCATGCTTTGGTACCTTGTGCCCAATGTATCTTTTGGCAGAAGACTTGAGCAAATTTGGCATAAGAACTACAAAGAGAACTCTCGACTGTACTGGAGTTTAATTTCTCAGGTACTTCAAGCTCCGTATGACATTGAGCTTCATAAGAACGGTAAAAAAATACTTCTTAGAGATCTCGTGACAATCACAAACCCTGCTCACAACAGTGCTCAGGGGGTGAGCAGTTTTTGATTTTAAAGTGACGGTCCTACTCACTCGCTTAACCTTTTGATTATTGAAAAGAAAATAAATCTTTTTTGTTGTTAAATCACTTCGCCCTACGCTCTTGGCCCCTCCCACCCAACCAATTGGGAGGGGCCAAGTGCTACGGGCTTTGAGGTGGTGATGGGAGTTTTTAAAGGGGGTGTGAAGAGACAAATAAGGTGAGAGAGAAAAAGAAGATTAGAAGAAAGAAAATATTGAGATAAAGAAAAAATAAAAAAAGGAAATCTCATGAAATGGGAATTAAAGGAAGTCGTAGAAACAGTTCCTTTTGAGATTGATTTCATGCTTTACAAGGTATCACTTGATGAATTGGCAGAAGTTTTATACAAAGCTTTTTGCCAGCTCGAACAAAAATCTAACTTTTGCCCTATCCCTACTGCGCCACTCTTCGAATTCGGTCAAGTTAACTAAACTTGGAGAACTGTCATGGCTAAAAATAGCCCTTTAAACATTGCGCTCTACATCCGTGTTTCAACTGAAGACCAGGCAAGTAATCCCGAAGGTTCAATC
>RFNV01000280.1 GCA_009927005.1 Pseudomonadota bacterium
CAACCTTTGGGATCTCCTTCTCTTCGTTGGATTTGGGACAACGTTTGGAATTCTTATCGACCGTGAGAAAAAACTACGAAGAAAAGTCCAAAAAACGCTCAAAGACCTCAAAACAGCTGCTTCTCAAATTGCAGAGAGAGAAAAGGAGTTGAGTGCTGCATTAAGATCCCGAGATGACTTTTTCTCAATAGCTTCGCACGAATTAAAAACGCCCATCACGGCACTTAAGTTACAAATGCAACTTTTAGATAAGCAAATTCAGAAATCACCTGAAGTAGCGAGTCGCTCAAGTTATGTTCCGGCCTTTAGAATCATGGATGGTCAAATCACTCGATTGACCAACCTCGTTGAGTCCCTACTTGATATCACTCGAATGGCAAAGGGCGCTTTGAAACTAGATTTAGAGGATCTTGATTTGGCGGATCTCGTCCATGAAATCTGTGAGCGCTACTTGGAACTCCTCAATTCTAATGGCTGCAAGTATCAAATTCGTCGTTCAGGTAGTACCCGAGTTCGATGTGATCGTTTTCGAATGGAGCAGGTCTTTACCAATCTCCTTACAAATTCCATTAAGTACGCTCCGTATGAAAGTATTTTGATTGAACTCAAAAAAAATGGAGAACATTTACAAATAGTTTTCCAAGATTCTGGTCCAGGAATCATTGGTCAGAATCCCGACGAAGTCTTTGCTCCTTTTAGAAGACAGAAAAATTCGGATTCAAAAGTCCCGGGACTTGGTCTGGGTCTATTTATTGTTCGTCAGATTATTCAAGCCCACTCGGGTGAAATCCGATGTGAGTCTGATTTAATTAAAAAGGGCACTCGTTTTGTTATCGATCTGCCGCTCACTGGATTAACTGCGACACCTTACTGTCCGCTTGATTTTGATGGGTCTGCGAGCGACCCCTTGAATTCTCTCCATCAACGGTATGCGGTTACTTTTTCTGATTGAGAAGTTGTTTTGATCGACGTCAATTTCTTGGTGGTGCACTTTTCCCACAATTCTAAGATATCCTTTTCGTCTAAAGTCTCCTGCTCCATCAGTTTTTGAGCACCCTTCTCAATAAAAGTGCGGTTAGCGCTGAGTTCTTTCACTGCTAGTCGAAGGGCTTTTTCTAAAATGTTTTTCACTTCGTGATCAATATTTTTAGCCGTTTCCTCACTAATGGGAATTCTTGTTTGCGAGACCATTTCTGGTGTTATAAAGGCTAGCTCTCGATCCTCGAGCGCAGCTAGTCCAATGGGATCGCTCATTCCGAATCGCGTTACCATCGATCGAGCGAGATCTGTCGCTTTTACGAGGTCATCTGCAGCCCCAGTCGAAGGTGAATTTAAAAACAATGTTTCTGCCGCTCGTCCTCCAAGGAGAACTGCAATTTTTCTTATCATCTGATCTTCATCCAAAAGGTATCGATCCTCGGTGGGGCGTCGAATGGTATACCCCAGTGAGCCCAAGCCACGAGGAACAATGCTGATTTTGTGTACCTTTTCGGACGGGCCGAGAACGAGCGAAGCAGTGGCATGGCCCATTTCGTGATAGGCAATTCTTCTTTTTTCGTCTGGATGCATGATCCGAGAGTGCTTTTCAAGACCCGCCACGATTCTTTCTATAGCTTTGTCAAAATCAGCATCGGAAACAGAGTCTCCATTCCGTCTTGTCGCAAAAAGAGCTGCTTCGTTGACGAGATTAGCTAAGTCTGCCCCTGAAAAGCCGGGTGTGAGGCTTGCGATATTTTCTAACGAGACTTTTGGGTCTAATTTAATCTTTTTGATATGAACTTTTAAGATCTGAGCTCTGCCTCGCTGATCGGGATTATCGATTAAAACCTGTCTATCGAATCGTCCCGCCCGAAGAAGCGCTGGATCAAGAATTTCAGGGCGATTGGTCGCCGCTAAAATGATCACTCCCTTTGAACTATCAAACCCATCCATTTCAGCGAGAAGTTGACCTAGAGTCTGTTCCTTTTCTTCATTTCCTCCAGAAATAACCGCGGCCGCTCTTAATTTTCCAACAGCATCGATTTCATCAATAAACAAAATACAAGGCGCTAGGTCGCGCGCTTGTTGAAATAGATCACGGACTCTGGCGGCTCCAAGTCCGACAAACATTTCAATGAACTCTGATCCATTAATTGAAAGAAAAGGAACCTTAGCTTCTCCAGCAATTGCCCGGGCCATCAGGGTCTTCCCAGTCCCTGGGGGGCCTACTAACAAGACACCCTTGGGTATTCTGCCTCCCAACCGAGAAAAACGTTCCGGATTTTCCAAAAACTGGACGACTTCACTGAGTTCTTCTTTGGCTTCATCTACACCAGCGACGTCGTCGAAAGTAGTGGTGATGTCTTTTTCAATAAAAAGTTTTGCTTTTGATCGGGTGAGTCCGAGGAGTCCTCCTCTGCCTTCACCGAATCCACGCTTCATGGAAAAGGACCAAAATCTAAAGAGTAATAATAGGGGAATCGCCCAAAGCATCGCTTTAAACCAGAACGGCATTTCAGGTTCAGCTGTGAAGGTCACTTGCTGCTTTTGTAACAAGGAGATGAGTTGGGGATCTTCTATCCGAATGGCTGAGAAACCCTTTTTACCTGTAGGTCCTGCCGTTTTTAGAACTCCAGAAACCGCTTCTTTCGAAATCCTGACGTCTTTAACTTCTCCTCTTTCCACACGCGCCAAGAAATCGCTGTAGGAAAGAAGCTCCGTATTTTCACGAACTACCCAGAAATTTAGAGCAAGGAGAATTAAAAAAAAACCAACTAAGTAAGGCAGTGGACTTCGTGGCTTTGATTTACCCATCATGCCGCCTTTTTCTTTTTTGGAGTAGCAGTGGGCCAAAAGTCTCTGACTTCTTGGCTAAAGCAAGATTTAACATCTTTCAGCTCTCCTGAACTGACAAATTCATTCAGCAGTTCAAAAACTCCTCTGAGGAGTTCTCTGGGGGGTTTGGGGTAAAAGCGAGGCATCTTCTTTTCGATTGCCTTAAGAAATGGCTGAAGCGACTTGTCCTTTCGGGACATTTCCCTGGGGCGAAACCCTTCATAATACAGTCCCCGAATCAGCATCGGGAGTTGTGCCCCTAAGTGCGCTGCTTCGGTTACGGGAAGACGGTCTCGAAGTTCGTGCAGAACTACTTTAAGAAGGCGATAGGCATCTTCGGTCCGATTCAAGTTCAATTGCGCTTGGAGAAAGTTGAGCCAGATATAGGATTTCTCCAATGTGTTCTCAAGTGTGCTCATGTTCCTATCCTTTCCTCATGTTTTGGGTGGGTAACCAACGTCCTGGCTGTTCGGACTTTATCGGCAAAAGAGAAAGCAATCGCTTGACCTGTTTCCGCGGTGAAACGTAATTGGCAAAGCTTTTAGATTGTAGCGTAATTTTATTCAGAGTCTTTGCATCTAAAAATTCACGAAACTGTCCGAGACTGTGTGGGTGTCCAATTAAAGCGAGGGCCTGAAAAGTTTCCTTTTTGCCTTCTTTTTTTAAAAAGCTTGCGGCAGTTTTAAACAGGTGGCCAGCCGCTTTTTGGTCTGGGGACAAAATGCTCGAGTAAGAATGGCGCGGGTGGCCCGTCTGATGCCCTCCCTGAGATCGGGTGTAACTCGCCTGAGAACGTCCAGCGGAATCCCTGATCAGCCGGTCAACAGCTTCGTGGTAGTCAGGCTCGCAAAGAGAGAAAACCGGCTCTAGGTTTTTTGTTGAGAGGGAATAGGAAAAGATCTGAACTCTTTTCTTTTCAATGATCGCGAGCCACCAAATAGGTTTTTTTGGTGGGAGAGCGCCTACTGTACTTTTGATCTCAACTCCGGATTTTGTCTTTTTTCGTTTCACGGAGCTGAGAAGCTGCAACCCCCATACCAAAAGGAGCGCGATCAAAAACGACTGATAAGAGTTTAAATCATTCAAATGAAATGAACTCATCATGCAAAAAGCATCGATAAGGCATGAGTGAGTAAGAAAGTATGGCTATTTTTGTTAGGCATGTCGGTTGCAACTTTAAAAGTAGATGAAACGGATTCTTATTTCATTTATAAGTGTCGCGCTAATGGCAACTGGAGAAACATCGCCAGGGCCTCGAGCAGAATTTTTTTCTGAAGGAGCATATCTCAGCAACACTGAGACGCTGAGTAATTCTGTCTTCGCTCGCGCCTTTACAAAACTTACGAACAGGGTTCACCCCTTTTTGCAGATGGGAACTGAGCAAATAGCTGCTGAACAAACCACTGCAGATCTCTATTTTTCCCCTGGAATTAAGTTCAATGCCGACCTGGTAAAGATCTATGGAGAGCACCGACTTCACCAGCGAACTCAGGAAAATGCGACTTCGCACGAGTGGAGAGTTCTGTTTGTTATTGGAAGAACGGTAGAGATTCCGACCCCTCTGGGAACGGAAATCTCAGCATTCTGGGAACCCTACAGCGAACTGCTGTTGAGTACTGCCGATGAAAATCAGGTGCTTTTTCAAGGGCTATCCCGCCTTGGAATCAAATACCAATTGGGCAGAGAAACTTCGACTGACTTATTCATTGAACCCTTTCTCTCGCTTCTCCAAAACAGCGTGGGAGATGAAAACCATTTCCAAATTAGACCGAGTGTGCGCGCGAGAACCTGTTTTGACGGGGTTTGTTTAGGTATCTCAGCAGCACGCATGTTACCCACAGGGACTGATAGAGATCAGGGGTTCAGATTTTTGGCAACTCTTGGGGGAATGATCTAATGAATGAGATCGGTTCATGGCTAGCACTAGCCATCGTCGCCTTCGCAGGAATTTATTTTCTTTGTGGTCTTGATGATCTGGTGATTGATTTCTTTGTGCTAAGCAAAGATTTGAGACCTAAGGAGTTGTCCGCAAGAGATAAGGTTCAGTTAACAAATCGGAGAGAGAAAAAGATTGCTATCTTGGTTCCGGCCTGGAAAGAGAGCAACATCATTTCTCAAATGTTAAGAGGAAACATCGACAAACTTTCTTATGATAATTACCATTTTTTTGTTGGTTGTTATCCAAACGATCTTCCCACTTATCGAGCCGTCTCTGAAGTTGCCAGAGAAACGGGAAAAGTAACCCCGATACTCAATGTTGTTCCGGGTCCCACCTCTAAAGGGCAGTTACTTAATTCCGTATTGCATGAACTTTTGGAAAATCATTATCCCTGTTTTGATATTTATTTGTTTCACGATGCCGAAGATATTATCCACCCCCTGTCGTTGCGGCTGATAAATTCCGAGGCGGACAAAGCAGACTTTATTCAGATACCGGTATTTTCACTACCTGTTTCGAGCCCGCTAAGCGTGGGTGCTACTTATATGGATGAGTTTGCCGAAGTCCATACGCGGGATCTCCTCGTTAGAAAATATTTGGATGTCTCACTACCCTCAGCGGGAGTTGGCTTCGCTCTTACTCGCAAGGCGTTGTTTACCCTCTTTAGTTCTCCCAATGGCCAGTTGTTTGATTCCCAGTGCTTAACAGAAGACTACGCTCTGGGGTTAAGAGCTTATCAGACTGGATTGAAGCAAAGCTTTCCCTGTGTCTTTGAAAGGACAGAAGGAAACAGAAAAGACTGGATAGCTACTTACGAATATTTTCCAAAGAAGCTGATTCGATCAATTAGGCAAAAGGCCCGTTGGACTGAAGGGATTGCGCTCCAATCCGCCAAAAAATTTGGCTGGTTTGGAGGTTTTTTTAACTGTCTTTTTCTTTTTCGAGACCGAAAGGCCCTGCTAGCGAATTGTTTGGGCTTGCTGGGCCTAGCTTTTTTTCCTGTTGCTCTTTGGACGATCCCCGGCTCCGAGCTATCCACATTTACCCCTCTTTTTGTTTTAAACTCACTCATGCTTCTCAACAGAATGTGGCACCGGGGGAAGGCGCTGAGGACAGTCTATAAAGAAAGTCTGGGTGTTGAAGTCATCGCTCGCTACCCCTTGAGTGTCATGGTCAACGGTTTTGCGGGATTTCTTGCCATGAAAAACTATGGCCGGTCTGTTCTTATTAGGGAACCCACTGCATGGGTCAAAACAGAACATGAGCTCCCGGTAGGATTCGGACAGGTAGTTGCTCAAGGGGCGAGAGGAGCCTTATGAAAACCACTTGGGCTCTTTTTATTTGCTTGTTTTTGTCTTTGGGACTGGTGTCCTGTCTAAGAGCCCAGGAGTCTCCCTGTATTCAAATTTTCTATGATCAGCCTCCCAGAGAAGAATCAAATCGCTATTTTGGTAGAATCCACACACTGTTTATTCAGAATTTAATTGGTCATTTTCCAAGGTGGCAGCAAATTGTTGTGCCGATCCAAAAGTATTCGGAAGGTCAATTAGAGCAGTGTGAAGCGAATATCTATTTAGGCACGTACTTTAAAGCCGAGGTACCAAAAGCTTTTCTTATCGATTTCGCTGAAACCAAGTGCCAGGTGATGTGGTTGGGATATCACCTGTGGGATTTACCTGAAGAGAGTTTAGCTCAGACTTTTGGTGTTTCGTTTAAGGGGTTGAGTCGTTTAGACCACGACTCAACCAAACCGGAAGCCCGACCCAATTTTTTTAAATTTTTCCACTATAAGGGGGAGGTCTTTGAAAAGTATGGTGAGTTTGATGCCAAGGAGCCTAAGAAATTCAATGCAGCATTTGAGTTAACGATACTGGATAGAGTGGAGGGAAAGGCACCCGAATCACAAGTGGTCGCATGGGCTGAGCACAGTAGCACCCACGAGAAAATTCCTTACGTTATCGTGAACCAAAATAAGTGGTATGTGGCTGAAAGCCCGTTTTCATTTGCTACAGAAAAAGATCGATACCTTATTTTTACCGATCTTCTCTTTGATTTTCTCCGAGAAAAGCCAATCTATTCCCAGATTCGTCCTGCGTTTGTGCGATTTGAGGATATCCATCCCAATCTGCCGCTTTGGCAATTAGACGCGTATACCCGGATCTTTGAAACAGCTGGAGTTCCTTTCGGGATATCGTTAATACCGATATTTGCAGATCCTTTAATGGTGCAAGTGGATGATCGAGCTGAGAGATTTGTCACTATTGCTCAAAAAAATTATTTTAGGGGTTTCCTGAGTCGAGCTGAAGAACGGAGAGCCTCAATTATTTTTCATGGGATTACTCATCAATATAAGAACCTTAAGAACCCGTTTAATGGATTGTCAGGTGACGACTTCGAATTTTGGGATGGTGTAAATCTCAAGCCGATTCCCGAAGATAGCCCCTCATATGTATTAAACCGGTTGAAAAGCGGTTGGGAGTTATTGAAATCCGTTGGAATTACGCCAGTCGCCTGGCTTACCCCCCATTATCAGGCCTCCCCCTTGGATTTCGTTCTCTTTGGTCAAGTGTTTCGTTGGAATATTGGCCGTGTTGTTTATTTTCCACATCAAAACAAACAAGAGGGACGGCTTCCCGATGACCTCACGTTTGATGTGGGGGATACCTCAAACCATGAGAGTCGCCTGGATGTTTTGGAAAAAATCGAAGTGAACTTTCCAAGTGAACTAAAGCCAAGTGGCCAGTTCTTTCCCTATGAGATCTGGGGAGATGTTTATGGACAGCGCTTAATCCCCGAAAATCTGGGAAATGTTCAACCCTTTCTCAATGAGCAAGTGCACAAAACTCAAAACATACATGACATGCTTGAGTGCGCGAAAAGAAATCGTGTTTTGAGAGATCATTGGGCCTCTCTTTTTATTCATCCTGTTTTGATTCTCCCTTCTTGGGAAGAGGGTTTGGGCGAATATCCAGGGGATGGACGACCAGTTTTGGAACTTCTCAATGGAATTCAAGCACTGGGCTACGAGTTTATCGATTTGAAGGATTGGGTAAAAAACCACCCCAAGTCAATCAGGCCTGCTCCGAAGGATTTAGCTGATGAAGTTTTTTAAGGCCACAAGCATTGTAGGAATGATCATCTGTGTAGGCGTTTTAGGCGACACTCTCCTTTCGCCCGATCAAATTATTGAAAAAGCGAAAAAGGGTCGTACTGAATTTGTGGAGGCCATTGGAGAGGTCCAACGTTCAGCCCCTTCTTTAGCTTCAAAAGAAGAATTTTTTCCCTATATAAAAATCCTAGATCAACTCAAAGAAATTGGAGATTCTAACGGCGCTAATGAACTAGGCGAAGATCTAGTTCAAGCCCTAGGCTATATCCTCACTCGAAACGGAATCAAATGGCTGCGGATTGATCTCGATCCGGTTGATTTCATTCAGGTCTATTTTCGTTGGTCTGAAAACTCCACACGTTATCAAGTCGCCGGTCTTCATATTAAGCTCCTTGTCTTAGTTGCGGACAAAGAAAATCTCCTCCATTGGTTTGAAAGGGTATCGCTTGCCCTTGACATGATACAGGAGCTCAAAAGTGAAGCTTACGTCGTCGAAGCTTTCGAACAACTTCAGGCAAGTTGTTTACAGAGACTAATGAAAATCAGGAATGAGCTTCAGCCCGAACAAATACTGGGGCTTTTGAGGCAAACTAAATCCTTGCTATCGATTCAGTCTGTGATTTCTTTCCTGAACGAAGAAGGGTTGAGAACGAGCAATCCAGATGATTTGGAAACTTATCTTCGGTGGACGGCGATTTTAGGAGAAAATCTCCAAGCGATTAACCAAGTGGTTCCTTTTTACGTCTTGTCGGCACCCGGGCAACTCATTATTACCATTGTGACAAAGTTTCTGACTCTCAACCGACCGTTCGATTTTAATATTATCCCTTCGATCTTAAAGACCCTTCTGCCTAGTCAGGTTCCAAGTTTGGGATCTACCGTCATGGCTCTTTATAGGGAGAAAGTGATCCCGGATCAGATTGTAGATCTGTTAGTGGAATTATCGACTCAGCTTTATGAAGAATACTTGAAATTGAATATTGGAAATGAAGCCCAAGAGATGCGAAAGTTTGTTAGTCAAGTAACCCTTCTCCAGGCTGGAATTGCAAATCAAATTGAGGGATCCTATGAAGTGACTATTCGAGACAAGCCGGGTCTCATCAATTTTGTCCACTTAGGTAATGGAAAATTCTTCATGGGGATATCTGTTCGCTACGGGGGAGAGGTGTCAGCAGACTTCAGCCTTTTCTATGTCACTTTCAACTCAAAAAATCAAAGTTGGGAAGCCGCTCACTACGATCCTAGTGACCCTACGACTTCAAACCCTGTGAACGAAGTCTTCTTTAGTACTTTCAAGCTCACCACTGGGTCTGATGGAAATCTGATCGAGGGGACTTTATTTACAGCCAAACTGACCTCCCCTTATCGAGGAAAACAGACTGGACATTACTTGGACTTCAAATCAGATCCGAGCGAGAAGATCGAAAAAGTTGGTGGGGTTTATACTGGCGAGGCTCGGGGGTACCGGTTTCGTCTGGTCATCTATCAAGTGGAGCAGCGTTTGCAGGGGGTAATTCTGGTGACAAGTCCGACCAACATGCCAATCAACGTAGATTTAGAATATGGATTTTACGACACACGTCGAAATGTAGCTTACCTAACCAGTGGACGTTTCGAGAGTTTGCGGTGGGTTCACGTTCGTGGTGAGTTTTTTGAAACAGGAAAAAAGTTCAAAGGCCAATACATACAAAGTGTTTATGGCCCAATTCACGACCTCTTATTGCAGAGAAATTTAGGAGAAAGCAATGAAAATTACACGATTCGTTAACCTATTTATTTGTCTATGCACGAGCGGTCTAACGGCTAATGCCATGGACGTTTCCATGGTGAAAGGGGCGACTCTGACCGAAGTAGGAGATTATGTCTTTGATGCAGTCGCTGGTGACGGTGAAAAAACAGCAGCTCAGAAAATGATCGATAGGTCTTTTTCAGTAGGGGTACGACATATCGTACTGACTCCGAGAGCTGTTATGACCACCCTCGAAATTCAGAACTAATTCCCATGACTCCCCCTGAAAAGCGAGCAGATGAGCGAAAGCGCCTCGTAAGGTTGATCAGTTACATTCATGGCAAGGGAATGACAGTGGGGATTCGTCCTATTTTCTTTGTGGTCGATGAGAATGGCCATACGCCTTATGTAGAGACTTTGCCCGATGGAAAGAAAAAAGAATGGTGGCACGGTAATATCCAACCTGAAAATCCCAATGCGTGGTTTGAGTCTTTCAAAACCTATCTTGATCTTTATTTGCCGATCTCGAGCCAGACTGGAGTTGAAGAGTTTACTATTGGGGCTGAACTCTATTCGATGACTGTGGGAATTGAAGATCAATGGAAAGCTAATCCGCACGGTTTTCCCGCACAATGGGTTAGGTTACTGGCGCATGCTCGAACTAAGCTACCTCCCACTACTCGAGTGATGTACGACATTAATTTCACAGACGACAAAATCATTTCTTCAGAATCCGGAATCGAGGAATATGGGGGGGAGTTGGCAAGGTGGAGATATCGAATCGTTGATCTCGCTAATCGAACAGATCCTATCGAAAAAGAAGTCTGGAAAAACCTCGTCGAGTTCTGGAAAGGGCTCGACGCAGTGGGTGTTGATATGTACAGATCGCTTGCCACTGAAAACCAAAAGGTCTCGAGTCGATTTAATGAACTTGTGTTGGATCTAAAGCAAGCAGCTGATCGATATGCCTCTCAGCTTGATAATGCCCTTTTTGAAATCGAAGCGGTTTCTAAAAAGCCGCAAGTTGTGATTCTAAAAGAGATTGGATTTAGGAGTGTTGAAAGAGGGTATGTAAACCCGTTCCGATATGTGGGTGAAGATCGCGGCACTGTGAGTTTAACCGATCAGGCTGCAGCTTACGAAGCGCTCTTTCAAGCTTTTTGGGGGCCCAAATGGGATTGGTTCAGGGGCATCGTTTTATGGGATGTATCAATCAATCCCGCCTTGCATGGGCCCAAGGACGCAGGGTTTAGCTTCCTTGGAAAACCACAAACTGAGGAAATCGTATCAAGATATTACGGAGAAAACTAAATATGATGAATCACGGAAAACTGCTTATGCTCATTGGGACTCGGCCCGAGGCCATAAAGACTCTTCCACTTCTCAAAAAATTAAAAGAGTGTCCTGAGTTTCAAATCAAACTCGGCGTGACTGGGCAGCACCGAGAGCTTCTAGAGCAGACCCTTAAGCCATTTGATATTTCTATCGATTGGGATTTAGGACTGATGAGATCCAATCAATCCCTTTCTGAGGTGTCAGCTAGGTGTTTAGGGGCCATTCCTCGAATTTTGGAAGATTTTGTGCCTGATCTGGTTTTAGTTCAAGGAGACACTACAACGGCTACGATGGCGGCTCTTTCATCATTTTTCAAAAAAATTCCAGTGGCTCACATCGAAGCGGGACTGCGAACGGGGGATAGGTACTCTCCTTTTCCAGAGGAAATGAATCGGATCATTCTCAGTTCCCTTGCCGAGCTTCATTTTTGTCCGACCCAACGCTCGAAAAACAACCTGCTTGTGGCGGGCGTCCCGGAAGTAGAGGCATTCGTCACGGGAAATACTGGGATTGATGCTTTGAGAGTGGAGTGGGAGCTCAACCAGGAATTTCCAAAACTCAAATCCCTCATTCAATCATCAAAAACCGTCTTGATCACAGCTCATCGGAGAGAAAACTTTGGCCCCATCTTAACGAATATCTTTAAAAGTATTCGAAAGCTAGCGGATCACAATCCCCTCTTTCAATTTATTTACCCAGTTCACCCTAACCCAGAAGTGAAAACCCTGGCCTGGAACATCTTGAGTGAGCACGAACGAATCCGTCTCATCGAACCCGTAAGTTATCCCGAATTAGTTTATTTGATGAGGCACTCCTCTTGTGTGCTTACGGATTCTGGGGGGATTCAAGAAGAAGCACCGACTCTGGGAATTCAGACATTGATTTTAAGGGATAATACGGAGCGACCGGAAGCTTTGGAGACTGGCTTTGCGGAACTTGTGGGGACAGACCCCAAAACACTTTACGAACGCTTCATGAAACTCAAAGCTGATGGAGCTTTCGAAAGAAAGGCCCAATGGATTGGAGGACCCTTCGGAGACGGAAATGCCTCAGGGAAAATAGTTGAAATATTGAAGGGCTGGTGGCTTTTCAAAAATCGAGATCCGATTCCGCAGTTTCCTAATGCATGGTCTCAGTCGTCTGAGATCCTGACTCTACTTTCTGCGTAGGTTCTTCATACGACTTTCTCTTTCGCCACAGAGTGGATGGATTGATTCCTAAAGCATGAGACACTTCTTCAATACTTTCTAGTCGAGCCAGAGTCGCTTCAATATGAGCTCTTTCAATTTCCTCTAAAGTGTGTGGGCCACCAATATGGATGCCCGCTTTTTCTGTCTGTTGAGGGGAAAGGGTCGGTTGATAGTCGAGTTGCAGTGGCTCCCCATCCAAAGAAAATATCAGAGCTCGTTCCAAAGTGTTATGAAGTTCGCGAATATTGCCTCGCCACGGCAAGGTCGTGAGATAACGAATCTGGTCTTTAGTGAGTCGAACCGGGTTTCTCCCATGCTTCTTACAAAGTTTAAATAAGATGAGGTGAGCTAAATCTTCGATATCTTCTGGTCTCTCTCGCAAAGGAGGAAGATGAAGTTCAACCACATTAACACGATAATAAAGATCTTCTCTGAAGTGTCCCTGTCGAACAAGTTCAGATAAGTTGGCATTGGTTGCCGCAATGATTCGAACATCTGCTTTATGAGTGGTTGAGTCTCCCACGCGTTCATAGGTAAAATCTTGAAGAAACCGGAGTAGCTTCGGTTGAAGGGCAATTGGTAGAGTTCCGATTTCGTCTAAAAAGAGACTTCCGCCTTCGCATTTTGCGATTCGCCCTTGATTATTTGCAACAGCACCCGTGAACGCACCTTTGACGTGACCAAAGAGTTCGCTCTCAAGAAGCTCGGCACTTAAGGTTGGACACGCAACCGTTGCAAAGGGAAAATCTTTTCTACTGGACCAATGGTGGATAGCTTTAGCTAATTCAGTTTTGCCACAGCCGCTTTCCCCCGTGATCAAAACCACGGACTGGCTTTGGGCCACTCGTTGAGCCAATTTTAAGAGTTGTCGCACTTTCGGGTTTTTTGAATCCAAAAGCAGCTGCCCTAAACCATATTCTTCTTCGAGTGCATTGAGTTTATTTTGAAGCCGGAGCACTTCAGAAACTCTTTTGGCAAGCGCTTCAATCTCATCTAATGAAAATGGTTTCTTGATGAAATCTTTTGCGCCTAATTTCATGGCCTCAATTGCGATGTCGAAACTGGCAAAAGCAGTCATCATCACGATGTAGCAGGAGGGATTTTCCTTGAGTAAAACAGGGATTAAGGAAAGCCCACTTTCCTCACCTAAACGGTAATCCAAAAAAACCAAATCGGGGGTCTCGTGTTTCAAGGCAGGCTCAAGCTCACTTGACGAACTGATGCGAGTAACCCCTAAGCGGAGCGGTTTAAGAACCTGCTCCAGCGTGTGGCCTATAGAAAAATCATCATCAATTATGAATACTTGCAAGGACACCCCCTGTGTGTTGCAATGAGCTAATGCAGTGTACCAAAACCCTTTGGTCCGTCAACCCTTTCATTGCATTTGATGATGAGAGGTTGTGCATATCCCATGCCGAAACTGTCTCAGCTAAATTTTTCAATTTTCATGATTTGAAATTGCAAACTGCAAACCGACCTTTCAATTTGCAAATATTTTTTTTAGAGGAGAGGGATTTTTTATTTACAACAGAAGTGAGCAATGTGACTTCTAGGGACTCATGAGTCTTTCAAGCATTTCTAAACCAGTTCTTGTGGTCGAAGACGATCCAGATATTCGAGAGCTTTTAAAAGTGGCTCTTGAAATGGAAGGATACACTGTAGAAACAGCTCAAAACGGACAAGAAGCTTGGGACTTTTTGAATGGTTCTAATCCAAAGCCTGCTCTCATGATCATCGATCTCATGATGCCAGTGATGGATGGATGGAAGCTTCTTGAGCTGAAAGGGCTCTCTTCAGACTTTAAAGATATCCCCGCAATGATTGTGAGTGCGACTTCAGATAAGAAAATTCCTATCCCCGACAAAAACCAAGTGGTTTTAAAAAAGCCATTCGACTTAAAAGTATTCCTCAGCGCAGTGGCCCGCTTTGTTTAAAAGATTGATTAATGGCTGAACACTCCGTGTATGGCAGTGTCAGACCTGATGCTGAAGTTTACGAGAGGTTTGAAATACTTAAACCTTAGTTAGCCCCCCTGCCTAAAGTTTCGACATTTTTCATAATGCTCTAGGAAAGATCACGCCCACTTTGTGAAGGCCCGCTCTTTGCTTACTTTTTAGGCTCTCATGAGAAAGTTAGCTGTTCTTATTTTCCTAATAACCAAGTGCCTTCTCGCCGTAGAGTCACTACCTGCGAATGAGTTTGAAACAGCTTTGTTAGCCGAAAATTACCGCGAAGCAGTTGCCCAGTTTACTCAAAAGTACTCAGCCCCGAATGAGAAGATGTTAATTAGCGCTCTGGAAACCATGCCGGTGAGCCTAGAGAGGAAAAAGTTTGTTTACAGTCTTTTAGCTGAGACTGGGGCAAAAGCATCTGCTTTGCCTCTTTTTTTATCTTCTATTTCAAAACGACGTAATTATCAGAACCCTAACGAGCTGGCTTGGATGGCCGACGAAGCATCTGAGATGGTTTTACAAAACCCCGAAGTATTTAAAGAGCACGAAGAGGCTCTTGTTAGTAAGCTTCATCGATTAATAAAAGAACCTGCTGTAATTGGAAATTTGAGATCAAAGCCTCCCTTTGAAGAAAAGATGGCTATAGCCCAAGTACTCAGTCGAGCTGGCTCCAAAGAAGCCATAAGTTTTATTTTGGAGGAAATAAAAAAACCACTGGATCTGGAAGTGCCCGAAGCGAATCGACCCAATTATTCGCGACTGGCTAAAACATTATCTGCAGCGATTAAACAAAATCCTGCTCTTTTAGATACCGATCTGAAAAATGAAATACGGACAATCTTAGCTTCTAAGGACCCCGCATTCACTGCTGCACAAAACGACTTAAATAAATATCTACCCAAGGATCTCACCCAGGTTTTAGATAAGGAAGTTACACACGAAAGACTTGATCCCAGCAATATAGATCCCTGTTCTGTTATGTGCCGTGTTGCCAAAGCGCTTTCTGAGAAAATCAACGACTCGCTTTCCATTCCGTCTGACAAATACCTCGCTTCAAATGAAGCAAAGAGTAGTTTTAGTTTTGCTGTTAGAAGTCTGATGGGTGAGTTTTTAATGAAAGCGAATCAGACTGGATGTGAAATTCCAGGAATTCAAACTAAACTGAATATGCTATTGGTTGAAGCAACGGCTCTGGCCAAATCGGATGAAACTCGGGGAGAAGTAAGGCATCAAGGAGACACAAGAGAAGCTGTCCGAGCATCTGGGGCTTCGGAAGCTGCGATTAAAAGTGCTTTAGCTTTTCTAGATAAGACACAAGGCTCTTCAAATACAGATGCTAAAGGACTACCTACCAATAATGCTACGCTCTATTTTTACATACAAACACAGAGAGTGGCAGAGGCGATGAGAAAAAGTGGTTCACAGAGCGATCCTCAACTCGTGGCTTTACTCCAGGAGAAAATTGGAGAGAACCTCAGCAGAATATTAGATGGACGAAAAGAATTACTGGATGGCGATGGAGGAAGTCTGGTTACAACCTATGCCTTGGCTGCCATCGGGAGTTCTATGCCTGAGGGCAGCAACATCCAGAAGCGGGTCGCACAGATTTTTAGTGAGCTTCGAGATAATTATAAGAACACGGGGGGTGCAGGGTTTCCCTATAACCTGAATCCTCAGATTTTAAAGGAAACAGAGCGCGCGGGTGCAGCGAGATCGGTTGTCGCTCAATTGGCAATTTATAAAGGGGGAAAGAGCGAAGAAAAACTAGCCAATGCCGACCAACTCCTTACGAGCCTAGGCATCTACGACAAGCATTTCAGAGATATCTTTTCTGGGATTGGGCTCAATCGAACCCATGACCGTGACGATTCCGATCAGTTAGCTCCCTATTACGGTCCCTCAACGATCCCTTATGTTTTTGAAGCCGTTTCCCTCCTGAGAAAAGAAAAAAACCTGAGTGGGGAACAACAGGAAAAGCTTCACCAGATTAATCTCAGCCTTCAGAAAAAATTACTCGGAATGTTTGAGCCCAATGGATTATTTCAGGCTCAGAATTCAAATTACTACAGTGCTGCTCCACTTTACGATAACGCGCTCACGGGTTTAGCACTCCAACAGGCATGCCAAGATAAGCGAAAGCCAGAACCTTCGGAAACTTCTGCGGAAGTCCTCAGAACGATTCTCCCCAAAAGAAATCATTAAAGGTACCAAAAGGTACGGCTTTACTTTTGGTGTTCGATGGTGGGTCGTTCTCGAATTGGTGGTGGCTGGTACTTGGGAAGGGGATATGCTTCAAAAAGCTTTGGAGCGGTTTTACTCATTTCTGATCCAGGAGCCTCAACCGATCTTTTTCTTGATGGATTCGTTCGCAATCATGTTCGAGCCGTCAGAAATAAAAATCAATTGCAAGC
This sequence comes from Pseudomonadota bacterium, assembly GCA_009927005.1. Taxonomy (GTDB): domain Bacteria; phylum Bdellovibrionota; class FAC87; order UBA2466; family UBA2466; genus RFNO01. The sequence goes on from RFNV01000280.1 coordinate 16,480, forward strand.
ATCGTGGTAACGCCGGAAATGACTCCTAAAGTTGCGTTTCTCTCATGTCCTTGACGAAAGAGCTCGGGAAGCATCTCTTGGCAAATCACAAAAAGCATCGTTCCCCCAGCAAAACTCAAAGCAATTGGGAGTGAATAGAGGCTTACGTGGGTGGAGAAGTACCCGATTACCGCTGCGAACGGCTCCACCAACCCGGAGAGTAGAGCCATCAGAAAGGCTTTATTCTTAGAAGAACCCTCGCTTAAAAGTCCAAAAGCAACTACGAGTCCCTCCGGCATATTTTGAAGGGCAATTGCGATTGCGAGAGAGAGCCCGCTCGACTCATTGCCACTTCCAAAGCCCACGCCCACTGCTAGTCCCTCGGGAAAGTTATGAAGGGCGATGGCAAGCACAATCAATGTCACTCGGCTTACATTCTTCTGGTGTTTTGGATCCTTCCCTTTAATAAGCACGTGCTCATGCGGAAGAAACTCATGAATCAAGATTATAAAGAGATAGCCCAGGACTAAACTACCCAGAACAATCGGCAGAGATAGTGAATCCGAGTAAACTTTTCTCGCTTCTTCAAGCCCTGGTAAAATGAGCGAAATAAAAGAGGCAACCAACATGATTCCAGCGCTAAACCCTAAGCCAATATCAAGTGACTGTTTTGAAAAGTCTTTTTTGAAATAAATGGGTAAAGCGCCGAGCCCGGTTGAGAGTCCGGCAATCAGGGTTCCAAGAATAGCCGTTGAAGTCATGAAATAATTATAGCTCGAATTGGCTCAAGGATAATACTGTGTTATTTTTAACAAAACTGGAGGCTCTATGAAGGCAGGCATTGGGATTTCTGAAAGTGAACGAAGAAAGATTGCAGATGGATTATCCAAGCTACTTGCGGATAGTTACATTTTGTATCTAAAAACGCATAATTTTCATTGGAACGTCGAAGGCCCCATGTTTAATACCCTTCACCAGATGTTCATGGATCAGTACACGGAATTGTGGAATGCACTAGATTTAATAGCTGAGCGCATTCGTGCTCTTGGGTGTTACGCTCCGGGATCTCATAAAAAGTACAGTCAACTTTCTAGCATTTCCGAATCCGAGGAAAATATTCCAGCAACAAAGATGATCGAACAACTTTTAGAAGGTCATGAGATGGTTGCACAAACTGCTCGTTCTGTTTTCGGTGTTGCTGAATCAGGAAACGATGAAGCGACTTTAGATTTGCTGACTCAGCGGCTTCAAATACACGAAAAAACTGCTTGGATGTTGCGATCATTAATGAAGTAGGAATTCTGCTATTTCGTTGGAAATGCATTAAGTCTTCAAATCTGAAAAAGTAGGGAGAGACTCGTAGGTCTAACTGAAGTCCACCATCTTTTGGGGACTGAGTGAGTTTATCTAAGTCAGCAAAAAACAAGTATGACCTATCGAAAAGAGATTGATGGCTTAAGAGCAGTCGCTTTATTACCAGTTATCTTTTATCATTCAAAATTTGCGCTCTTCTCAGGCGCTTTTGTAATGCTTGATGTATTTTTTGTTATCAGCGGGTATTTAATTTCCTCACTTATTATTAAAGAGCTCAAAGCCGGTTCTTTTTCAATCGCTCGATTTTACGAAAGGCGGGTGAGAAGAATTCTTCCAGTGCTTTTCTTCGTGATCGCCGTCTGCATTCCCTTCGCTTGGATGTGGCTGATGCCTCTCGAGCTGATCCAGTTCTCAAAAAGCTTAGTTGCGGTTAGCTTATTCAGCTCCAATTTTCTTTTTTGGCGCGAAAGCGGCTACTTTGAGCCTGTGAACGAATTAAAACCCTTGCTTCATACTTGGAGCTTGGGTGTGGAAGAGCAGTTCTATTTCCTGCACGGATCTGGTAATTTCTGCTGGGAGTGTTAATCACAATTTATATTTCCCCCATCCAAAACAAGGTAAAAAGGCTTCCTTCCTGATTGCCTGAGGTACTGAGCATTTTGGGGATGTTGCTTTTGATGGGCTCACTATTTGCTTTCAAGCGATATACCGCCTTTCCCAATGTGCGGATGTTAATTCCCCTGATAGGCACAGCTTTGATCATTCTGTTTGCCTCTCCCAACAACTTGATCGGTAAAGTCCTTTGCTCTCGCCCCTTAGTTGGAATCGGGCTTATCAGCTACAGTGGCTATCTCTGGCACCAGCCCATTTTTGCATTTGCTCGGCATATGCTTTTGAGAGAGCCGTCAACTGAGGCCTACGTTTTACTAATCATCCTAAATTTTATTCTTTCCTTTTTTAGTTGGAAATTTATTGAACAGCCCTTTCGGAACCAGTTTTTTCTTTCAAGAAAGCAGATTTTTTCTGGCGCCGCGATCTTCACTCTTGTTTTCCTTTTGCTTGGCCTTTTAGGTATCTCCCAGTCGGGATACCCTCAGCGTTTTGGCGGGCGAGTTTCAAAAATCGAAGAAGCGTTAACCGCAGCCGGTCGAAATTCGAGTGCAATTTCTGGAAAAAAAAGACAGCAGTTTGATCCGAGTAAATCGGGGGCGGTTGAGAGCTTTATCAGTGACTGGAAGGATTACATTACTCAACCGTCTTCGTTGATTCCCTTACCATTGGCCATTTTTGGAAGCAGTCATGGAGCCGATATTCAGTCGGCTTTGGAACGCATGGGGTACGAACCGCTCGGGTTGTTTGGCTCCGGGTGTTCGATCAAACCTGAACAAATGACCCCTGCCTGCATTCAACTGGCCCAGGCGCTTAAACGGGCTATGAAGAAAGAGGGT
>RFNV01000117.1 GCA_009927005.1 Pseudomonadota bacterium
GGGGTTGACGTCAAGCTGAGCCGCAAGAATATGGGCTATTTGATATTCAGACTTCACCAGTTTCAGCATAGCCGAAATTTGGCCCGCACTTTCAGACTTCTCTGCATGACGACGAATAAGTCCAGCCCTCTTATCATCAGTGGCGTGGGCGACCTCTTGCCAGATACTTTTGACGGTCTGCTTAGCCCGACGGTGAATTTCACCCGTTTCATCTGGTTGCCAAATACAACCATTCCAGAGTAACCATGACCGCAGAGAGCGCACATACCGAACATCCTGACCATGTTGGGCTACAAACCGAAAACAATTTCCAAGGTCAGTAAATGTGAGGTCTGTTTCCTTATACTTCCATGCAGATTCAAGGCAGGTCAAAACCTCTTGCTCAGGCAAGGGGGGCATGCACTTGCTAGCATTAAGGCTTAAAAGGCTTACTTTTGCCGTATCTAAGTCCATCCCCCAGAGCACAAGCATGGCGAAACAGCGTCTCATTGCGTCTGCCTTCGGGGATGGCGTTGGATTCAGACTTAAGCGGAGACTCAACGGGTACGCTGCGTAGCATCTCCAGAAGCTCTTGTGGTAGCTCTGCTGGTTGTTCGTCATTCACCCATGTATAAGCTCCCTGAGGAATAACAGAGGGGGGAGCGGCGACGTACCCGTTATCACTGCGGATGTCTAACCCTGCCATAACTCCAACCTTGTTACCTAAAGGTTGGGCAGGGTAGGTGAAGTAGAGATGCACTCCGCCTGAGGGAGTTTGGGCTCGCAGGGTTTTTAAGCCGTTAAACTTTGCTTCTAAAGTGACCAAAGTGTCCATCCCCTTAGCACCGTTCTTGCAATCAAAGTCCAGCACCACAAGATTACTAGCCTGACCACAGGCAATGCCGATATTGGCGGAGGGGTTGTTATTCCACCATAAATCGATAGCCTCTGTCGAAATACTGGCCTGTTTAGGCCAGCCACCCAACAAGGGACGTTTATCGTTAGGGATAAGAGGGTGAATGTGCCAGCCACGGGCGGCATAAGACAGTGCTGAATTAAGCATTGTTAGAGTCTTTCGTTGTGGGTATGGGGTTAACAATTTCAAGCAAATGGGCCTGAATCTTAATTAGGCTTGCTTGTACTTTTTGAGATTTGCCTCGGGGTGGGTGATCAATATCCATTTCCCACAGGCTGATTTCTTCTAGTGCTTGTGCAATATGCTGCATCAGGCGGTGTACGTGTTTGTGCATATTTTATCTCCTCGGTTATAGTTGTATAGGATTTACGGAAACCCTCCGAAAACCAACAATTTTATGCCACCGAAGATGGATAGAGATCACTGAAACAGAGATACTGAAAACAGCCTAAATTAGGTCTATGATTATCATTGATGTGAGTTCAAAGCTTCTTGAACTAGAGCATCTATACGTCTTTCGCCAGCAGGTATTTTAGCCATAACAATGAATTTCTTTAAATATGTCCGTATTCGTGGCGTGTCATCACCAACGATTTGCCTAATTCTATTAGCCAAGTAAGAGAGAATGAGTTTTCTTTGTTGGATGAGTATAGATTTTTCTTTGGGATGATATACTTCATCACTAATCAATGTCCCGAGCTTATCAACCATTGTGGCCAATACCACATCCGATTTTGGAACAAATTGATGGCCTTGAATTTCTAGCTGGCCTGCTGAGAGTACTAATCGATAACTGGCCGGAATAGTTTGAAGAAGTAAATTCAGTGATTCAAGTTTCTTTCGAAGGCGTTTTAGGGAAGTATTTGTTTTCTTGATAGACTTGAAGTCAGTGCGATTCTTCTCATCTTCATAAAAAAATGAATAGTTTTGTAAACATTGTTCAAAAATTTTATCAACTTCACTCTGTTGTTGAGATGAGAGTATCGACATTTCCTTGTAAACTTTTTTCATCTCCAAACACTTTTCCAGTCATTTTCCCTAAAATAACCGAAGTATGCTGATCTGTCACATGGCTGTAACGCTTCACCATTTGGAGGGTTTTGTGCCCAAGCACCGCTGCAATTTCAAGCAAAGTGGCTCCGTTCATGGCGAGATAGCTGGCGGTGGTATGGCGGAGGTCGTGGAAGCGAAAATCTTGTAAACCAGCCTCAATCACAGCCTGATTCCAAGGTTTATTAGTCGTGTACGGCGCCTGTCCATCACCCCGCGGGAAGAGCCAAGGAACACCTGTTCGGCTTTTTTCTCGGAGTTTAAGCACTTCCGCAAACGCTGGGGGAGCAAGTGGTACAGCGCGTTTTTCACCATTTTTAGTCTTTTCTAACCGCATCATGTGGCGCTCAAAGTCAATGTCCTCCCACCGCAAGTTGATGATTTCGCCAAACCGCGCTCCCGTGCAGATGGCCAGCATCACCAAGGGGTATAAATAACGACAAGGGCTTGCTTGACACGCGCTAAGCAAAGCCTCTCGCTCCGATTCAGAGAGAAACCGTGTGCGTCCGGGGGGCAGCTTGCAGCGGCGCACTTTGGTTACGGGGTTGTCATCAACCCACTCCCATTCTTTCATGGCGAGGGTGAACACGTGCGACAATGCCGCAAGATATTGATTTGTTGTAGAAGGGGCACAGGGGCGCTTACCTTCGAAGCCATATTTCCTGAGTTTATCGCGGCATTCAGCAATATGAGATGGCCGAATTTGGTTGATAAACATCGGCCCAAGTTCTTTCCTCCACCACTTCAACTGCCTGATATTATTGGTTGAGCGGTTGCGGTGAGGCATCTCATCACGCATGTAACGGTCAAGCAGGTCATAGAGGGTTTTGCCGGCCCCCTCCGAGTTCTTGAAATACTTGTTTTGCTTGATGGCCGCTTCGGTATTGATCGCCCATTCTTTGGCGTCCGACTTCTTCTCAAAGTGTGCGGATACAGGCTTGAAACCCTTAATGCGCACCAATGCGCGATATACTATTTTCCCATCTTTGGTATTGCGGGCGACGATACTGGCCATACGCCTTACTAGAAGCCATTTTCAGGCAAAAGCACATAGCCCGTGGTACACTCTGCATAATAGTATAGTCTTTTATTTACATGCATTTAACCGATTGACCTGCGGATTATTTTTGAAAGCTCAAAAAAGTGCGCCACAAAAAATCCTTGATTTATGGCTGATTATCGGCACATTGTAGGCGCAACTGATCTGAAAAATGATTAGGAGTGCTACAATATAAACTATTGATTAAATTAACTTTGCGCTTTAGCGGGGGACCTGTTAATCCGCAGGTCGTTGGTTCGATCCCAACCGCCGGAGCCAAACTATCCATCTATCCCCCCTTGCAAAAACCAAACCGCGCTCTATCTGTTAAGTATGACAGACCTAACCCGCCGCCAAGTGCTCCATGGTGCCACCGCCGCTACCGCCGCCACTGTGCTAGATACCTTCGAAGCCGCCATTCCCGCCCAAGCCGCAGGACAAGATTTCTACCAGCTTACCCCAGAAGGTTGCCAAAAGTTCATCGACACTTTAAGCAACCCAGAAACTGGCATCAAGTTAGGGCCAGTTGCATCAACCGCTGTATGGCTTGGGGGCTTTACCAATGAAGTTAACATGGCCAAAGATATTCTTAAACAAATCGGCGCCAAAACAACTCCCGACGATGACATGCGTAAACATATCATCAACGCCGCCACCGCCATTCAAGAAAACCAATGCAAAATGACAC
>RFNV01000091.1 GCA_009927005.1 Pseudomonadota bacterium
TTCCCCCCCGTAATTACTTTTCACCTGAGAATGCTGCAAAAATTGATGGCCTACGCTACTGGATTAAGAAGCTCCACCTCGATGGATGTCTCACCGACTTAGAGCACTCATTACTGCTCCACGACCTCATTATGGGGGCTAACGACATAGCCAACATTGCTGGTACATACGGCCATTACCTTTCTAAACTTATACCCAGAGCTAAGCAGCCCATAAAATTGCACACCAGCGCACTACTAATTCTGGATGATAAAAAGGCCCACCATGAAGCCAAGTGCGGTAGAGCCGAAGATTTAGCAGCAGGCATTAAGTGCGATCTTTGCTACATCGACCCTCCCTACATGAAACGCCAGTATGCAGCTAACTACCACCTGCTTGAAACCCTTGCCAGAGAAGACGAACCCGATGCCATCGGCATCAGTGGCCTTCGTCAATGGAGAGACCAATACTCTAACTTCTGCACTAAGACTCGAATTAGAGACTCATTCCGAATCATATTCAACGATATGAAAACAAATGATTTTCTTATCAGCTACAGTGAGGATGGTTTACTAAAACTTCATGAGCTTGAAGTGCTGATGGAAGAATTTGGTAAAGTGGTGACACACAAGCTTACTCATAAACGATTCAAGAGCAATGAAAGCAAGCTTGCCCCCGATATCACTGAGTACCTCATTCACCTACGTCGCCGTTAGCCGCCACTTGCTGTTTCAACACTAACTGAGCATGTTTCGGATGCCAGGTTATTTTATAAGGCTGCTTGTTGATAGTGAACTGTAGCTCCGCATGACCATCTTCAAAGGTTTTGACGTTAGCTAAGTCCAATCCTTCGACCAGAGCCGTATGGAGCATACGATGAACAAGCGGGTTAATGACAACGATATTATGTGGGCTATCTGCACCACCTTCCCCTAGGGGAACTAAATGATGGCCTTCGCTGTAATAGGAGCCATCTTTCTTCTGGAAGCTATGTGTTGTTCCCGTAATTTGGCAATTTTGATGATAAAGCTTTTTAAGCTGCTTGATAGCTTTGTTATTTCTAACGCGTATTTTACGAACCACCTCCTTCATTGCAGGTGTTGCAGGTTGTCCGCTTACGTCTTCATTTAATAGCTCTTCATCAATGTCTGGAGAGGCTATAGGTGCAGCAGGGATGGGGTTTGGCTGGGTGGCTGAAGCCACTCCTATTAAGATAGTTTCATCCAAAGTAAGTTCCCCTTCAGTGAAGCTAAGGTAACCAGCATTACCTGCTTTTCCCCCTTGAAAAACAGACAACTTAGATAGATTTCCTGTAAAGGGAAGAAACTCAAAAACGCCCTCTTGAAACCAGCCAGCCCAAATTTTACCTGAAACTGTAGAAACCAAGTAAACCAAGAGCCCTAGAGGGGGTTCTTTTTCGTTACCAATAAGTTGTGGAAACCCGTTGGACGGATGCCAAGCAGATAAACGCGTATCCTTGGCTTCCGTAATACGCTGACCAGCTACGGCAACCGTATTGGAACGACGTTGATGGATATGAGTTGTTTGAGGAGGTGCTGCTATTCCCAAGCTATGCACAGGGGTGTTCCAATGCCGCTTTTCATTTTTAACCTCAGCCACTAGCTCTTCAATCGAAGCAAAGAACTGTTCCCATTGAGATAGGGAGATAGAACCTGTTGGAAAGTCAATATACTGTTGACCGCCCCCACCTTGGACAACACCTTCTGGACGGTAAATATTATAAAAGTCAGCCTTAGTAAGATAACGATAGGCTATAGCTCGTACGACTTCCATTTTTATCCCCTTTGGGTATAACCTAAATTTATTTAATGAATGTGTCTAGTTGAGTAATTTAATTGATAACAGTAGCCACTAGTTATTTCTACAATCCAAAGTCAAACATTTTAAAAATATGATAATAAAACATTATTTATGTGGACTGAAAGAGCATTAGGAGGTTCTCAGTTGCGGAACAATTTGTCGAACTAATGTACAAAATAGGCACTGCTATCAGCAGACTTTTGGAATAGTTTTCACCAGTTAATCTCTAATCTGGCGAGTAACTTTGTTATTGATTTTATTAATGCCTATATCCTAACCTAGTCCCCTAAGTTAAATGTCACACCAATGTGATATGCGGATTGTCTTTTTGTCAAATTATAGGTGTGTGGATATTTAATCCGCTGGTCATAATCATATAAATTATTGATATATAATGTAACTCAATGAAATAAAACCCTACCACGGCGCACTTATGGCGCAGTTGCATCTGATAATCGCGCCAGACTGCCTAAAAAATAATCATACCGATGGGGCCTAGGGGGCCCTTTCCGGCTTTGGTTTTTAAGTGTCCCAACTGTCTCAAACGAGGGGGGGAGAATTTTAGGCAAAGTGTGCACACTTACAACAGGCATTTACCAAACTGCCACAACACGGTAGGGTGGCTGCGGTTTGGTCATAAACCAAGCTGGGGCCTAATAACCCCTACCTAGAGCGGCTGCGAGCATCAGCCGTTACCAAACTTGCTGCCTTCTAACCCTCGGGTTGGGGAGGCAGCGGGATACAACAGCGCTTTGGCGTGAAAACGCTGCGCCGTCTCTAGGCGGTTACTACTCCCCGGCCACCATTGTGTGGCCGTTTTTTATAGGGAGAAAAAGTATGCCTGATACACTTATAGTACCACCAATATTACCCTATAGCCCCCTCAGACGGCCTATTGGTAAAATAGAAGTATCAATGGCCTATCGCCTCGCTGAAAGGCTTGAGAAAACTGATAAAAGACCACGTCGTCTTATGATTACATCTGACCAAATGGATATTACAATTACTCCCATTGATGGCAATGAGGCTACTCCTAGAATCTTACTTACTAAGTGGTTGAATTCCAAAAAGCGTGGTTGGTTTGGATACAAGAAAGGTTTTAACCTTGAGGTTATTGATCTTCCGTCTAATCTGAGCTTGAAAATATGGCTCGATAGTATTGATGAGCTTGAACGATATCCAGAGCCTAACTGGTGGACCATAGGAAGTCAAAAGGACACTTGAGCATTTGAGGCCCTAAACCTCTCCGGAGAGGGGTTTAGAGCCATATCTACTACATAACTTCCGTTTCTTTTGTTCTTAGTCCACGATAACCGCGCCCATTTGGTGTTTTAGTGGGCGACATGCCTTTTTCTTTGAGAGCCTGCGCCAATTGTTTTGACCCCATAAAGCGGCTTCCAGTTTCTTTGGCCCAATGTATATAATCATCATGGAGGCTTCTAAAAGGAACCCATGCTTCGCTATCGCGCACATAACGCTCTTTCAACCAGCTCTCCACATGGTCCATATCCTCATTATAAGCCTTTTCAGCTTGAATGACGCAGTCGGGCTTTTGTAACCCTTCAGTTTGCCAGCGCAAGCAGCCCTTGACCATCCAAGCCAGAATCCCTTCCAGTTCTTTATCAAGTTTTAGCGATAGATATGGGTCGATTTCGTCCTTATCAAATCTGCGCCGCAAAGGAATAACCCTAATACGACGCCAAATAGCATGGTCACGTCCAGTGATCTCTGGAAGATGGTTGGCTGCGATGATCAGCTTATGTTGGGGCACAAACTCAATTAACTCTTTGTATAGGTGCCTTGCGGCG
>RFNV01000230.1 GCA_009927005.1 Pseudomonadota bacterium
CTTTACCAAGCTCAGTTTGATACCTCCGACTTGTTTTTTGAGCTTTCGGCCAATCTAGTTCGGCCTAACGGATTTATTGCTTTCATTGTCCCTGATTCAATTTTTAACCACGATAAGCAGCGAGTTCGTCAGCTTATTCTTAAGCAGTTTAAGATTGTTTTAATTGCCAGACTGGGAGAAAAGATTTTCCCCAATATCAATCGAGCATGCATCGTTCTTATTGCTCAACGAGTGGAGAAAATTCAGCCATCACACGCAGTCACTTGCTTCAGACTAACGCCCCACTTACGTAAGCAAATCCTTTCAGGGCAGGTTGGTTTCCAAGAACTAGAAGACACCCATTCATATAAAATCCTTCAATCGAGGTTCTCCAAGAATAAGGACTCTCTTTTCAATATTGACCTTCGTAGCGAAGAAGAAGATTTATTTAATAAATTCAATACAAAATCGACTATTGGAGATTATCTGACTAGTACCCGTGGTGTCGAACTTTCCAAAAGTGGAAAAATTGTTCAGTGTTCTCAATGTGAGTCTTGGATGCCCTTGCCCACCAAAGAAGATTTCACATGTCAGCATTGCAAAACGAAGCTTTCACTACAATCCGTAAAAACAGCTTCTATCATCACCCCAGTTAAGCAGAAAGGTGCTGTTCCGTTCATTGCAGGGGAACATATCCATCGTTATAGCGCACAAAGCAAACTATGGCTTAACGCCAGCTATGAAGGTATCAACTATAAGTCTGCCAATACCTACCAATCACCTAAGCTGCTCGTTCGGAAAACTGGTGTTGGGATTTCCGCAAGCATTGATGTTTCTAACGCTTGGACAAACCAAGTTGTCTATATATTTAAACCTCTCCCTCTGGCTAAAAAACTCCCGCTGGAGCTTTTCCTCGGAATATTAAATTCACGGGCACTATATTATTACCTCATAAAGAAACATGGAGAGATAGAATGGCGCTCTCATCCTTATCTGACTCAGAAACAAATAGCAGAACTGCCATTCCCTTCTCTTGCGCAACTAAGCAAAAACCAGAAATCAGTGGAAATAATCAGCATGCATGTAGGAAAAATCATTGCCGGGCAGCGACAACCTACTTTAAAGGAAGATGCGTGGATTGAGAAAGAAGTGGCTCGCCTATTTAATTTGACTAGAGAGGATTACAAACTCATTTTATCTTCTTTTGTAGGCTTGGAGCAGTTAGCGCCAGTCAGAGCAGTTTCCAACCTAACAATCAACGATATTTTCAAGAGCTGAATCTATGGGCGTCCGCTACATTGGCTCAAAGTCCAAGATACTTAACAGCATTCTACGAGAAGTAGAAAAACAC
>RFNV01000244.1 GCA_009927005.1 Pseudomonadota bacterium
CTCGTAAAATGTCGGTAAGCCCCCTAACCCAATGCCGAAAGCCTCTTCTGTTATTTTCCCCAACGTATGAAACCAAAAGCGTATCAGTTGGGCCCCGCTAAATACAGACCGTGCTGTATGACATCGGTATTTTCGGTCTTTGCTACGAAATGAAATGTATTCTCCGCCCAACTGATCCACTTACTGGGTTCGGTATTCACAACGGTTTCTCGTTTTTTAAGAACCAAATCCTTCCCCGAAACGGTAAATCGCTCGTAGAAAAACGTCTTCGGTTCGTCATCTGCACTCTGACTACCAATATCGGGAGAAAACACATAGAAGGTATCATTTTCTGCAGGAACGATTCGGAAATCAGGGTGAAGCTGATTTTCATCTCCCGGTTTATAGACTTCTGTTTTTGTTTTGCTTTGAATACCTGTTAAGTCTCCTTTGAGATTTATACTGAACAGATTAAATCCAAAGCCAAAGGGAATTCCGTAATCACCATCTGCAAACTCAATTACTCTCAGACTCGCCGGCCCATTAAAAAATTGAGGAAATTCGTCAGAAGAAGGGATGGAGATGATATCAGAGTGAAGGGCTTTCTGCTTACCATCTCGGCCAACTATCAGACCAAAGTAAACGCCCTGACGTTGCATGAGAAATCCGAAACTATCTTTTCTGACAAATTGAGCAGTGGGTAGACTACTCGGGTAAGGAAAATCGCTGGGTCTATATCTCCATAAACGCTTCCCCTGAAAAGTTAGGTGATCAATGAACACTTCTGCCTTGACTGACGTCCTAAATCGTCTCAGTCGTGAGCCAATAAGCGTGATGGTGCTTTTCTGCCAATCTACTTCTAGATGTTGTAGACCAAGAGAGAGTCCTAGTGCAGGGTTGATCTCAGTTAAAAAATCTATTTGATCAGAGACTTCAAACTTAAGGTCTCCTGAGTGATTAAACCCTACCATATCGATACTCACTCCAATCTGCCGCTCCCATGGATCAGTCGCATCTCCGGCAAACCAAAAACCCATAGCCTGCCCGAAAAAAACGCCCTTTGAGTCCGCAGAAAAAATTCTTGAGTTACTCCCCCTCTGCTCAATGGGTGTCAGATCACAGGGGGAAGCAGAGGAGCATTTTTTCAGAACTTTTTCCCAGCGCTTTTGGCCCGTGGTTGCATTGATAGCCCAAAGCCAACTCACTTGCTCGTAAGAAGAACCCGGTGGCTGGCCAACCCAAACTGAATCTTCTACGAAGTACACATAAACAGTATTCGCTTGCTTAATAAAAATCATCTCTGGATTGCGAATATAATACTTGGGGGGGAGATCCAGTTTCCAAATCTCTTCACCCTTCTCACCGATCTTACTGATGCAGTTCGGCTGCACTTCTGGAGCTGACAAATTAGCGTTGATACGCCCCACAGTGAAAAAGGTTCCTCCGGGGCCTCCTTCAATTCCTCGCCCTGCACACCGCTTAATTTCAGTAATTTTAAGATCCCCCCGAACGATTGTGGATTCGTTGAGGCCTTGAACAACTGTAGCAGAGATTACGGTTTTGGATAAACAGAGGATTACTCCAATCAACAGAAGGGAAAACTTGTGATACATAGGGCTCCTTTTTTTGCACCCTATCATTTTTGTTGATTTGTCCGCTATATCTTAAAATAATTACTTGAGCAGATTGTGAGTTGATATTTCATTGCCTTACTCGTTCTTTTTCTGTCTTTAAGAGGTCGCTCCACGCTCCGGGAGTACCCAAAGAGGGGCCAGTTTCAGTTTCCTTTTTAAAAAATGGCTCAACAGGTTTTTCTTCCGCTTTCTCTTCTTTCTCTTTATTTGGGCCAAACCAGTTACGAAGTTCATTCACCCAAGAGTCGGAAAGACCAAACAACTTCACTTTATGATTATCTCCCATCACAAAATTCCCACCTGGTCCCCAAGATGCCCCGCGCCCCCCCTCGATGTAGTCAGTTTCCAATTGTTTCAGGAGCTCTAGCTGTTTTGTCTTGGGATGAAGCCGATAAACATAAAAATCATGAAAAGAGTTGATAGCGAGTGTCCCGCCTGGGCCCCATGATGGCTCCACTCCAAAATTATCTTCCCCCGGATCTCTACGATTCTGTATCCCGGACTCAGCAATCAATTCTAGTTTTTTGGTCTCTGGATTGAATCTTAAAACCTGTAGACTCTCACCACTAGTTACCGCTAAGAGGCCATCGGGTCTCCACGCATGGCCAGCAGAATGATTTTTACCGGCCCATTTAAATTGATCTACGACTTCTATTTTTCCAGTTTGGGGGTTTGTCTTTAAAACCATCAAGTGGCCTTCATGAGTACCTGAAACGAAATAGCCTTCAGGTCCCCACACTGGAGTGGAAGTAAAACCGTATCTCCCCTCTTTAAATTCATCTTTCAGCTCGAGCTTATTGGTGATGGGATTCAATTTTAATAAAGAGATGGGACTTGCTTGGTCTGATATTGCGACCATTGTTCCGTCGGGTCCCCAAGATGTCACGCGGGCGAAACTCCCCCGAGTTGAAAAAGTATCTAGCGGCTCAAGTTTGTTTGTTTTTGTATTGAATCTCAAGACATGAAGGTTTTTTCCGCTCCCGAAAGCCAATGTTCCGTCAGGACCCCAAGCGGGAGAGCTCACTAATTTTTCATCTTTGTCTTTTAACTCGAATTTATCGACCAACTCCAGCTTTTGAGTTCTGGCATTTAATTTTAAAAGAGATAAGCCTTTACTTCTTGTGGCCACCGCCACTATCCCTTGGGGTCCCCAAGCAGCTGGAACTCCAATCAACCCTCCAGTATCAAACTTATCTACCAAAATAAGCCTTTGTTTTTTGGGATCTAGCTTGAAAAGATACAAATTTCCATCTGCGTTTCCTATCGTCACAAAACCATCTCGACTCCATGACGCTGGAGAAGTGTTTTTCCCTTCGGTTAAAAAGGGGCTTCCCCGTGCGACGAGTCGCGGATTTTCGGGCAGACTGGCACTGAGATGATCAGGATGGTGGCGATTCTCACTTGAACCTAAATCAACTGGAGCGGCTTCTTGCAGAAACGGGTGGGGCTGCACTATGCCACTTCTCTCCGGATGATCTTCAAACCTTTTTAGTCGGGAAAGAGCACTCCCGCAGTCATCCGAGAGAGCCAAAGAGGAGAGAAGGCCTGCAGACAAAATGAAGAAACCTATCGGACTTTGCTTTATTAATTGTGCCACGTTGCCTTTTCATGCAAAAAATGGGGCCTTTCTCACGAGGGCTTGGGATCAGAAAGAAACCACTTGAAATTCAATGAACACACAGAGTCTACGGTTTTGGTTCTGTAGCTTAACAATGTATCTCTAAATCACGGCTGTAGAACCTATGGTCGGTGGAATTATTTTCCATAGAATTGAAGGGAACTGTCAGTTTGCTTGCATTCCC
>RFNV01000296.1 GCA_009927005.1 Pseudomonadota bacterium
AGGATATTCTGGCGCTGAAACCTTTTTAATAGACTGAGCGAAGTCTTTAAATCCTAGCGCCTGTGCAAGCCTTCTGGCGGGATCTACCGTAAGAACAAGGGTTCGGTAACCACGCAAACCAAGACTCACTCCTAAAGCAGCTGCTAAAGTGGTTTTGCCTACGCCCCCAGGGCCTCCGATTAAGATGATTTTTTTATCCTTAAGGTCCCAGCTCATGAGTGCTCCAGAAGTTCTGAAATTGCCTCTACCGTGGTAATCCACTCTGGACAACTCAATCGAGGAAGTTTTCGCAATCCGAGTCCTGCTTTTTCGAGCACACCCAAAGCATCCGATTCTTGTTCAATTAAAGTGGTGTAATATTCAAAAAGTTCCCGCGGTTTCTCCGAAAGGGCTTTCTTTGCGACTTCTGGTGTCGGGGCCTTTCCCGGAAAATCAGGTAGGCACTGATTTAAAAAAATGGGACTGAAATGAAAATTCCCAAGAGACACAAGTTTTTTCTTGAGTTCCAGTGTTTCAGAAATAGATAGCTCCTCTGGAATTGAAAGAAGTTGAATCAAAGTTGATGGACTGAGCATCATTTCACAAATCCGTTCAATTTCACGGTGGACCAATCCCATTCGGAAAAGCTTTCTCAAGCCAAGCGGAGACGAAAAAAAAGAGAGGGCGTGTCCGCTCGCGGGAAGGTCTACTAAAACCACGGCGTCGGGGTGCTTATCAGAAAGATCCCAGATTTTTCCGGCGATGACTGCTTCGGTTATTCCAGGAGCTGCAGAAATGAAAGTGTTAACGACTTTATTTTCAAAAACTAAGTCCACCACTTTTTCAAATTTTAAAATTTGCAGGGCGTATTCTCGAAAACAGTCCATTCCATTTAAGAGAAGGTGGGGAATGCCAAGAGACTGATAGGGAAGAGGTCGAGCTTGTTGATCAAATGGATTCCAACTAACGAGAAAGGTTTGTTTTCCGTGGCGTTGGGCCAACAAAGCAGTCGCAGAGGCTATGGCACTTTTCCCAACTCCGCCTTTTCCGGTGAAAAAAACGACTTTCTTGGAGATAATTTCTTCTGAGTAAGAGGACTTCACCATTCGAATCTTCCAGGTTAATCATCAAAATGGGAAGTGATTATTTGAGCCACTCTTTTTGAGAAAAGAAGCCCGGCGTGTCCCATGTTTTCCAGTTCTATAAATCTCACTCCTGGCCATTGAGGGGTCTGGCGGGGAAGAAGCATCACATCTAATTTGCCAGCTACCGACACAACCCGTGTTTTGGCTGGAGGGGGAAGTGTATTGAGTTCTTTGAGGAGCTGGCTTTTGGGATGAAGATCGCGAATATGGGGCAGAACCGAGTATTTTGACCAATCAGTCCCTTGATGAGGGGTGCCTAAAGTTATCAAATTTTTTACAATTCCATCGCCGCCAAGCTTTTGAAGGTAATATCGGGCGACGATTCCCCCCATGGAGTGCGCCACAATATCAATTTGGTCGGTCTCGAACTCTTCCCGGAGTCGTTCAACTTCCCGTTTTACTCTTTCGGCAAGACGGCTAATCCCATAGAGGCTGGTAAGGAGGTCTAGTTCTCTGAAATGGTGCCAGCCCTTTAAGGCCAATTTTTGCTTTAAATAAAAGAAAGCGCTTTTGTTATGAAAAACTCCATGAATAAGCAGGATCGGGCGTCGATGGCTCTCGGTTTTGGTCCAAAGGACGGGAAGGGCCGGGAGAGAATTTCCAAGAACTGCTAGGGGATAGAGCTCATAAGCAAGAATGGAAGCGCCGACTTCGCGCGTTATGCCCCAGGCCAAATGGCCTGGATTGCTGAGTCCCCGGATGAGTTTCATAGTTGTCTAACAACTGTCTCGAAGCTTCATCCAAGAAGCAAGATGCACCACAGAATATTCAACTGATTTAGAGGCTTAGGGCTATCGACTTTTGCAAATTTCGATGGCATTCTTACTTGACACAGAAAGATACTAACACGATAACTTCTGTGATTTTTCACCTTAGAATCGACTTAACGGAGTGTAAGACCCATGCCAGGACCATCATTTCCAGAAGCACCAGAAGGTATTAGTCGACGAAGTTTTATTACTTGGTTAAGCGTAGGTTGGTTGGGTTTCGGAGCCGCTCTGGGAGCCGGACTCACTGCCGTTGGCCGCTTATTTTTTCCGAATGTAACTTTTGAACCTCCCCAACAATTCAAAGCTGGTTTTCCCGCGGAATATGGTGCAGGAAAAGTTGATGAACGGTTTAAGAAAAAATACGGGGTATGGTTAGTAAGAAATGAGCGAGGGATCTATGCGCTCTCGACCGTTTGCACGCATCTGGGATGCACCCCCAACTGGTTAGATGGAGAGCAAAAATTTAAATGCCCCTGCCATGGTAGCGGATTCTACGCCACAGGCATCAATTTCGAGGGCCCGGCTCCTCGCCCTTTAGAGAGATACAAGATTGGCTTGGCAGAAGACGGACAAGTTTTCGTCGATAAAATGGCAAAATTTAAATACGAAATGGGACAGTGGAATGACCCCAATTCTTTCTTAGAGTTAGTTTAACGAGGTTGCACATGGGTAAGCCGACAATTTTTGAAACGATTAAAGAATCACAAGCGTGGAAATCCATTTTCCGGCATGGAGCGCCATCAGCTAACGCTCGGAATCGAGTTTTGGTAGTGCTGATGAACGTATTTCTCCACCTGCACCCCATTCGCATGAAGAAATCGGGAGTGCGGATGAGTTTTACCTGGTGCATGGGTGGGATTACTTTCTTCCTCTTCCTTGTGGAAACTATCACCGGGGTTTTGCTCATGTTCTATTATCGCCCCACTGCCGAGTATGCGTATTACGATATTATTGCCCTTCGAGAGCATGTACCCATTGGTATTATGCGAGAAATTCACCGATGGGGAGCTCATAGCATGGTTATCAGTGTATGGTTACACATGTTCCGTGTGTTCTTGACCGGTTCTTATAAGCCACCCCGTGAATTCAATTGGGGTATCGGAGTAGTTCTTTTGGTTCTCACTTTGTTGTTAAGCTTTACTGGATACCTGCTTCCTTGGGATCAGTTAGCTATTTGGGCTATCACGGTGGGCTCAAACATGGCCCGCGCTACGCCTTTCGCGGGAAATGAAGGCCCGGGTGCTGCTTTATTAAATTCACTCCTTGGATTTGAAGCGATCAACGCTGGAAGCGATGCTCGATTTGCACTGCTAGCGGGAAGACTAGTGGGGGAGGCAACTCTTCTGCGATTCTATGTGCTTCACTGCATTTTCATTCCCTTGGTTGCTAGCGTTTTAATGGCCGTTCACTTTTGGCGTGTTAGAAAAGATGGGGGCATTTCAGGACCCCTATAAGGAACAACTATGAGTTTCATCACTGATTTTATTAACTTTCTTTGTCGGCCGGCCATCCTGTTCACCTTGTCCTGTGTGGCCTTTTATTTGGTTCTTTTTCCATTTCGAGAAAAATTTGCCAAAAAGTCGGCTCTCTACACCATTCTCATTTCAATGGCGGTTTTCATCTTGGTTAGCATGTTGAACCCAACCTTCAGGGATGTGGTGACAAAACCGGACAACGTTCCGATTGTGCTCATGTTGTTTCTCCTAGCCTTCTTCTGTTGGCTTCCGCTCCATAAAGCAGTCAAAAATGACAATCTCATTGCCGAAGGAAAAGACGTAGAGAATAAGCAAGAAGCCAAAGAACTTGTCTTTACTTGGCCCGATTTGATTTTTAGTGAATTTATCTGTGCGATTATCGTTTGGTCGGCTCTTTTGATTTGGGCGATTACGATTCGAGCTCCGCTAGAAGAGCCCGCAAATCCAGTGGAAACTCCCAATCCTTCTAAAGCACCATGGTACTTCTTGGGGCTGCAAGAGATGCTTGTTTATTTCGACCCTTGGTTGGCTGGTGTGGTATTTCCGACTCTCATCGTCGTTGGCCTGATAGTTCTTCCTTATATCGATGTGAATCCCAAGGGCAATGGGTATTACTGTTTCAAGGAGAGAAAGTTTGCGATTACGACCTACTTGTTTGGTTTTTTAATTCTGTGGATCGTTCTCATTGTTTTGGGAACCTTCTTACGTGGACCAAACTGGAACTTCTACGGTCCTTATGAAGTGTGGGACTTACACAAGTTAGAGGCTTTAAGAAACGTAAACTTGTCTGAATACATTTTCCGTTACGCTGGATTAAATGGTGGGAAGCTGCCTGATTTCTGGCTGTTTCGCGAGCTGGTAGGCATTATTTTAGTGATTGGGTACATGGTCGCTGGGCCTATTATTCTCGCAAGAACCGTAATGAAAGGTTTCTTAGAGAAAATGGGGAAACCGCGGTTTTACATCATGGTAACCATTTTGCTTTTGATGGCGTCATTACCAATCAAGATGATTTTAAGATGGACAATTAACCTGAAGTACATCGTGGCCATACCCGAGTACTTCTTTAACATTTAACTAGATTAGGAGTCATTGTTATGGCTTCCAAGAACGCTTCGCCAGACGATAAGTTTTACAAAGGCCAGACACTTCTCAAAGCTTTTGGGATCTCGAGTGTCGTGATGTTGGTGTTCACTTTATGGATGATCTTGGATGACTTCGGGCGAGAGTGGAAAAAATATCAATTAGACTTTTTTAATTACCGAAAAAACAAAATTGAAAAACAAATTGAAGAAGCCAAGCAGGGGTTAGACGAGGGCAAAGTTAAAGAATTGCAGACTCGGCTAACGCAATTAGATTCGAGTTCGAAAGATAAGGCTGCTCAACTAAAGACCTTGCAAAAAGAACTCATCAAATTAAAAACTGCTCGTATTAACAAAGTTGATAAATACCAAGCAGCCAAAGGAATATACGACGTTCACAAGTATGAATATGAAAACGTATATGGCCACAAAGTGGCGCATGGGGAAAAAATCGAAGAGGGAACTCGACTATCCAAAAAGGAACAGGCAGCTCGAGATAAGTTAAATAAAGAGTGGGAATCAGTAAAAGCCCTTTCAGATAGTGCGAATGCTGCACAGATTGCAGAAGATGCAAAAAGTGCTGAAATTGCCCAAATAAATTTGGACAAGGACACCACTGAAAAAGAACTTAAAAAACTGCAAGCCAATGTAGACCGATTATTGGCTGCGAAAAGCGGCTCTGAAGTGACCATCAGTAAGTTATTACGAAGTGCTCCCATCTTAGATTTGGCAAATCCTGTATTTAAAGTCCAACAGACCGTTATCCCAACGATTCGAGATGATGTGTTTTTTGCCCAAGTCCAAAAAGTG
This sequence comes from Pseudomonadota bacterium, assembly GCA_009927005.1. Lineage (GTDB taxonomy): Bacteria > Bdellovibrionota > FAC87 > UBA2466 > UBA2466 > RFNO01. The sequence goes on from RFNV01000296.1 coordinate 5,262, forward strand.
GATAGATGCACAACTTGTCACTTAGCCATTGATACCCCGGGTTTCGAAGATGCCCCGCAGCCCTACCGAACGCATCCTAATTTAGATTTAATGCTCGGGGCGACTTCTCCGCACCCCACAGAAAAAGTTGGCTGCACGGTTTGTCACTCAGGCCGAGGAGCATCCGTCGACTTTGTTCGTTCTGCGCACACTCCTCGTAATGAAGAGCAAAAAAAGGAATGGCAAAAGAAGTACGGCTGGCATGAGATGCATCATGTGATTGAGAAAATGGTTCCACTGCAATATGTGGAGGGCCAGTGCCGAGTTTGTCATAAACAGACCGAATACGTTCCAGCAGCTCAGAAGTTGAATAAAGCAGTCCAGTTAGTTCGTGGTGCCGGCTGTTACGGATGCCATCGCATCGAGGGCTGGGATCATATTAGAAAGCCAGCTCCCTCGCTTAAAAAAGTAAAAGGTAAATTGAATCATGATTGGATTGTTCGATGGGTGAGAAATCCAAAGTCATTTAATGATCATGCGCGCATGCCTGCGCAGTTTCACCAGGGAAATACCGAAAGTGCGGATTACACTGCCTATCAGGAGGCGGAACTCTTCGCGATTTCGGATTATATCTTATCTCTTTCTGAGGACTACAGTCCTAGCTACACGACACCTGCTGGAGGAAACGTCGAACGAGGACGAAATCTCTTTTACGCAGTGGGGTGCTTGGGCTGTCACGGGATGGATGAATTCCCAGAAGGAAGACGACGTTTTGGTGCGGCTCCCGATCTTTCAACCGTTGGAAGTAAAGTCAATCGACAGTGGCTCGGACAATGGCTTAAAAACCCAAGGCATTACTGGAAAGACACTGCAATGCCGGCTCTCCGCTTGAGCGATACTGAGATATCAGATCTGTCAGCTTACTTGCTTAGTAAGAAGAATCCCCAGTTTGAACAGTTAGAGGTGGGTGAGCCTGACTTTGAAGTTCAGAAAAAAGTCTTGAGCCTCTATTTAATGAGAGACCCCAAGATGGCTCCTGCAACTACTGAGAAAGTTCATCAGTTTGTTGAAGGGCTTTCAAAGAAGGAAGTCATTGAAAGATTGGGAGTCAACGCCATTACTCGCTACGGTTGTTACGGCTGTCACGAAATCAAAGGAATGGAGACGATGCCAGGAAGTGGTGTCGAGCTCAGCGAGCATGGAAGCAAACTCGTAAATAAATTTGATTTTGGTTACTTAGACATCGAAAAATCAGTAGCTTCCTGGCTTCATCAAAAATTCCAAGCCACTCGCTCTTTTGATAAGGGAGTTGTGAAGGAATACTTGGATTTGCTTCGAATGCCGAACTATTATTTTGATGAGGGCGAGAGAAATCAGTTAGTTACCTTTATTCTAGGTCTCACAGCGCAAAAAATCGGCCCGCCATCTGCCAAAATACTAGATGCTAAAGAAGCCGATATAGAAGAAGGCTCACGAGTCATTCATCAATATAATTGCCAGGGCTGTCACATGGTTGAACAGATGTACCGACCCCTACCAGAAGGACATCCGGATTTTGAAAAACATGAGAAAGAAAAGTGGGAACTGGAAGGAAGAATTCTTACTTACTTCTCTGAGGATGAAACAAAAGGACCTCCGCCGTTGAGTTCTGAGGGGAGTCGAGTTCGTTCAGAGTGGGTCCACAACTTTTTAACCAATCCCAGTTGGAAACTACGAAGAGGAATCCAAGTGCGCATGCCCTCATACAATATGAAAAATGAGGAGCAAAATCGAGTAGTGACTCATTGGGCGCGACAAGGAGACCTTGAGTTTCCAAATGCGCCTCTCGAGGGACCAGAAATCAGTGGCCAGCGATTGGAGGCAGCAAAAGCACTTTGGAATAAGCTCCAGTGCGCAAACTGTCATACCGTCGGCCAATATAATCTAACCCAAGATGATCTTGAGGGGGGCAGCAAAGGATACGCTCCGGACATTACACGTTCGTATGGACGTTTGAATAAGGACTGGATTATTAAGCTCCTAAAAAATCCCCAATCGATGGTTCCGGGAACTCGAATGCCAGGGTTCTGGCCCGAGGGAAATAGCCCAGCCCCCGAGCTTCTGGGAGGAGACTCTGAGAAGCAGATAGATGCACTAGCGGATTATGTTCTCCTGCTAGGCTATCAAAAAGGCGGCGGAAAACCCGTCACGATGCCAAGCGATCTCAATCGACTGGAGCCCGCTATTAGTCCAGCTCCAAAAGCAGAGGTAACCCAAGAGCCCGCTAAAGAGGGTGAGAATGCTGAGAAAGATGCTTAAGCTTTCCGTATTTTCGTTTCTGGTTTTTGTCTTAGCTGCATGTGGGAGTAAGCAATTTACTCAAGGCAAATATGACGACTTGAGTGAAGACCGGCTTTTGGATGATAAGTTCAACGAAAGTGACATGCGGCAAATTGCTGAGACCATGGTGGGGTCGCTAACCCAAAGTCGTGTGGTGACCGAAAATAACCGGCCTCCAGTTGTTTTGGTTACGTTGGTAAAAAACCGAGCTGGTGAAGCCATCGACATGAAGTCCATGACGGACAAGATCCGAACAGCGTTGATCAAGAGTGGGAAATTACGATTCACTGAAAAAGAAAGCCGCGAAGAGATAGCGGGGGAAACCGAGTATCAGGCCGAGAGCGGCTATGTGGATGCCTCTACTGCTCGTAAAAAGGGAAGACAGATCGGAGCAAAGTATTTTCTAACGGGCGAAATAACCGATCGGATTCAAGAAGTGGGAAATAAGAAATATGTTTACTACAAGGCGACTTTCAATCTCGTAAACATCGACACTGGAATTATCGATTGGACAGACGAGAAGGAAATCAGGAAGTTCTATAAAAAACGGGGAGTCGGGTTCTAATCGAGTGACCGAATGCCATTAGAAAATCAATTTGAGCCACAAAAAAGAGAGAAAAAACTCTACGAGCAATGGCTCGAGTGGGGAGTTTTTACACCTTCTGCCGATTCTCAAAAAAAGTCCTATACCATCGTTCTGCCGCCCCCAAATGTGACTGGCGTACTGCACATGGGTCATGCGCTCACTGGAACCTTAGAAGATATTTTAATTCGAAGAAAAAGAATGCAAGGGTTCAACGTTTTGTGGTTGCCTGGAACCGACCACGCGGGAATCGCTACCCAAATGGTAGTGGAACGCCATCTTCAAGCGGAATCGAAAACGAGTCGCCATGTTTTGGGACGAGAAAAATTTCTGGAAAAAGTTTGGGAATGGAAAGACAAATCTCAGGGCACCATTATTAGCCAGCTTAAGACTTTGGGTTGCAGCCTGGATTGGAGCCGTCTTTCCTTTACGTTAGACGAAAAAGTATCGCTTGCAGTCCGAGAGTGTTTTGTTCGCCTATACAATGATGGGCTGATTTATCGAGATGAAGCGATCATCCAATGGTGTCCCCGTTGCCGGACAGCTCTTTCCGATTTGGAAGTTAAGTTTAAAGAAGTAAAAGGACGTTTTTGGAAAATTAAATACTTTTTAGAGGGTTCACAATCCGAATTCCTGAGTGTTGCTACCACTCGACCTGAAACACTTCTCGGAGATTTGGCAGTTGCAGTTCATCCAAGCGACACTCGTTACCGGAAATGGGTTGGAAAAAAAGTAAAATTGCCTTTGGTTAACCGATTGATTCCTGTCGTTTCGGATGAATATGTAGATCCCGAGTTTGGAACTGGGGCATTGAAGATCACGCCAGGACATGACGTTAACGATTATGTTGTGGGAAAACGACATGGGCTCGGGGTACTGACTGTTTTTGATGACGATGCTCGGGTTAATGACAAAGGGGGAGTCTATTGTGGGCTCACTCGTGAAAAAGCACGAGACCAAATTGTTGAGGATTTAAAAAAGGCTGATCTCTGGATCGAAGAAGAGGAACGTCCGCATAATGTAGGTCATTGCGATCGGTGTTCCACAGTTGTTGAGCCAAAAGTAAGCGCTCAGTGGTTTGTAAAAGCCGACGTACTTGCGAAACCAGCTATCGAAGCTGTTCAAACTAAAAAGATTCGAATCCTCCCGGAAGAGTGGGAGAAAGTATATTTCGAGTGGATGAATAATATCCGACCTTGGTGTATTAGCCGCCAGCTGTGGTGGGGGCATCGGATTCCAGTTTGGTATTGTAAAGACTGCAGCAAAATGACAGTTGCAGTTAAAACCCCTTCTCAGTGCCAACATTGCGAGAGTGCAAAAATCACTCAAGAAGAAGACGTTTTAGATACTTGGTTTAGTTCTGGTCTCTGGCCTTTCTCGACTTTGGGGTGGCCTGAGGAGACAGCAGATTTCAAAACTTTCTATCCAAATGATGTTCTTGAAACTGGCTTTGACATTCTGTTTTTCTGGGTTGCCCGAATGATTATGTTGGGCATGAGAATGACTGGGAAAATTCCTTTTCATACGGTTTATCTCCATCCCATGGTGCGAGATGAACACGGACAAAAAATGTCCAAAACTAAAGGGAATGTGGTCGATCCTTTGGAGATCATCGATCGAATGGGAGCGGACTCGCTTCGCTTCTTCCTTGCATGGAACGCCTTCCATGGCAGAGATTTGCGCGTGTCTGATGAAGGGGTCGAGGGGTGTCGCAATTTCGCCACTAAACTGTGGAACGTATCAAAATTTGTGCTGATGCATTTTGGTCACTTGAAAGAGAGCCATTGCGATAAGAGTAATTTAACGAATCAGTGGATTTTGTCTCGACTCAATGAAACCAAAAAACAGGTTTCAGAGAGTCTTGAAACCTACCGGTTTTTTGAGGCTGCCCAATCGATTTATCATTTTTTGTGGAACGAATTTTGTGACTGGTTCATTGAGTTCGCAAAAGAAAAAAATGAATTGGAGTCTCGCAAAGCAAAAGGCGATTCGACTGCGCTGGATGTGCTGGAAGAAGTTTTAAGATTGCTGCATCCTTTTATGCCATTTGTAGCCGAGGCTATTTGGCAGGAGTTGCCTTATCGAAGCTCCCAGGAAAAGAGCATTTCCCTAGCTGCGTATCCGGAATTCCAAAAAGAAAACGTGTTTACTCAAACTGAAGAGCAAGTTCAAAGAGTCATTGAAGTAATCGAAAAGACACGCACGCTTCGTGGGACTCACAAAATTGCGGGTAGCCAGGAGATCGGATTATCCCTCTGGGGTGAGGCTACGGTGTTACAGGCTCTCAAACCATTTCAGGACAAGATTCAAAAACTCGCCCGAGCCGACAAGATCGATTGGGTAACCACTCGTCCTTCTTCAAAGGAAAACCTGGAAATCGTATTGAAGGACTGTTCGGTCTTTATGAGCAAATCTTATTTAGGGGACTTGAGTCAGGAAATTGAAAAGCAGAAAAAGCAGCTCCAAGATAAAAAAGAAGCGTTAGCAAGAGCTGAATCAAAGCTCACTAATGAAAAGTTCATGGGTGGGGCTCCGGAAGCAGTAAAGGCTGGAGTTCGAAAACAAGCGGAAGATCTCAAAGCTGAGGTTGTTGGAATAGAAAGATATCTTCGAGAAATTGGCGGCACATGATTCATGGTCTGGGCTTTTTGATGAGGCGCTCTCTTTTTCCTAAAGGGGGAAGCCTTTTAACCTTGGCATTATGGATTTCTGTAAGCGGAGTGGCTCTCGGAGTAGCTATGCTCATGCTTGTTTTATCCGTCATGTCTGGTTTTTTAGATTTTCTACAAACCCGGTACACAGAAATTACGTCACCAATCGTTGTGATTCCAAAAGGCGATGTCGGTTCCCAGGGGACGTTTAAAAAAACCCTGGAGTCGATTCCCGGGATAAAAGCAGTTTCTCCCTTTCACCTCAGTCAGTCGATGCTGATTAGAAATGGCGTAGGGGGAGTAACCTTAGAGGGCGTTTCCTTTGAAGATTCAAAGAGAGTGACCCCTTGGGAAAAGATTTGGGTAGAACCGCCTAATTTAGACCCAGCCATTGCAAACTGGATTTGGATAGGCAAGGGACTTGCGAATAAGCTCAACATTAAAAAAGGGGATACGGTTCAATTAATGGTGAGTGGTGAGCAAATGCGAACAGAGCCATTTGTTGTGACTGGGATTACTAAGTTTGGGATCTACGAGCACGATTTAAGATATTCATACATTGATTTAAAAAAGCTGGAAGAACTCTTCTATCGGCGGCCTCTTGAGCCTCTCTACAAAGTCGCTCTCTCTGGAATTAGCGTGGATCAAGGTTATCAATTGCTGAAAGAGCACTTGGGAGAACTGGCTACTGTTCGCAAGTGGAGCGATATCAACCAAAATATTTTTCGGGCGGTCCAGCATCAAAAAATTATGTTGTTTTGGGTTCTAGATATTGTGATCGCACTTGCCGGAATGAATGTGATCAACTTGCTCATGATGAGCACGTATCAACGAAAAAGAGATGTTGCGATTTTGAGAGCAATGGGAATGCGCTTTAAATCTATCGTATTGTTTTTTGTAGGGCAGGGTACAGTAGTTGGAACGATTGGAATTAGCGTGGGGGTCCTGTTGGGACTAGTGTTATGTGAAGTCGTTGAGCGATTTCAACCAGCTATTTTAAGTGAATCCATTTACAATGTGAGTAAGCTGCCCTTGAAAGTGCAAGCAAGTGATGTCAGCTTGATTTGTGTTATGGCACTCTTGTTGTGTATTGTATTTAGTGTGATTCCGGCGCTTAAGGCAGCGTTAAGTCAACCCGTACAGGCGCTTCGTTATGAGTAAACTCATTCAAACCCAGAATTTAAAGAAAGGTTTTAAACGACAATCTGCGCAGGATCTTCCTATCCTGTCGGGGGTTAATTTTTCACTGGAACCTGGTGAGCGAGTTGCGATTTTGGGGAAGAGTGGGGCGGGTAAAAGCACTTTTTTGCATTTGCTCGGCACCTTAGAAGAGCCCTCTGAAGGAAAAGTATTTTATCGAGGGAAAGATTTGTTTGCTTTAAAAGAAACGGATCTCGCTTTTTTTCGAAATCAAAAAGTCGGGTTTGTCTTTCAATTCCATTATCTCATGTTGGAATTTACCGCTCTCGAAAACGCAATGATGCCCGGACTCATCGGTGGTTTGGGGAAAAAAGAGAGTCGTCGGCGAGCGGAAGAACTATTGGACGAAGTGGGATTAAGTAATCGTCTCGATCATAAACCGGGCCAATTATCGGGTGGAGAACAACAGCGAGTAGCTATCGCCAGGGCCCTGTTGATGCGTCCAGAACTTCTCCTCACCGATGAGATGACAGGAAACTTAGATTCTGAAACTGGCCAACAAGTGATGGACCTCATCGGAAGACTTCATTCGAAGTATCAAATGGGGATTGTTTCGGTAACTCACGATGAGAACCTGGCAAATCTTTATCCCACTCAGTATCGACTGGTCCAAGGCAAGCTTTTACCATAAATTCCAGTAGGTTATCTCGGTTACGCCCCAGTGTTAAAAAGGGGCTAAAATCGTTTACAATTCCTTCCTCCTAGGGTTATCATCGCTCTCTACTGAAAGTTAATAAATACAGGGACTTAGTGCTGCATTGGAGAAACAACCTGAACTGTCTCACTCTCACCCTTGCGGGAGTGATCTGGCTTTGTCTTTCCATACCCGTCAAAGCGGAAAGCCCAAAATCGATTTCTGGAATTGAGGTTCGAGGAAATCGAAAAATTGAAAAAGCAGCTATCTTAAGTCGAATTCATTCAAAAACTGGTTCAGCGGTCAGCAAAGAGCTAGTGCGCCAGGATATTCGTTCTATTTTTGGTTTGGGCTATTTTGAAGAAATTCAAGTCGACGAAGAGAGCACCCCCGCGGGAGTAAAACTGGTCTTTGTTGTTCGAGAAAAACCAATTGTCAGTAAGGTCAGTTTTGAAGGGTTGGAAGCTTTAGAAATTGAAGACACCAAAGACCTAGTTTCCATCAAAGAGTTTGAAGTTCTCGATATTGGAAAAATTAACCAGTCGGTTGAAAAGCTCCTACAGAAGTATGAGGAAAAGGGATTTTACTTAGCTGACGTTCGTTATGAAATTGAGCGAGACGCCAAAAAAAATGAGGCGGCCGTTATATTTAAGATCCAAGAGAACGATAAGATTCAAGTTAAGAATATCAACATTATCGGCAATTCCTTGATTCCCGACTCCGAACTCAAAGGCATTATGCAAACTCAAGAAGGAGGGCCTTTCTCTTGGCTTTCCGGTTCTGGAGCCTATCGAGAAAATGTTTTCGAGCGGGATGTGGCGATGTTGGGTTTCTACTATGGAACCAAGGGTTACGTCCGAGCTCGATTCGGTAAGCCGGAAGTGAGTGTCAGTCCCGATAAACGGTGGGTTTATATCACATTCTTTGTTGAAGAAGGAAAACAGTACCGAGTGGGGAAAGTTGATTTTCAAGGGGATCTTCTTTATCGCAGAGAAGAACTCGAGGAAGAGTTGGGGTTAAAACAAGGAGAGGTTTTTGATACAGATGCTCTCCGAAGAGAAACTCTGAAATACACCGAGAAGTATTCTGACTTAGGGTATGCCTTTGCGAACGTCATTCCCCAGCCCATCATTAACGATGAGACTCGCGTGGTTGACATCACGTTTGAGATTGATCGTGGTGAGAGGGTCTACATTGGCGAGATCACCGTCACTGGCAACACCCGAACAAAAGACAAAGTGGTCCGTCGTGAATTGTTGATTCATGAAGGGGAACTATTCAACGGGACTAAGAAACGAGAGAGCAAAGAAAACGTCACTCGATTAGGTTTTTTCGATTCGGTCGAATTTCATCAATCCTCTTCGAAGAAAGCACCCAATTTAGTCGATATCGAAATTCGGGTAAAAGAGAGATCAACTGGGCAATTAGTAGTTGGGGCGGGTTACTCCACTGGTCCTGCAGGATTTTTATTTAATGCGCAGTTGTCCCAGAATAACTTCTTGGGAAATGGTCAAGTGGCAGCTCTATCAGCGCAGCTCCAGACGGGGAATGGCCGTTCGGAATACAACCTAAGCTTTCAAGAGCCCTATGTCGGGCACTCGCTGTGGAGCTTAGGGGGCTCTCTCTATCAGTTGCGTCGAGATGTGATTTACCTCATTGGCAACCGATCTTACTCAGAAGTAAAAACAGGGGCCGATATCAAGCTGGGCCATCCCATTCGAGAGTTTACAAATCTCTATCTGACTTATCGGTTTGAGCATTCCTATGTAAATAGCATTATCGATACGAGCATCTTCAAACCCGATGACCTAAACGGAAATTTGAGCAGCGTGACTGCAAATGTGGTTTTTGACAAACGTGACGATCGGTTTGATCCCCGAAAAGGTTGGTATTGGACTGCGTCTACCGAATTGGCTGGGTTAGGCTTTGATAGAAAGTTTCTTCGTTCGTCAGCCACCATGAGATTTTACCATCCGATTGTTTGGGATTTTATTTTCCGGTTGAATATGACGGGGGCCAATATTTCACCGACTACCGATACTCCTGTTCCGGTTAATGAGCTTTATATTTTGGGTGGGCTCTTCTCCTTGCGAGGTTACCCTCCCATGAGTGTTGGACCCAAAGCCACTCTTGCTAATACCGTTCCCCCCTTATCTCAGGAAGCGGCGGATCAAAACCTCCAGGGAAAAGACATCGTGGTAGGAGGAAAAAACCAAGCTTTCCTAAATGCGGAAATTGAATTTCCGATTCTCAAAGAAGCTCGTGTTCGAGGTGTGATCTTCTTTGATGCAGGAAACTCTTTTAATGATCTGAGGGTGACCAACCCCAAAATTTTAGCGAACTATGGTTATGGGATTCGGTGGTTTACACCGATTGGTCCCTTGCGTTTTGAGTTTGGGCATCCTATTGTAAACGGCGGGTCACCCCAGTTTATTTTTACAATTGGACCCGCTTTTTAAAAACAAACAGTGAGGCAAAAATGAAACTCCGTCTAATCATCGTAGCAATGGTATTTAGTTTCTTAACTCAAGCTGCGGAAGGTGGCTTTAAACTTGGATTTGTAGATCTTCAAAAAACTTTGCAGGGAGTAGAAGCAGGAAAAACTGCAAAAAGTACCCTCGAAAAAGAAGTGACTGCGAAGAGAACCGGTTTGGAAAAACAACAACAACAGCTTCAAAAGGAAGCCGAAGAGTTTGAGAAGAAATCTGGCCTCATGAATGAAGCTGCAAAAACTCAGAAACAACAAGAGCTTCAAAAGAAATTTGCTGAGCTTCAAAAGACAGCTGCTGAATCCCAGATGGAGCTGCAAAAGCGTGAACGTGAGTTGACCAAGCCAATCATTGATGAGATCCGGTCCGTTGTTGAAGCCCTTGGGAGAGAAAAAGGGATGACCTTGGTTTTAGAAAAGAATGAAGGGGCAGTTCTTTATGCTCAGTCCGGTGAAGATCTCACCGAAGCAGTCATTGAGCGTTTTAACACTCGCTCAAAATCTAAAAAGAAGTAATTAGAAGAGCCAAAGACTTAAAAGAAGAATAGAGACGGCTGCTGCAAGCTTAATAAGCCACGGAATGTGATTAGGTTCGAGAAGTTCCGGGGATTTGGGCGAAAGAGCGGCCGTTTTTCTTGTCTGTACAACTACGGACTGAACGTTCTCGGTCCATCGGGAATTGGGGAGTTTAGCGTTCAGATCTAATTCTGTGGTTTTTTCATCTTGAAACATAAATCCTCACGTAGCCATCAACGCAGTAGTGGTTACTGGCTCTGATAGTTAAGCACTTGGCTATTTGTCTGGGTTCCCATTCTCACGCTGATGCATCCACGAATTCTTCCTGCGGCATTTCCGTAAGAGGGAATAAAGCTTGTGGGACAAGTGGATCCTACAATCACTTGAATCAGCTGTTGCCCTAGAGTCTGATTGGTGCCCGGAGCTCCAGAGGGATATCCCTGCCAAGAAAAAGGGGAGTAATAGGGAACGGAAATCGACCCCGTTAAGACGAGGGAACTCACTTGGCCATTGTAGAAAGTGCCTGAGCTCTGGCCCGACTGAGCCCCACTGGGGGAAGTGATGCACGCACTGGGAATCGTATTATTTTGATAAAGGCGAGAGAGCTCGGATAAAGTGATAGAGCCACTCGCAATGATGTTGTTGTTCTGGTAAGTGTATCCGACGGTGCTCGTGATTGCCGGAGCTAAAATGATCGAACTCATCTGATTAGACCAGTTATATCCCCAGTTTTGAGTAGAAGTAAGCCGTCCCTCGAAGGGCAGGGTAGAAAGTGCAGTTCCTCCACCAAGTGTCGGGCAATTTCCCACAGTTGGATTTACGCCAGGAGCTGGATTGGGATTGGGGAGAGAATCATCTTTCTTGCCGCAACCAAATCCAATCAGAATCAGAGCGGATACTGAAAGAACCGCAAACCTTTTCATGAACTTCATGATTAGTTTCCTTCCGCTAATACAGCGATATCTGTGTAATTCACTTGGAAAGTACCCAGCGTCTTCACTTGGGTGTTTGTGGTTGATGAGGTCATGTAGTTTCTGCAAGTTGTAACTTCGTTAGCTAAGAAAGTTTGATACTCGGCTGTGCTGGAAAAACATCTTTCCAATGGCAACTCAAAAGTCTGACCAAACCAAGTGTAGCGACAAACTTTTGGTAAGCATTGGGTTTCTTGAGCTTGACGAACTCGGTAGAGGAAAACGGAATTGAGCGTGTTTCCGTTGGTGACAGTTTTAAGACCTGCGATACGCACCGTTAAGAGGTTGTCTGAAAAGATAATATCCAAAGAAGAGGAAGTGTTAGAGCCGGTTCCCGAAACAGAATTCATATCAGTCCACCAAAAGCCCCTGCTGTCTTCAAAAGCAAGTCTTACGGTACCGTTCGGTGTAGTGCTGTTGGTGACTTTGAGTTGTACTTTTGCATCTCCCACAACCGGTTTTACAACGGTTCCAGCAATGTCTGACAAGCCAGTATAGTTAATATTATCTGTAAGTGATAAAGCCACTGCGCCGGTTAAATCAGGAAGACCAGAAGTTACCGGATCCGTGTCATCGGGAAGTGGGTCAGTATTATCGCCACCGCCTTCACCGCCAATCACCGGAGCTGTTCCAGTGGTTGTTGATTTAGTTGCTCCGCAGGACACTAAAAATAAAACGCATAGACCAGCAGAGATTAAAGGAAATAAAAAATTTTGTAAGGTCAGCTTCCGCATACACACCACGCCCGCATAAAGATTCAGGTGAAAGGCAGGATTATCCCGACTTTCGCACAGAGCGAATGTGCAAGCAGAGTACCAAGTCAGAGTCTAGCCCAGCTGTGCCCGGGGAATCTTCCCGGATGTCCAAGGTTCGATTTGGTGTTACTGAGCATCCAGGCATTACACCACCCAGAGGCGAGTTAATTTAAGGGATTTAATAGCTTAAGAGGCTGTCTAGAATCTGTCTAAGCTTTGGACAGGGCGTTTAGCAAAATTGGGTCGGTGGGTAAGGGGACCGAAAAACCCTGTTTATTCACTAGCCTAGGTCTGCTTGGACATGCTAATCTTAAAGACAGTTTCGGAGGAGAAAACTATGGCTTATATCGTCACCCAAAACTGTGTTGATTGTAAATATACCGACTGCGTAGCTGTTTGCCCTGTAGATGCCTTTCACGAAGGCGAGAGAATGGTTTATATCAATCCGGATACTTGTGTGAATTGCGATGCTTGCGTTCCTGCTTGTCCAATTGAGGCCATTTATTCAGAAGAAAACTTACCTGCTAAATTCCAGGCTTATACCCAGATCAATATTGATGGCTGCGTGAGTAACCCGGTTATCAATCAAAAGAAAGATCCGCTTCCAGGAGCGAAAAGCCTAGAAGAGCTTAAAGCTCTCAATGCCCAAGGATACGTTCCACCGAACTTTCCTTAAGTTCCAGGTAACGTCAGTCAGACGTAGAGTTCTTTGACAGGAAGACCCTCTGAAATCAGAGGGTCTTTTTATTTTCCCTTCTGCACTTTTCTCAAGCGCCAGCTTGAGCATCCTCAGTGAATACGCAAAAACATAGTTACTGGCCTTCAAAATGCAGACTTTAAATGCAGTTTTTCTCATTGTGACTTTTGGATTTTATGAAAAGCTTTTGCTTGAACAAAATCTGCTTTAGGGGTGTTGCCCTTATTCTACTAGCGTTAGGTTCCGTTCCCTCTTTTGGGGAACAGGGGAACTTAACCAATCAAGCTTTTATCAATCAGTTTGGTCAATTTGGACAGTTCGGGCAGTTTGGAACAGGCGCCCAACCCATTAAAGGGTTTAGTAAGCTTTTAAAGCAAGGAAATCAAACTTTCGGGCAACTCATCACCGGCGAACAAATTGCTCTTTTAGTTGATGGGAATGGCAATCTAGTAGATCAAAGAGGCCGTCGAGTGGCTGCTCGAGATCCCGATATCGCCCGCCAATTCCAGACTTTTGCACTTTTGAACCGAGAACAGTTTCAAGGAAACCAAAGAAATGCAGCCGACAGGTTTCTTCTAGCTTCTAACGGAATCAGCGATGGCCGAATGACCATCGACTTGGCTTCATTTAGTCTAAGACCCCGAGGCGCTGGAGCAGCTGGAGAAGAAAAATCAGATTTGCCCCCGGGAGTGAATCGAATGAAAGCTGGGTTAGCTGCCCTCAATTTTTTTCTAAACTCTATTCAGAATCGCTGTTTGATTCGAATCTTTGAAAACCAAGTGGATTATGCGAGCGGGACTCTCAGCTTGGATTTTTCTTCTTTTCGAGATCAAGACGGAAATCAATGCTTGAATGGATTAACACTTTCTTTGATGGAAACTGCAGATGAAAAAGGACCGCTGTAACGGAGGGAAAATCCGTGTCAACGAGCTCATCAATACGATGATGCAGCCAAATATTTATGCTGCTGCCCAGGGATTTAATGGATTGAATAAAGATCAAGTTGCACAGGTATTCGGTGTTAATAATGACAAGTTGGCTACTTTCGGCAACAAATTACTGGTTGGAACGCAGGGAGAAGATGGAGCTAAACAGTCAGATGTGGTGGGAGGACCTCAGCGAGTTTTAGAGAGACAGAATGCTTTTAATGTTCCCGGTCGTTTTTGTTATCGCAGTCTTGATTTTAAAGATGTTCATGAGGGAGGAGCTGGCTCGGATTCAAGAAGCGTAGAGCAAAGCGGAATATTGTTTTCACATGAAGCGGAAGAGTGGCTTTGTGTTGGAGCAAATGGCTTTTTAGTAACTTTTCTTTTTACTGCAGATGGTACCCAACTGGAAGAAGCCCCAGCATCTATTGCGTCTTCTTATCGCAATTTAAGACCGGCCGTCAGGAATGGAGCTTCCTGTTTAGACTGCCACAACAAGGGCTTTCTGGGGGGAAGACCTGGAAAGTACGAAGAACAAAAGCAAAAAATACGCTTGCTCAATCAACCCACAGCAGTGCGGGGGCCAGATGGGCGAAACCTCACCCATGGGGATTTTTTCACGACCAATCAGCCCTATAATAATCAGGCCCAGCAAGACAGTAATCTTTTTGTCTCGGCTCAAATTCAATCCGGATCTTACTTGCCTGATCCGGACAAAAATGGAGATCCCATTCCCTTGATACCTGAATCCATGGAAGCTTTAAGAAACCCCGTAACTGAATCGATCATGGCAAGAGAACTGGGTGTTTCTCCCATTATCGCGAGAAGTATTTTAGGTGGCAGGGAATCTATTCCCCGTCTCGATTTTGAAAGCCGCTTTTGCGAGTACAAAGCTACGGCTGGTCAAATCGGAAAAGCTGCGATTGATCAAGCTAGAAAACAAGGTGCGAATCCCAGATCTTCGGGCGGCTCACCTGCCGCGCATCAAGGCACTCGCGCACGCAAGTTGCGGTAATAATCAAACAGCTCCAAGTCGAAAGGCTCAAGGCCAGCCACCAATGGAGAGTTTCGAAACTCTGTTTTGCATTGATAGCAGACTCCCACTTCCTTTACTTTTCGGACAAGAAAAAAATCAATGAAGGTGACTATCAAAAGCGAAACTCCATAGGTGAAATAGGCCAGGGCGACGCCCAAGACCACTAGGACAATCCCCAGCTTCTGATTAAAATCCTTTCGGCGATACAAATGAGCTGATCCGCAAAGGGGGCATTGATCTAATTGCTTTTGATTTAAGAAAGATTCGGTTGGGTGAACCAAAAGTGGTGTCTGACAACTCTCGCAGAAACTAGGCCCTAGGGGCCATGAAAGCAATTGTCTCTGTGGCTTCTGGCAATGAGGGCAAGAAAGCTTGAGTTCCATTAGAGCGGGATTCCAAAATAAAAAGCGAGATAGAGGCTTAAGATTTCTCCTACTAGACACGCAACGACCACAACATAGAGAATTCCGGTGGCTGATTGGGTGGAGCGGATTTTGACTGTCTTCCAAACAAAAAAGCTAAGAATGAGGGCTCCCAAAATCCCCCACACATACCGCATCAATACAAAAATGCCCGGCATTTTTAAGAGATATCGATAGATCTCCATTTCATTCATACCCACCAAAAGGTGAGAAATTTGATAAGTTGAGAAACCAAATCGTAAAACAAGAAACAAGATCATCATGAGAGTGATTCGTTTGAGCTCGTCAATCGAAAGAGTCGGCTGAGTCAGGTACCAGTGTCCTAACATCATGGCAGCCATTGAGAAGCCCAAAACCCCAGAGGCTAAAATTGAATTCATAGCCAAGGGGAGTTGCTCACCCCCCAAAGTGAGGTGGCTAATGTCCAGTGTCAGGCATCCAAAAAAAGAGATTGCCCCTAGAAAAAAGGAAGCAGCACTTAACTTGTTTGAGACTCCAGTTAGCAAGCTAAAGCAGGTTGTGCATAAGAGAAACAGGGAAAACCAGAGTGTTGAATCCGAATTGAGGTGAGCTCGACCTAGGAACCAATAAGCAAAAAACAGAATAACCGAAAGCCCCATGCCGTGGATGCGGAAGTAACCGGGCCCAACGTCCTTTTGTCTCAAGAAGCCAAAGCTCGTAAACACGCCCCCGCAGAGATAAAAGAGGACTAGAAAGATAAGGTGCTTGAGCGGCATGACCGAGTTCTGACAAGCTCATATGAAATTGTCAAATAATAGCTAAATAGCTAGACTTACTTAGAAAAAATTATGAAAGCTTTAGCAAATATCAATGGTCAGATCTTAAAACCGCAGGACGCCAAAGTATCCGTTTTCGATCGGGGTTTTTTATTTGGGGATGGGGTGTACGAAACGGGGCGCTCCTACGATCGTGTTTTTCTGTTTTTAGAAGAGCATATCCAAAGACTCAGAAAATCAGCCGGCCGCTTAGGGATTCCAGTTCCTTGGACTGACCAGTTTTTAGAAGAGCAACTGAAGGCGACTGCACGGGCTTTTGCGAAAGATAATATTTACTTTCGAATGATTATTACTCGAGGGGAAGTTTCCCAAGTTGGTTTAGATATTGCGACTGATAGCCCCACTCTGGTGATTTTGGTTCAGGATCTTTCAGAAGGCCTTTCCCGGCTTCATTCTGAAGGCTACTTTCTCATGACTTCTTCGGTTAGGAGAAACTCCAGTCAGTCTCAGGATCCCAATATTAAAAGCAGCAATTATCTGAACAGTATCTTGGCTCTTAAAGATGTAAAAGAGCGAGGGGCGATGGATGCTGTATTGCTCAATGTCGATGGGTTTGTGACGGAAGGAACAACATTTAGTATTTTTTCTGTCGGCCAAGATGGAAAACTTAAGACCCCAGCTCTTTCGGTTGGGATTTTAGACGGCATTACTCGAAGGCATATACTAAAAGCAAGCCAGGGGCTATGCGCTGCTGAGGAAGGAGCCTATTCGCTTGAGGAGTTTCAAAATGCCAAAGAAGTGTTTATCGCAAGCAGCGTTCGGGAAATTTGTCCGGTGTATCAGTGGGATGAAAAAAAATATCCCGCTCCGGGACCTCTCACTGTGAAGCTTCATGAGGCTTATCGAAAAGGTGTTGAGGCTTCAGTTAAGAATTCAGTCCATCGCTATTAAATTAGACAGCAAAAGTCTTTAAGCACTCGTCGAGGGTTTGGGTACGTTTTAGTTCCTCAAACCATGGCAGAGATCTTTCAATACTGGCTAATTTTACCCATTGTTTGATCCTGCGAACGATGTATTCGGGTTTGTCCGTGTGGGTTTGGCTCAGGGTTACAAATCTTTCGACAAAAGGTCGCCAGTCGCCTGGGGAATCGGGGGCATTAGCGAACTGGGACGACGGTGCTTTCTTTTGGAAAAAGGAATCAATGCTTGTCGCTAAGAGTGGGTTTCCGACGGCTCCTCTTCCCACCATAAAATGCTCGCAGCCTGTGAGCTCATAACATTTCAGGAAATCTTGAAAATTCCATATGTCTCCATTTGCTACTACAGGTAAAAAACGCAATTCGCGCACTCGTCGAATATGATCCCAAAAAACGGGCTTTGCGTATCCTTGCATACGGGTGCGAGCATGAATAGTGACCCAAGAGGCCCCGCCTTTAGCAACTGCTTCGACATTTTCAAAAATGTCATCGGGTTCGCTCCAGCCCAGACGAACCTTCGCGGAAACTGGTATTTCCAAAGGAACGGCACCTCGTACCGTTGAGACAATTTCAAAAAGCCGTTTTGGATATTTAAGAAGAGTGGCTCCACCATCATGGCGATTAACCGTGGGGGCAGGGCAACCAAAGTTCAGATCAATTCCCTTGGCTCCCAAACTCACTGCACGAATGGCAGATTCGGCTAGTTTTTGAGCATTTCCCCCCAATAGCTGCACGAGAACAGGAGTGCCAGAAGGAGTCAGACTTTGCTGTTTCAGCTCGGGAATATGGCGATAAAAAACAGAAGTAGGAGGCACTTGATCGGTCACGCGCAAGAACTCGCTCACACAGAAAAGAAAAGAACCCTGCTCTGTGAGTAGGGCGCGCATCGGAGCATCGGTTACCCCTTCCATGGGGGCGAGGATCACGCCTGGTCGATCATTTTGAAAAAGCGGATATGAGGGCAACTTAAACTCCCATTTGGTCCAATTTTTTATAGAGATCTTGAAGAAGTGCTTTTCTGCCCGCTTCTTCAGAAGGGCGACCTCCAATGTGTTCCGTGTAAAGCTGCTCCGGCACATCCAAAAGAAAACGTGAAGTGACTGCATTTTCAAAGCGGCCTTGTTTCTTTCTCTTGCGACAGCGAGTGAAGATGAGGCGCTCTTTGGCTCGAGTCACTCCCACATAGAAAAGGCGTCGCTCCTCACTAATATCTGTCCCCAGTCGTTTGTGTGGGATTAGGTCTTCTTCGATTCCCATAAAGTAAACGACAGGAAACTCCAAGCCTTTGCAAGCATGGAGGGTCATCAATTGAATCTCGTTTTTACTCTCCTCATCGGGAGCATCTCGGAGATCCATTCGCTCTAGGAAATCAGTTAAACCTTGCAGTGAGCGATCTCGGTCTAGATATTTTCCAAAAATGTCAGCAAAGAGCTCAATGTGTCGCCATCTTTTTTGGGCGGTTAGAGCGTTAGGTGATGTTTTCTCCAAGTGAGCGAGATAATGAATCTGCTTCAAAAATGAAAGAAGTCCCTGGGCTGGGGTCTGGCCTAGGGAAAATAGAAGTGTTTGTGGCAGTGTCTTAAGCTGGCCTAGGAGAGCATTGAGGGATTGACCTGCTTTAGAATCGACTCCGGCGACAGCCCACTTTTCCGCTGCTTCAAAAAAAGAACACCTATGATTTTCAGAAAACTGAGAAAGGATCTCAATGGATCTGTCCCCAATTCCCCTGCTAGGAACATTGAGAATGCGTCTAAAGGGAACTTCTTGAGGTCTGACTGCACATTTGAGATATGCAAGCGTGTCGCGAATCTCTCTTCGGTCAAAAAAAGCTGTTCCCCCCGAAAGGGAGTACGGATGACCCATTCGACGAAGTTCGGCTTCAATTAAAGCTCCCTGGTTATTGGATCTAAAGAGTACGGAAATATCTTTGGGTTGCCAGCCACGTGTTAATTGAAGCGAAATATCTGTTGCAACACCTTCTGCTTCTTCATTTTCAGAGGGAAAAACGAGCACCTCAGGGAGCTGAGCGGTATCCTCTCGCGTTGGCACTAGCTGTTTGGTATGGCGATCGGAGTTCTTTTTAATGATTTCATTGGCGATTTTCAAAATTGCCGGTCTTGATCGGTAGTTGCGCTCAAGGCGTACCACTTTGCAGCTGTCGTAGAATTTCGGAAAATCCAAAATATTTTTAATACAAGCGCCACGCCAACCATAGATCGACTGGTCGTCGTCGCCCACGACAGTCAAATTGTGGTGGTGTTGAGTTAGGGCTCGCACTAATCGCATTTGAGTCACATTGGTATCTTGAAATTCATCCACCATGACTTGCTGGTATTGGTCCAGCAACTGATCTCGTATGGGACCAGGGGTCTCAAGGAGTTCTAAGGGTTTTAGAAGAAGATCGTCAAAGTCTACGACTGCTAATTGCCGCAGCTTATTCTCATAGCGAGGGATAAGCCATTCGACGGCCTCTTCGTACTCATCATCTTTGTTTCTCTCCCTCCGTCGTTCCTCGCGAAAGCGACTTAAAGTAGAGATGAGTTTATCCGCATCATAGGCAGTCTTATCCCCCGAATGGAAGGACATGAGTTGTTCTTTAAGCAGGCTTCCTGCGTCGGAAGGGTCAATCACTCCAAACTGTTTGGGGAGGCCAATTGCCTTATGGTGAATTTTTAAGATCTGTAATCCGAAGGAGTGAAAAGTCCCTGCCCACACTCCTTTGGCCTGTTTTCCTAGTTTTGAGCTCACCCGTTGTTTGAGTTCTCGAGCAGCTTTGTTTGTAAACGTGAGAACACACATGCCTTCCGGGACAACCACTTTTTCCTCTATCAGACGCCCAGTCCGGGATACCAAAACCGTTGTTTTTCCGGAGCCCGCTCCCGCCAAAATCAATAAAGGCCCGTAGTTATGAAGAGCTGCTTCTTTTTGTTCCGGGTTTAAATGTGTTAACCAATGCGAAGTCATAATGCTTAGCCCTTCCGATTTAAGCTCAAGTAAAGACCTGAAAACATAATCGCCCCTGCAATGAGAGTTCGTGAAGAAATCGATTCCCCCAAAAAGAAGTATCCTAGAAGTCCTGCTATCAGAGCTTGGAGATAAACAAATTGAGCGACAATGGAACTGGCGGTATGCCGTAGTACGTAACTGATCAGCAAATAGGGCGCGAGGTTCCCGACGAAAATTCCTAGGAGGGAAAAAACAATCGTCGTTTGAGAAAAAGTGCTTGGATCAAAGGAGCTCCATTGCGGTACTGAAAGAACCCCGAGACCAAAAGAGCCAAAAACAAACAACCAAGCGGTGGTCCACAAAGGGGACTCGCTCTTAAAAAAGGGCGGACTTAAAAAAAGAAAAAAGCTATAGGAAAAGGCATTTAGAAGGGTCAGAGCATCTCCTCGATTGTTGGCCGCCACTAGCGAAAATTTACTCAGATCTTGTAAAATGAGGACGCCAGAAAAAGCCAAAATAAACCCAATCCAGTTTATTAGACTGAAATCCTCTTTTTTGAATAGGGAGACCCATAAGACAGTGAATACGGGAATCATGGCATTGATGAGTCCGCTATTAGCCGTCGTAGTTAACTGAAGCCCGGCAAGGAATGATGCTTGATTCAGCACGACTCCCAAAAATGAAAAGATCAACAGTTCCTTGCGGAGAGCCCAGGCCTTTTCAACTCTTAGCGTTCCTTTAAAGGATAAATAGGTAAAAAGAATAAGTGCCGTGCAGAGGGTTCTGAGAAATCCCCACAGGACAGGGGGGACCGACTCCATAACTACCTTTGAAAAAAGATAATTGAAGGCAAATGTAATTTGAATTCCCAAGAGCGCAGCAAGAGTAAGGGGGGTGACTCGTGAACTAGAGGAAAGTTGTTGGGAATGTGTCATGGGGAGTAAGCAGGCAAGTCAGTCTGTGAAAACTTTTCCAGCCGAAGGCCGCGTAAATCTTTGGCAGATACCGTAGGTGTAACGTCCAAACGAGGCCAAGAAATTGAAAGGGCCGGATCGTTCCAAATCAAGGTTTTCTCATCTTCGGGATAGTAGAGTCCCGAAGCTTTGTAGGAGACAATTGCAAAATCACTGAGAACTAGGAACCCATGGGCAAATCCACTCGGGATCCAAAGCTGGTGAAAATTTTTATCCGATAAATTAAACCCCAGGTGCTGGCCGAAAGTAGGTGATCCCAACCGGACATCTACTGCGACGTCATAAACTTCACCCTGAAGAACAGTGACTAGTTTTCCTTGCCCTCGGGGAAACTGAAAATGAAGGCCACGGAGAACGCCCTTTTTTGAGCAAGAAACATTGTCTTGAGCCCAATGATTTCCCGGAATCCCGAGAGCTTGATAACGATCTGATTGCCAAGACTCAAAAAAGAAACCGCGTTCATCACGGAACGCATGCGGCTTTATGTGTAATAGACCTGGAAGTGCAGTTGAAGTTGTTTCCACATTTTATCGATTTTCATCGAGCACATTACATCGAAGAGCAATCGTTCCACCGAAAGTATCATTGACATGATTTAAAATAAAATAAGCGCGATTGGCGCGCTCTACTTCAAAGAGCTTGGGGAGCAAAAAGTCCACTTTTTCGGCTTCGTAAGTTGAGTTTTTCTCAAAGTGAAGTTCGAACCGGTAATGATTTTTGTATTTTACTGGATGATAGTAATCATCACTCTGTACTGAACGTTGGTGGAGGGTGGTTTCAGACCACGAATCTTTTACCCCTTTTTGAAAAATCGCTAATTTCCCATCGAGCTCTTCCAAAGTCGCAAATTCTCTTCCTCGATCGATAGTTCCATTTAAAGTCGCATTGACTAACCAGTTTTTACCTACGGGCTGGCGTTGGGCCGTGCACTGGATTTGGTAAGGCTTCGCAAGGGCTGCTACGCTGAGAAAACTCGCCAACAAAAAAGAACGTATCATTTAAAGACCCCCTTTGAGCCCAAAAGAATTACCGCCCCTACTAGGGGTAGTCAATCGAGGTTTTAATTGGGGACCTGGGGGATGTGCCCTACCGTAAGCATCTGAAAACAATGGTAAAAAACTCTTGTTTTAGCCTGCTAGCCTTATCTCACCTCGGAGAATTTCCGAAAGGGCCCGAAGGGCATCTAGGGCTGTGAAAATCCCCACGACCTCTCCAGCATTGTTTTGAACCACAACTGAGCCGTATTTATGTTCGGCCATATGCTGAGCGACTTCTTCAAGGGGGGTTTCTGGACCTACTGAGTAGGTCATGGGCATCATGACCCCTTCCACGCGCAATTCAGCCGAGCCCTGAAAGTTGCGGGCTACGGCAATGTCTCTTTCAGTTAAAACGCCTACAAGCTTTCTTCCTTCGAGGACTGGCAAATGGCGAATCTGATGTTCTTGCATGATGTCCATTGCTTTTTTCAAACTCTGGTCAACGCCGATGGTTCTCGGGAGAGAACTCATGAAATTTTGAACGGTCCACTGGTTTTTCATTTCACTTACTCCTTACATAAATGTCCTACCGGAAAACTTTTGCAGAAGTGATGCCAGAGTTGGACCAAAGTGGAAAAGACGCTCGCAATGGCATAGAATAGCGTTTGAGAGGAAAGAACTATGAGAAATCAAATCAGTGTTTTGGGATTAGTTTTATTGGTTGCGACCGTTGCCCAGTCCAAAGAGCGCCCTGAAGTGAAAGGGTCAATGCAACAAATGTTTAATTCGCTCTTAAATTTACAACCTTTTCTTGCAAGCCCTGAAAAATTTAGCAATCCCAAAAACAGCGAAATTATCCGCAAAGACTTAAATCGACTAGCCACGTTTAAGCACGTTTTTCCAAAAGAAATGAAAAATGAAGAGCCTGGAATTTTTGCGATTTCCAAAATGTTTCACGAGACCATCGAAGATGCGAGAGAGAGATTTAAAAAAGGAAATTACGACTACAGTCGACACCGATTAAGAAGTGCGACAGCATTCTGTTTTAGTTGTCACTCGCGAGTGCCTTCGGAGCAAAGCTTCGAGGATCTCCAAAAAAGAGTGGAAGCCTCTCAATTAACTCCCTTCGAAAAAGCAGATGTTTTTGCGGCGACTCGCCAATTTGATAAAGCCTTAAAAAGCTATACGGATATTCTATCGGTTGCCCCAAAGACCAGCATGGATGTGGTTCAGTACACCCGTTCTTTACGACGAGCATTAAGTATTACGGTGAGGGTGAAACAAAATCCAAAAGAGACTCTCGAGTTAATCGACAGCGTGGGACAGAGAAAAGATTTGCCGGAATTCATTCAGCGGCTAACCCAACAATGGAGAAAAGACGCTCAGTATTGGACTGAAGATAAAGTGAGCGATAAAAAAATGTCCCCAGAGGAACTGGTGGAAAAAGCAAAGAAGCTGATTGAACGCGCGGAGACGCTTCAATCATTCCCCGCAGATGAAAATGGAGACATTAGTTATTTAAGAGCTTCTAACTATTTACATGAAGCTTTGGATGAGTCTCCCCAGAACAAGTCCAGAATCGAGGCCCTTTATTTATTAGGCGTGGCGTACTCCGCATTGCAGGATCCAACGGTATGGGATCTGGATCGACTCTACTTTGAGAGCTGTATCCGAGAAGCGCCTCATACCGATTTTGCCAAGAAGTGCTATCAACGGTACTCGGAGAAGGTTTATATGGGGTATACTGGAAGTGCGGGGACTTTTATTCCAGATGATGAGCAAAGACGTCTTGAGGAATTGCGAAAACTTTCAGATAACAAACCCAAATCAAGTTAAGCGGACCGCTCTTGTTGGTCGGATCTCTTTTTCGAGCTTCTGCTGGTTTTTCGATAACTGGGAGAGGGTGGAGATTTCCAGCCCCACTCTTTCTAGAAGGTCATCAAATGAAACGAATCCGACTAAGTGATTTTTATCGTCAACGATAGGAATTCGTCGAACCTGGGCTTCTCTCATCGTTTTAACTAAATCATCAAGAGAAGCCGTGTGCCGAGCAGTAACCGGGTTGGGACTCATGATGTCTTTGACACTCACTTTTTTCACATCTACTCCCTCTGCGATTACTTCTACAACAATGTCTCGATCAGTAAGAAGACCGATCGGGGAAAGAGCTCCGCCAGCAGCGGATTCTACAACTACGACACTTCCTACGTGATAATCCCGCATGAGTTTAGCGGCTTCTTCCACTGCAGCGTTTGCCGAAATCACCGCTACTTCTGATCGATAGAGACAAGAATTTGCCATTATTTCCTCCCAGATGACTCAAATGTTCTGCAAAGCAAGCGCCAGCGTGCGTTTTGTCTCCTGAGTGGCATGGATGCTGCTTTATGTCCATGCGGAGGAAAATATGAACCTAGAAACACAAAGAAAAGTTGGCATTTTAGAAGGCGATCTTGCAATGCGAAAGCTTTTGCAGGATCTGCTTAAACAAGAGGGGTATGGCGTAACTATTTTTTCGAGTCCCGAAGATCTCGAAAAAGCAGACCCCACTACGGACGCCCTGGTGGCTTCACCCTCCATGCTGGCGGCCGATGGACCGTTAAGTTTTGAGGGCATTAAAAAAATACGACCTGAAATGGGAATAGTTCTCATCCCGTCAGCTCAGGAAATCGAAAAGGCTCGAGAGCTAGTGGCACAAGGGGCTTTCAGTTTGGTGAGTCGGCCCTTTCAGCCATGGGAACTCTTACATAGGGTCCGTAGAGCGTGTGAGTTATCGGAAGTGAAAAGACAGAATCAATGGCTTCGACGAAAAGAGGTCAAGGAACCAAATTCAGAAGTAAGAAACATCATCGAAGACGAACCCACGCTCGATGAGCTTGAGAAAAGATACATTGAGATTGTTCTAAAGAAAACCGGGGGGCGAAAAGACAAGGCTTCCAAACTTTTGGGAATCAACCGAAGAACCCTTTACAGAAAAGAGAGGGAATATGGATGGGTGGCGACCTATCCCAATCAACCCCTGAGCCGAGTGGCTCACTAATCTGACTTAGTTGGACCAAATAGAAAGGGCC
>RFNV01000187.1 GCA_009927005.1 Pseudomonadota bacterium
TTTAGAAAAGTTTTCAAGTAGTTTAGTAGAACTGACCCAGTCAAAAAGTGCCCAATTTTGTCATGGCTTTTTTAGGGGGGCTAAGAGGCTTTAAATACAGGGCTATTTTTCCATCGAAATATCTTCGACTCAAAATCTTGGAGATTAGATAAAAATTCAATTTTCCGATTTTTAGAGAAGTTTTGAGAAACCGGATGAGTTTTTCCGCCAATCCAGATTTCCACTTGAGGGGATAATTGATGGTCGAGTTCCTGAAAAAACTGTTTCAGTTGTTCTTCTCGCTGAAGATCTACGGTGGGAAGATTTCCTAAAATAACGACTGAGCTTTTTAGTCGTTTAACCGATTCAGCAATATCTTTTGCGGGCATACTAGGGCCCAAGTAAAATGCGGGTACTCCAATATTAGCGCATAATGCGGCTCCCAGAAGAATTCCAAACTCATGTTGATCTCCTTCAGGGGTGGTTAGCAAAAGCGTGCCCGAGCCTTTTGAGGCTAAGGATGTTTGGTGATTTTGTAATACTTTTAAAGTCTCAGAAAAATGGCTGCGTAAGATAGATGATAGAGCATGCTCTTGAGAGATAGACATTTTCTTTTTCTGAACGAGGATGCCAACCTCTTTCATCAGCGGGGCGACAACTTCCAAAATGAATTCGCGACAACTCAATGAAAGCGCTGCCCAGTCGAGCTGTCGATCCAACGCTTCTAAGTGGAAATGGTGAAGGGCCTCTAACATGGCCTGAAGATGGTCTCTGGGAGAAGGAGACAGCTCACCTTCTCGGACTTCTTCTATCAATGATTTTCTAGCGTTTAATCCACTGAGTTTTTTATCTGAAAGATGAGCGATTTGGCTAATGCTGTGCCCCTGTTTGACCAATTCCCCCAAGAGA
Organism: Pseudomonadota bacterium; assembly: GCA_009927005.1. Classification (GTDB taxonomy): domain Bacteria; phylum Bdellovibrionota; class FAC87; order UBA2466; family UBA2466; genus RFNO01. Next base: position 889 of record RFNV01000187.1, read on the forward strand.
AGAAGCCGCTCTACTTCTTCATGAGAATAAACTCGGCGACCGCTCTCACTTCGACCGGGCTTAACAGCCCCGTACCTCTTTTCCCACGCCCGAAGCGTATGGGGGCTTACCCCTAACATTTCTGCCACTGATTTTAGTTTGAGGGTCGACATGTATACGTTTTGTCTAATTAAAACCGGCAAAAACACCAGTTTTTACTTGCCTTTTATTATACGCTTATTATACAATTCTTGGTAAGGAGATTTTTTATGCGAGTCGCAATTACGGGTGCCACAGGGTTTATCGGAAAGTATCTTTTAGAAGCTTTATTGAAAGAGGGCGCGACTCCCGTCGTTTTGACCCGAAATGTGCAAAGCGCTCAGAAAGCATTGGGCTCAGGCATTGAAGTCCATGCTTGGAACCCTGAAACAGAGCTAGCTCCTCAGAAAGTCTTGGAATCAGTCGATGCGGTTATTCATTTGGCGGGAGAAGGGATTGCCAACAAACGTTGGTCGGAAAAGCAAAAGAAAAAGATTTTGGACTCACGAGTTTTAGGAACAAGAAATCTGGTTAATGCTTTGAACTCTCTCAAAGGAAAGAAACCTAAGACCCTGGTTAGCGCGTCCGCCATCGGATTTTATGGAAATCGAGGAGCCGATCTCCTCAACGAAAAATCGCTCCCGGGCAATGGGTTCCTCTCCGATGTCTGTCTCGCTTGGGAAGAGGAAGCCCAAAAAGTCGATTCTTCGATAAGACTCGTCATTCCGAGAATTGGGATTGTTTTGGGCCGTGAAGGGGGCGCCTTAGCTAAACTTCTTCCCCTGTTCAAATTGGGAGCTGGTGGGCCAGTAGGAACCGGCAATCAATACATGAGTTGGATCCATGTTCGGGATGTAGCAGGCCTTCTCGTTTTTGCGCTGAAACACGAAACGGTCCGAGGCCCCATGAATGCCGTTGCCCCCTCCCCAGTCACGAATGCTGATTTTTCAAAGGCCTTAGGCAAAGCTGTCCATCGACCAGCGTTTATGCCGGCTCCTGCCTTCGGCATTAAATTAGCCATGGGGGAACTATCGGTTTTGGTACTCCACAGTCAGAGAGTATTACCGGAGAATGCTCAACAACATGGGTATCAGTTTCAATTCTCGGAAATTCAAAAAGCTCTCGATGACCTAGCAAAAAAAAAATCTCCTCTTAAGATGTCAGTGGCTACCGCAACCGGTGGATGAGGTTTTCTCGTTTTTTTCAAATGAGAGTAACCTAGAAGCTCTGACGCCTCCTTGGTTGAACTTTAACGTTCTGGGTAAAGACACCCCATGCATCCAGGAGGGCACTCTCATCCGCTATAAGCTTAAGCTCTACGGATTTCCTATCTTTTGGAAAACAAGAATAGATTCCTGGGAGCCACAAAAATCCTTTATCGATAGACAGCTGAAAGGTCCCTACCGGCAATGGATCCACCTCCACGAATTTCAGTCATGCAGAGGCGGAACTTTGATGATAGATACAGTAGAATATAAAGTTCCGTTTGGAATTCTCGGAGAGTTGGTAACTTCCCTTTGGGTAAAACGGGACTTGGAGAAAATTTTCAATTATCGTTTGGAACAAGCAGATAGGATTTTTTCAAAATGAATGAATCACTAAAAATTTATTATGACGGGGCCTGCTATTTGTGTTCAGCGGAGATTGACCATTACCGAAAATTAAAATGTGCCACGCTGGAGTTTGTGAATATAGCTGACCCCCATTTCAGTGCCGAAAAAGAGGGCTTGGATCCGTATGAAGTACAGATTGAAATGCATGTCAAAACCTCTCAAGGTAAATTAATCAAAGGGGTAGACTCTTTTATTGAGATTTGGAAACACTTGCCCGGATATCAATGGCTTGTCCCTATCTGTGATAATAAAATATCAAAGCCCTTTTTGCGGGGGGGCTACTTTATCTTTGCTAGAATGATACGCCCCTATCTCCCCAAAAAGAAAGTTCAATGCGAAACTGGCAGTTGCCCCATAGACAAAAAATAATTCATGGACACCGTTTATAAATTTTACACAGAAGATCTTGCCGTTCGGGCTTCGTTCGTGAACTCAACGGCTATTTGTCAAGAAGTGGTAAAACGGCAAGGAACTGACCCCCTTGCAACAATTGCCATTGGCCGTTTACTCACGGGAACCATTTTGATGGCGAGTCAGCTTTGGGAAAATCAATCGCTTTCGGTGCGCTTGGAAGGCGATGGCCCCTTGGGACATCTTTACGCCGAATGCTCATTTGAGGGAAACGCTCGCTGCTATGTCAGCAATCCCCAAATACCTGCGGGGTCTCTTCCTCCTGAAAAGCTCAACCTCAAATCTGCCATTGGCGAAGGAATTCTGGTGGTGAGCCGGAACCTGCCTTTTCAAAAACAACCGCAGACTGGGATTGTTCCGATTGTGAGTGGAGAAATTTCACAAGATCTTGCTTTTTACCTTCAACAATCTCATCAAATCCCATCTGTTGTGTCTCTTACCGTCACTCTGGATGAACGAGGAGAAATCAAATTAGCAGGCGGGGTTCTTCTGGAACTGATCCCTGGTGCTCCCGATTCGATAGTTAGTATTTTGGAGCAAAGAGCAAGAGAGACGCTTCCTCTCTCTCGACAACTTTTGAAAAAAGCTACTCCCGAAGCGATCGTTCAGGGCTATGTTCATCAAAGTCGTCTGAAAACCGTTGAACACCCCCACCCTATCAAATTCACCTGCCGATGCACTCAGGAAAGAGTAGAGAAAACTCTGTCACTTATGGGTAAAGGCACTCTGAGTGAAATGATTCTCAAAGGCGAAGAAGTTAAGGCAAAATGTGAGTTCTGCGGACAACATTATACTGTTGCAGTGCCGAGACTTAGAGAGATTCTTGATTCAAAAGAAGACTGAGGAGATTTTTTGTGGCGTAAAAGGCCCGTGCTGGAAAAGGTTCACCCGTGATTGGGCAAAGGCTTTTTTGTTTTCCATCCCCTAAAGGGCGCAATTGAACCAAACCTGCAGACGAGCCCAAGTTAATCAGATCTTTTATTTCTCCTGAACAGATGGTGTGCCTGACATCCTCCCAAAACCGTCTGATCTCAAAAGCAGTTTTTGTATTGTTGAGATCCGTAGAAATGATCTTCCGAGTCTGAAACAAATCCTCGGAATGGACATCATAGGCAACGATCAACAACCGATTTAGCTTTTTCCAAAAAATGGAACTTTCAAATTCTTCCTCTAAAATTTGCTGCGGATTCACTTGGGTGATTTTCAATGTCTCTTTGGGAATCCATTTTCCATCTTTGAAAGACACCTCGGTAGTCTTTAATTCGAAATCGGCCCCATCAGGACTTGCCTCGCTGCTCACTTTAAGGCCTGCGACTTTTTCAACTGTTTGACCCACCCACCCCTTATTTTTCTTGCTCCCAAATCGGATGGCAATTTTGTGCTCGCGAGCTAAATCGCATAAGTTACGACCCGGTAAGTTCTCCTGCAAACGCCTAAACACTTCGGAGCATTGCGGCTTATTGTTTTCAACGAAATAAACCATTCCCGTGTTTTAGCATACCTAATCATTTAAGAAAGAATCGTTTTTAGCCGTTACGATCGAGAGAGGAAAAAACCCAATGAAATTAGATAAACTGGCTCAAAACCCAACAATAAAAAAACTTCTGAAAGAGTGTGATAAGGGAGATATCCTCTTTTCCGAAGGAAGCTCGGCCAATACGGTATTACTAGTGCTTTCTGGATCCCTTCAGTTAAGCCGGAAGAGAAATGGCCAAGTCTCTATTCTGGCAGTTGTGGGCGTTGGGGGATTTATTGGTGAAAAAGCGCTTCTGCAAGAACAACCCTTTATTCGAGCTGCCACGGCTACCGCACTGACCTCAACCATACTTTTGGAATTGGGGGCCGTACATTTTGCTCAGCTCGAGTCCGAAGCCCCTGCCGTTTATCATTTACTCTTGAAAAAAGCATTCAAATCACTGGTTTCACGAAGCGAGCAAGCAGATGGGCTCAATCAAATTTTAAGAAGTTATGATCCCCAAAAAAGATTTCTGTTATTCATGAATTTTCTAGCTACTCAGGGTGAGCAATCTCCGAAAGGGAAGATCTTTTTTTTCGATGCGGAAACCACAGCGGCTCAGTTAAACTGCTCCCTTAGTGAAATCACAGAATGGCTTCAGGAACTCATCAACGCTAAACTGATTGTCCCGGAAAAAGACGGTAAGTTTTCGACTCCTGATGAGAATGTTTTCCTCAGTATGGAAACATCACTCTTGGGGGCCAGTAAAGCTGCCTAATCCAGTATGCGAACACTGTTCATAATTTTTATCTTTCCTCTTTTCGCAATCGGTGAGGCAGACCTGTTTCATCGGTATGAGACGCTCCACGCGTCTACGCTACAACGGTTAGTTTCTCTAGAAAACAAAACGGATGGCTTATCCGACGAGTTCAGGGCCCTTTTAAAAGATAGAAAACGTGTCTATGAGGTTTCATTCAAAGGGAAAGGAAAACTTCTGGACTCCCCAACTTTGACCATTGCTATCATCACCGAACGCAAACGACTTGAAAAAGAAGAAGCCTTCCTTGAGGACTTACGAAAAAGCCCTCTTTTAGCGAAACAACTAGAAAAAAAATTGGCTTCCAATTTAATCGCTTTAGAGGCCACCAATATCGTCGTCACTTTTGCCGAGTTTTTGGATCAATATAACCGAGGTGAAAAGCCGATTCCCGAACCGAGAGACCCCGAGGTAATGAAGGTTCTTGCAGGGACACTGACTGCACTGGCCTATTCGAAATCAAAAAAGGAAACCATGGCATTAGCAAACCCCTCTCTTCTTCGTCTCTCTTCCACCACTTCACAAGAAACTTTGGACCTGATCAACTCGGGGTTGGGAAAAATGAACGAGGACACTTTGTTTTTCATTCCCGAGGGCTTGTCAAAAAAGGAGCAAAACAAGCTTGAATTCCAGAGGCTTAAAAAGACAAAAAAATTGATTACTATGGTTGAAGAGCTGGCCACTATGATCTCAATAGCCAACAAACCGCTCAGTGATGAATATCAATACCACGTACTGGTTTTGAATCAAAAACTGAAACAAGATCGCGAAGTTTCTAGTAAGCCAAAACCTTAATTCAGTTTTTGACGCCTTTTGAAGTGCTCAAACAAGATTTTTCCATCTTGATCGACGAATCGAATAATCGCGCTGTCAGGACCTAAATCGATATGAGTAAATCCTTCAATACTTGCGGAAAAGAGCGTTGATTTGCCTTTTCCTACCGGACGGGTTTCTGCTGCGGCCCCGCTCACAATAAACTCGGGTCCATAATCTTTTCTCAAATATTCCATATTGTGATCATGCCCAGAGACGTAAAAGTGCGCCTTGTTCTTAATCACAGGAAGTAAGTTCTCTTTTAGTTTCTCACTGTCACCATGCCCCCCGTGAGAAAAAATAGGACGATGGCCCACTACTATTTTCCATTGGGCTCGAGACAGAGCCAACGATTCCTCAAGCCAAATTGCTTGTTCTTCATCAAATCGCTCCGCATCGATCACAAAGAAATCGGCCAGACATTCAGTAAAAGTGTAATATCGTCCCGGAAATCTCCACTTGGGATTTATTTTTGAATACTCCCACTGAGCCTCGATGTTTCCAAAATAGTCATGGTTTCCCAGAGTCGGATAAAACCGCATTTCTAGGTCTTTGTAAGGCAACTCGAACTTTTTTTTCCACTGAGGATCAGTTGAGGAGTCAACTCCGTTTGGATAAATATTGTCTCCCAAAAGCGCTACGAAATCGCAATTCGCCTGGCGACAGAATTTAACCATAGATTCAGCCACACGATACTGTACCGTGTTTCCCATCCCTGAATCACCAAAGGCCAGAAAGGCAGTGCGATCGGAGGTACACTGCGCAAAACCTAATGCCTGAATCAAATGGACGGTTAGAAATAATGCCGCTAGGTTACTTTTACTCATCAACAATTTTTACCCCACCCC
>RFNV01000277.1 GCA_009927005.1 Pseudomonadota bacterium
CTTTGGGAAAATCGAACTCTGAAAAGTAGTTTCTTTTTGCCCCGTTGTAAAGCACTCCAGACTGAAGACTAAAAACGTATTCGGCTTGCCCTTTCCCAATGCACAGAGGTTGGCGTCCCGAGGAGTACACTGAAAAAAACATCTAATTTATGTTAATAATTTCGGTTATTTATCGCAAATTATGCGAATCGTAGGAATTTTAGACAGTCGAATAAGCTTTCTGGCGGGAAATTCAGCACGTTAAAGAGACCCGCGAATCTCGTGTCAGAAACTCCGAATTTAACCCATCGAACTCGTTGGGGTTTAAAAAAATCCCCGACTTTCTGTCCCACCCGGGCCTAGGCATTGCACAACATCTAGGTAAGGAAAACCATGTTGAAGCCTAAGTACATGCAGCTTGCGTTACTACTTTTAGCTTTGCTCTGCTTTGGAGAGCGCGGGTGGGGGGACGTGCATGGTGGGAGTACGTCCACAAATACAGATTCTAGCTCAACGACAAGCGGGTGGGGGGAACCCGGAGAGGCCAATATCTTAGCGGAAAAGTTTATCCAGAGTTTTAGTGAATTCGAAAAAGGAGTACCCTCACCGCAAGAAATGCGAAAAGTCTATGACGACTTAAATGAACTTAAAGATAAAGTATCGGATGAAAAATTTAATGAGCTTGTAGAGAGGGTTTCTGCTCTCCAAGATGTGTACCTGCTTTTAGATAGAGCCCATGACCTGAGTTCGAGCAAAGACTCTCTTATTGATCAAACAGCGAAACTCGGAAAACTGGGTGAGGAACTAAAAAGTCTCGAGGAAAAAATTCCTGCCGAAGTTAAGGAGGCCGCCTGGGAAAAACTCAAGAAGAAGAGTGATTCAAACCTCACATCAATGGCCGAGCAAACATTAGACTTTGGAAAAAAGGTAGCTGAGAAGGTTGGAATAAACCTCGGAAAACCCGCTCCTGCGCAAGAATACGGACCGCCTTTGCCACCGAGAGATCCCTATTCTTCGACAAGTTACGGTTTAAACTTTGGTGCCCCCAAGTCAACTTATGATCCTTTAACAAAACAATGGACTCCCTACCAAGATTCAGTTGAGGGACTGGTCGATTACATGCAGAGATCCTCCGCTAGCTCCAGCTCCTCTTCAGGCTCAAGTTCTAGCTCTGGATCCAGTGGAAGCTCTTTTTCCGGCGGTTCCCACTCAAGTGGTATTAGCGGCCCAAGTGAAATCGAGAGCGTAATTCCCAGCTCCGGTGGTTCTTCGACTCTAAATCCGAGTCCTTCAGCAACTTCTCGAGCTCTGGCTTCGGCGACACCCGGAACTGATATCAGCCAACCTCCTATCAGCGGCGCGACTCCAAAGCCGTCTCCAACAGCACTCGCTGGCGGCTCAACCGCACCTTCAACACCGACAGGCGGTCACGCGGGGGGAGCTCCTCAAACTAATAATGGAGCCTCAGGGTCCAGTGCTAGTGGTTCATCCGCTTCAATTCAACGGACTGGAGCCAATGCACAAACTCCTTCGACTACTCCTTCGGTAGATGCCTCAGCCATCGGCCAAATCCAAGCTGAGAAACAAAAAGCTTTGGCAAAGGAAGCGAATCGAAAATCGACAGATTCGCCTAATCTTATTGCCCTTTCAGATTTAAAATCAGGAAGTAGTTCAGTGGGCGCCAATCCACCCGAGACCGGAGTAAAAGCACTAGATAATCTGGCCTCGGCGGGAACGGTAGAGCGTTATCAAAATTCTTCAGAATCCCAGAAGCGTTCCTATGCGTCGAATGATCGATTCATCACTCCAGAAAAAGCAGGCTCTTCTTCAGTAAAGGAGATCAAAGCAAATTCGGAACCATCTTCTTCAGAACCTTTTTCAAGCTCAAATACAACCAACTTGGTCGGAGAGCAAAAGAACTCTTCGTCTTCCAAAACAAGTAAAACCTCAGTTGCGTTGGGCAGCGGTAATTCCGATCTGATAAATCTAGCTGAAGAAGTCGCTCAACCGAGTCCCGCTGTTAACAACTCTGAGCCCCAAACTCTGTCGGCGAAGCCAGAACCTAAACCAGAAGAACCGACCGTTGCTCAGATTCAGGAAAAAGTACTGAATGGCCTTTTCCCTGGAGAAAGCCCGACCAAACCAAAACTTCCCATACAAAACACCGAAATTCGGAAAAGTGATCTCGGAAATCTGTTAGCTGCAGTAGAAAATCCAGAGAAAACTGTTGAGCCTCAAGTGGAAGCCCAGGCCCCCAAATTAGCGGGAACCGGATCAGCTCCTACTAGTATTGCGGCTACTGCGGCCACTTCCGTTCAGAGAGGGATTGCGGGCCAAATAGCTAAAATTAAACCACCAGAAACTGCTTCTTCTACTGGGCTCTTTCAAAAAGCAGGAGCCAAACTCGACCTTTTAGCAGACCGAATAAAGGCCTTCTTCAAATAACTTAGCCCCTTCCCTAATTCTTGCCAAAGCCTAGGCCCCTTGTTACTCGTGGTGAATGACTAATAATCCCTTTAAAAGCTTTATTTCCAGTGACAAAACCATTCCTGAATTTTCCTTCATGCCGGTTCTGATTGGCTCGCTGTTGGGAATCGTCTTTGGAGCATCCTCTCTCTACTTAGCTCTGAAAGTCGGCATGACGGTGAGTGCTTCTATTCCGGTCGCTGTGCTTTCCATCACTCTTTTTCGAGGCCTTTCGAAAGCTCTGGGATTACGAAACACTACTATTTTAGAAAACAACATCACCCAAGCTACTGGAAGTGCCGGGGAGTCGATTGCTTTTGGAGTAGCTGTCACCATGCCGGCTCTTCTCATTTTAGGTTACGACATGGAGCTTTCTCGAATCATGCTCGTCGCTGTTTTGGGAGGCCTTCTAGGCGTTCTCATGATGATTCCTTTACGCCATGGTCTTATTGTGAAAGCTCACGGACAACTAGCTTTTCCCGAAGGAACCGCTTGTGCGGAAGTTTTGATGGCAGGAGAAAAAGGCGGCACTTCAGCGCGTACTGTTTTCACTGGTTTCTTCCTGGGGCTTTTTTACAAACTCTCCAATGCGGGCCTGAAGCTTTTCAAAGAAATCCCAGAAAAGACTTTGTCGTTTTTTAAGGGTGCGTCTGTGTCCATGGAGGTTTCTCCCGAGCTCCTAGGGGTGGGTTACATCATTGGTCCTCGAATCGCTTGCATCATGCTAGGCGGTGGTATCTTGGCGAGTTGGGTTCTTATTCCCATGATTAAACTTTTCGGAGATGGCCTGACTTCCCCCCTATTTCCGGCAACCACGCTCATTTCTCAAATGTCCCTTCATGAAATTTGGCGCGCTTACGTTTTGTATATTGGAGCCGGAGCGGTAGCAGCTGGGGGAATCATTAGCCTCCTCCAAAATCTTCCTACTATCGTGCATGGAGCTGTTTCTGGACTAAAAGGCGTGTTGGGACCTTCGGAAAAAGAAACCGCTATTTCTCGAACGGAGCGTGACCTTCCCTTCAGTGTGGTTCTTGTTGGAGTCGCTGGGATTATTCTAGCCATTTGGTTTGCTCCCAGCCTGCACATGAATCTTTTAGGCGCCCTTCTTATCGTCGTGTTCGGGTTTCTTTTTGTTACTGTAAGCTCAAGGCTCACTGGAGAAATCGGATCTTCCTCGAATCCTATTTCAGGAATGACTGTCGCCACTCTTCTTCTGACTTGCTTGGTGTTTGTCTTGATCGGTTGGGTGGGGCCTGAGTACCGAGTCACAGCGCTGAGCGTAGCAGCCATCGTGTGTGTCGCAGCCTCCAATGGAGGAACGACTTCACAGGATTTAAAGACTGGATTCATCTTAGGAGGCACTCCCAAATTCCAACAAATTGGAATTCTTGTCGGAGCGGTGAGCTCGGCTTTAGTGATTGGGGTTACTCTAAAAATCCTGAATGAAGCTTCCACCATCTATTCAAAAACAGCGGTTCCAAAAGGGGCTATAGTTGCAGATGTGGGAAGTCTAAAAGAAATTCAAAAAGCTCCTGGGGATGAGGCAGAGTATCGAGTCCTTCGCTTGCTTGAGACCCCAACAACAGGAACGCTCTCTGCTTTAAGACCGGGGAAATATCTCGTGAATTCGGCGGGGGAAGTCGTTTACTTAGTCGATCCAGGAATCAACGGCGTTCTGTCCGCGAAAGATGATGGCACTCTAGTTCCAAAATATGAAGCTCCAAAAGCGCAACTCATGTCCCTGATTATTGATGGCATTCTCACCCAGAAGCTTCCCTGGGGACTCGTCTTGTTGGGAGTTTCGATTGCGCTGGTGCTCGAGCTCTGCGGAATCGCTTCACTTCCCTTTGCGGTGGGAGTGTATTTGCCGCTCTCAGCTTCATCGCCCATCTTTGCAGGCGGAATGGTTCGTTGGCTGATTGAAAAAATCCAAGCGCGACGAAACTTGAAACTCACAGAAGAAGAAAAGGAATCAGGACCCGGCATTCTCTTCTCATCAGGACTCATTGCAGGGGGTTCAATTGCAGGGATTCTTTTGGCGTTCCTTAATCTCAAAGACAACGTGATGAAGGACCTGAATCTAGGTTCCAAGTTTGTCGTCTCTCGAGAGAGTGACTTGTTACCGATGATCGTCTTCGGAGCGCTCTGTTTTATTCTCTTTATGACTGGGCTGTCTCGCAAGAAAGCTTAGCCGCCACCTGGGTTTAGGTAGAACGGATAAGCGCTTACTTCAGTCACTACAGGAGCTTCTGGTTTTGGGAAGATCCATGTTTTGATCTTTGAAGCAATACAGTTTTCAAGCGAAGCATCTCCAATCGTGCTCTCTTTCGGAGCTGCGTAGGAAACCACTCCATTGGGCTGAATATTAAAGGCCATCACTATTTTGCCTCTCAACCCTGGATTTCTTTGCAGTGCCGATTCGTAGCAGGATCGAATTTCAGAACGATGCCTTGCTACCACTGCATTGATGATGTCTTTAGATAAGCCGGAAAGGACCTGAACATTTTCAGACACAATATTAATCGCATGCTCACCTTTTTGTCCGAAACGTCCAGGGCCTGAAATACCTTCGCCAATTCCCTCACCATAACTTCCTCGTCCCAAACCTCCGGTGGATGGGCCATCAATTCCAATGGTTTTACCGCCTCCGCCAGCTTGGACTCCTTTTAGGCCTTTTCCTCCAGCACCGCCTGTTTCTTCAAGAGATTTTCCTCGGGCGCCTTGAACTGCTTTTCCAAAATCGTCAAAACCGCCAGGCCCCTCAGGACCTGCTCCGGCTCCACCCAAAAGATTTTGAGCTTCTTTGGAAGCTGATCCTTGGCTGAAAGCTTTGAGAAGACCAACTTTTTTAGCTCCGTCTACATCCACCACTTTTCGAGGAGGCTGCGTTTTGGCAGTTTCTTTCGGAGGTTGTACTTGAGCTGGCGTAGCCTCTTTTGGCTTGGATTTTGGCAAAATCATCTGGGCCTTTTCCTCTTTTCGAGGCAAATCTTTTCTACCAGCCTCGCCTTCAGGACCTATCACGGGCCCACCTTGTCCGGCTACTGAACCACCTTGTTTTGAATCTTCTCCCTTAGCTATCAAACCATCTTTACTAGAGGGAATTTTAGGTCGTTTCTTAATCACGATTTTCTGAAAGCGTTCCGGAATTTCATCAATCGTCACTGGCACTGGCTTCGGTAACAGGGTTAATCCAAGTACCATCAGCAAAAACAAAAGGGTCGAGCCGATGGTGGTTCGGATCAACAGCGGATCCTTCTCCATGAATGGAGGCGGCTTAATTCGAGGGGCCGGCTTTACATACAACATGAAAAAGTTAACGTTGCCGATCGCAAGCTTCGCAAAATCCTCCTGTTGGAGTCGCAGTGTGTGATACTCACCCTGTCGTTTAACAAACTTTTCGTTTTTGAGTTCATTGACGTTATAGATCTTATCTCTGGAACGGACTGTGCCTGTCATTTTTTCCGTGAAGGCTAAAGTAGCACTGCCGTCTTCATTCAGATTGACCAACGGAAACTCATCACTAATGCCCACGCTTGGAATGATGTAGTCGTTTCGAGGGCTTTCACCCACTGTTATCTGAGCTTCATCATGATAGTTAGAAACATCCAGAATATGGTCACCCCAAAGCACTGTAAGCTCTAGTTCTCTTGCGTGCTCAGGAACATCAAAAGCTTTTTCTAATTCCTCTGGAAGAATATCGTCATCAGAAGTTCTTGCCCGTCTGTCGGAAATGCGTCGCTCAAGGCTTGTGATATCGAAAGTTCTTCTTTCGCCACGTCTTCTTTCTCCAACGCGTCTTTCCTCTTCCACTTCTGGACGAGCTTGCTCTGCAGTTTTTGAATCCTCGTAACGCCTGTCTCCCTGGCGACGTTCTTCTAAGCGCTTTTCCTCAGGGAATGCATCTGAATGCCGCCTGTCCGGTCCCCGGCGATCCATTTTTTCAACGAGGGAACGATCGATCTCGACTTGAGTGGCTACCCCTTCAGCTCCTTCCATCGCTTCAAAAGCAATCGGCGCAGTGGGCACGCCAGTTCCCTTTTCGAGTTTAAGTTCAACAAATCCAAGCTTGATCGTGTCGCCAAAACTCAGTTTAGCTTCTAAAACTTTTTTACCATTTACAAAAGTCCCATGGCTGCTCGCAAGATCCGTAATGACAATAGCGTTACCCTTGACTTCGATTAGAGCATGAATTCGAGACACTCTGGGATCATCAACTCTTAAATCAGCAGACAGAACCCGGCCCAAGACTATTTTGTCTTTCAGAAATTCGGAGCTGTGAACTACTTTGCCATCGGTAAGGGTATCTAGTCGGATTGCGATTGTACCCTCGTTATTTGACGAGTTTAATTTGGCGTCCATGGATCTTCTCTATTTTAACAAGCGAGAGGAATCGATAACTTCTGCATCGAAATTTTCTCGCATGCGTATGATGCTTTTGCCCTTAACCTGTTTAATATTAGAGATGTAAGCACCTGAGGGTTTGTTATACAGACCCTCAATGCCTGTTCCCTCGAAATCGTAGGAAGTTTTTTTCTTATACTTAACAACCGTTCCATCAGATCTTTTTTCGATAATGAAGTCGCCTTCTTCAGACTTTCCCACCGGACGAGACGAATTTGTCGAGGTGTTCTTCCTAGCTTTTTCAGCAAAAGCTGTATTGAGCAATAAGGCAAACACTCCCAAAATAAACCACCGAATAGCCATGAAAAAAGACTCCTATGATTTCTCAGAAGTCTTATCGCCAAGTTTTCATGATTTCATGAGCGCGGCCCGCTTCCTTACCCCCACGCTGAATGTAACGGAGCATTATCTGAGCTGCTTGCTCCCGTCGTTTAAGAACATTTCCTAACAGGATTGAGTAGTTAAACAGGACCTGGCTGGCGTTGGGATTATCTGAAATAAACTCATCATAGGCTTTTGCAGCTTTTTCAGGCTCGTTTACCCCTTCATAGGAGAGGCCCAATCCCAAAACAGCATCTTCGTTGTTTGGATCGAGTTCCACTGCCTTCTCAAACAGCGGTAGCGCATCCTTAAACCCATACCCCTCTAGATATAAACTGCCCAAGTTGATCCGGCAGCTCGGATGAGGGGGAGACTGCTCCGTTGCTTTTTCAAAGAGTGATGTGGCTTGGACTCGGTTTTTTTCCTGATGAGCCATCATTCCCAAGTTATTGGTCACAAGCCCCTTCCAGGGAAAAGAGGAATCCTTTTCTAATTGATCAAAGAAATACTGAGCCAATTCTTTTTTTCCCTGTCTCAGATAATCCACTGCCAATAAGTAAACGGCTCTTTTCTCTTCTGGATATCGAACTAGGAATTTTTTAATCCCTCCTTGAGCTTGCCCAGGTTTACCTGTTGAAACCACTCTTACTAAAACCTCCAGGGCCTCTTCGGATTTTTCCAAGTTCAATTCTTCCAAAGATGCCTTTCCGGGAGTCAGGAGGGGACCATAACTCCAGTACTTAGCTTTTGGGAAAATTCCCGCCGTTTGTGCAGACTTGCCGGTTTTTTCACGGCACTTTTCTGCGTAAGTACTCACTACTTTGAACTCACTGGCTCGTTTCGCACAAGTTTCCCAGATTTCTTTTCCGGCCTTTTCAATAGGCAAAATATCTTTTTCTTCGATGGCCTTCAGTGCCCCCTCCAACTCAGCTTTCTCTTCTGGTTTATAGGCCTTAGGAATTTTCACTGCTCTAAAAGCAGAGGCAAGTTCCTGGTAGGCTTCCCCTTTTTCGTAAAGGGCAGCTACTCCCCATTCTGGAACTCCAAACTCCACCACATCGTCATAAGAGCCAGCCAATTTCACAAGTGCCTTTTGTTTTTTCTTTAAAAGAGAAACAAAAGCGTCCGGAGGAAACCGAAGTTTGATTTTTTGATACTTTTCTCGTTCTGGCTTAACCGCGCCAAATTGAACTTCAGCCAGATAAAAACTTGCGACTCCAAGAGAGGCCTTCTTTTTTCCATCTACTTGCGTTCGGATTTCTTTTACGATTGCATCCTTGTCTGAGCTTTTTCCTGCTTTTTCCAAAAGTCTCGCAAGCTCCCCTAAGATCTTAATTTTTTCATCTTGAGTCTTAGTTTCCTTTGCAAGTTCTCGATAGATCAGCTTCACTTTATCCCAGTTACCCTCTTTGCGATAAATTTTCGACTGACTGATTCGGATAGCTCTTTTCTCTTCTTGTCCGACACCTGGCTCTTTGAGGTATTCATCGTAAAGCTTCAGGGCCTCTTTATTCTTTTCAAGAAGCTCTGAGAATACAGCTGCATTGTAGAGCGCTTTTCGTGCCTCTTTTTCTTTTGGATATTTCTCTGCGTAATCAGCATAAAAGCGCTGCGCTTGCTCGAAGTCATAAGCTTTTTCTGCAGCTTTTGCGATGGTCAAAATCATCTTTCCGGCATTTTCACTGGTGGGATATTTGGAAACATAAACCCGGGCCATTTCATTAGCCTTCTCTTGTTTTTCACCTTTGTCATAGCTCACAAAAGAGTTGTACAAAGCTTTCTCAGCTAAGTCGGACTTTGGATTGGCTTGATAGAACCGGAAATAGGCGTCCCCTGCTTCAGTCCACTTGTTTTCCTTTTCAATGGATTCAATTTGCTTAAAATCCACTTCGCCCATGATTTGCTTCATCTCAGCTTTAAATTTCGCATCCCCCAAGCTAGCCTGCTCATAAAACAGCTGAGCTTGACGAGTGAGCCCCGGATAGTCTTTTCGAATGTTGTACATATCTAAAACTAAGTGGGCTGCAGTAGCAGCAGTGCGGTGCTTGGGGTTGTTCTTAACGATTCCCAAAAACACCTCGTTAGCTTGTTCGAAGTGATTTTTCTGGTAATAGATCGCACCCACTCGGAAAGTCACATCCGCCACGTGCTGTCCTTGGGGGTATTCCTGGCTGTACATCTTTGCCACTTCAATAAATTTCTCTTCAGGTTCCGTTAAGTCTTTGGGAGTGGCATCTAACTTCTTGGCTTCTTCCTTGGTATATTTCGTTATCTTAGAATTTTTTGACGTGAGGTGCTCTACGGATAGAAGAGCATTGTAAAGGGACTCCTCGCTCAATTTGTCTTTGGGGGCAATCTGTGAAGCCATTAAGTAGGAATCACTGGCTTCCATCCAGCGGGATTGAGCATAGAGAGCTTCACCTCTGAAAAACGCTATCTTCTTTCGGCTCGGAAGTTCAGGAAAGTTTTTAAGAAGGCTCGAGTAGAGCTTGATTGCGGCTTCGTAGTGGCCTTTGTCACTGCTTCTTTGGCCAGCTTGGTGATGGAAAAATGCAGCTTTTTCCGCTTCACCGGAAATGAGATCCAAAGCCTCTTTTTTCTCGACTTGTTTATCTTCGGAAAAACTCTTTGCCCAATCTGATTCAGGATTAAACTTTTCAACAAGCTCAATCAGTTTATTGACGCCGCCTTTTGATTTCCCAAGCCTTGCTTCAGATTCGTAGATTCCCAAATACCACTTAGGAGCCTCGGGAGCATCCCCAAATTCTTTTATGAGGCGATTGTAAGCGGTAATTGCTGCTTCGTCTTGAGCCTTAGAGCTATAAACTTGAGCAAGCAACTTGAGATTATCCAAGGCTTTTGATTTTCCTTGAGCTTTCGTAAAGAACTCAATCGCGTCGTCAACTTCTCCGGTGTCGCCATAAAATACGACTAGGTCTCTCAGCGCTTGTTCACGCAAACTAAACTTTGCTTTTTCAGGATTGGAACCCAAGCCTATGATCAGAGTCTTCATATCTCTGACAGCTTGCTTTGCGCCTCCCATGTTTAGTTCCACCCAAGCTAATTTGTAATGCGCATAATCTTTAAGACTGGAGTCTCGTTTAACCAGCACTTGATAATAATTCCTTGCTTCTTTGAACTTGTTTTTATCGAAGTAGGTGTCAGCTAGATAAACTGCGGCATCATCAAACTTTCTGCTTTGAGGAAATTCTTTAACCACTCGCTCAAGATATTTAAGCCCCTTTGGTTCGTTTTTACCCTCCATTTCCACAAAGCCAATGAAGTAAACCACTTCATCGATTTTGGGGTGTTTTGGATACTCTTTTTCAAGTTGATAAAATACTTTTAAAGCCTCTTTGAGATAGTAATTGGAGCGGCTGTTATCCAGCTTCGGAGGAGTACCGCCTTTTTTTCCAGTGCTCTGGGCCTTTTCGTAATCGATGTACTGCTGGTTGTAGACTTGCGACTCGCGATAACTAAACTCCATGTATTTTTCTACATAAAGTTGGCCTAGCTGAAGCAGTACATTGTCACGATTTACTTTCGCCCCGGAGTCCAGTTCCTGCCTTAAAAGCTTAATGGCCTCATCTCGTTTTTCAGTAAGAAAGGTCTCTTTAGCAAATAGGTAATCCTGAGCCGACATCGAGGGAGTTTTGAGCTTAGCTTTTTTGCCCGTGATCTCTCCCCTAGCACTCTTATAGGAAAACGTTTTTTCGGGAACCGCAACTCGGGTTTGTTCCGGAAGATCAAAGTTTTTATAGTCATCGCTCTCAGCAAAGACATCTATTGGAGTGAGTGCGCTAACAATTAGAAATGAAATGAAATGCTTTTTAATTAACACAGGAGCTCTCCGTTGTGTAAATGTAGGTTCCTAATTCATCTTCCCAATATTCGCCGTTGTAAGGCCAAAAGTGATAGGCATCAGAGACCGTGGTTTCTACTTCGGTCACACGTTTCGGGGGTAGGCCGGCCTGGCCCTCAATCATTTCCTTTTCGCCTGTGACGACTTCCACTTTTAAATAGTTTGCCTGTTCTCGCTGTTGCAAAAGCTCGTTGAGTTTTCGCTTGTGGATGTTTTTTATGGTTTGTCCTGTCTCGCGAGCAATCGTTTCCTTTAGACTATCCACTTGGTTCATCATTCTTTGGATTTGCTCATTTTTTGAACTCTTCGAAAGTTTCATTCTTTCTTCACTTAAACTTTCCAGAATCTTCATGTTTTTTTGGATGCCTTGATCCCGTCCAATCACGCTCATAAAAGCACGATTGAGCCCTTTTCGATCTCGATAAGCTCTGAAGTAGGAATCGCTCGAACCCAACGAAGCGGTTTCTCTTTCCATTGATTGAATAATGGGATCGTAAATTCTAAAGAAGGACGTGAGATCTTTTCTCATTTCGTCATATTTGCACAATCGATGCAAAATGGTGGCTCGAAGTAAATAAGCTTCACCGACAAGATCCTCTTTGTAGAAGGGCGAAGTAATCGTTTGAAGGTTTCCTAGCGACACAGTCGAGTCATTCATTTTCATGAGCGGCCAACTCGCTTCTAAAAGAACGTCTATCCAGTAGGGAGAGGAACTTAAAAACTTGGAGTAAAGTTCAACAGATTTTTCAATTTCATCTGCGGAGTAAGCTGTTCGGGCCAGGTTTAATCGCCCCAATTCTTCAAGAGCATAGAGATCCTTATTACCCCGTGTGGTTGAAACCACCTTTTCAAAGTAATAGGAGGCGTCCTTATAATTTTTCTTTTTTGTTGAAATGATTCCCAGATAATACTGCGCTTTTGGATAGAACACAGATTGAGGGGAAACGGATTTCAGAGCTGCTTCACTCTCTACATTTTTTCCCAAGTTAAAAAGATAAACTCCTTTTGCATATTGAGCATGGCCCCCTACTGAGCTGGGGATGAGTCGATCATCCATTTTTGCAATGACGGCTCCGATTTTGTCGACCAGATCCATCCGGTCTGCGATTGTTACCGCATTTTTTATGGCTTTTTCATAAACTTCTCGAAAACGCTCATCTGGATTCATGAGAACATTTCTGAAAGACAGATAACTTGAATAAAAAAGACCCTGCTCAAAGAAAGCCAGTCCCTGATAATAAAGAGCTCTGTTTCTAATGTTCGCATCCGTTGTCGAATTAATTGTTTGCGAGAGTGAATCTATCGCTTTCTCATAATTTCCTGATTCAAAATAGCGGCGCCCCTGTTCCAATAAACTTGTCTTTGAGTTTTCAGCATGACTCAACTGTAAACAGACCAAGAGAGCTAAGACCCCAGATTTTAAGTAGTGGTGACTCATCATTCGAACCCCGTGTTTTATTTTTTGAAAACTAGTTACTGAAACTGAAACTATCTACAGCGGCATTTTTGGCAGCCAGAAGCTTAGTGAAAGCCCAACAGCGTAGTTGTTACGGAATGTTGGGGTTCTTGCTTGAGTCGTCGGATTGATAGTCTGCTCAGTGTACATGTAATCTCGGAGCTCAAGCTTCATTGAAAACCATTCCCGGAAGTAAACCCGCATGCCGACAGCAGGGTAAAAAGTGAAATAGGTATCCGTTTCAGTTTTAGCAATCCCACCACCCAACCCAAAGTAAGGTTCGATGTAGGCAATAAATTTGGATAGCGTCGCCATTTTTCCGTAGATGGGCGTGAGCTGAACGCCAGTCGTTAAAAAGTAAAGAATGCGCTGAGGATCTGGCCGAATGTTTGGATTGGGAGTCGAGTTTTGATTAATATCGTCGGTAAAGCTCGTGAAGAAGTTCTTTGAGAACGTAAAATTAATGGGTTCTAAAGCAAACCAGTCCTTTAAATGAAGGGAGTAGCTCCCGCCACTGGTCATGGTTCTACGAACAGTTCCAAAGGGAATTCCCCCAAAGTTAAGGGGCGTGATTTCGTGCCGCCATTCTTTCCGAGTAAACTTTCTTTGGATAACAAGAATTTCTTCGTTCGGGATTGAGCCGATCTCTGAAAGCTGCTTTTCAATTTCCGTGGTTTCAGCAGCAAAGCCAGTAAGTGAGGCTAAAAGAACCAAGCACAAAAATTTTAGAGTTGGGGCTGTTTTCATGAGGGGCTAAACAGGAATTGGTTGTTTAATCAGTATAGCCCCGAAACTTTTAGATATCCACCACTTACGACTTAATTCACTACGCACCGCAGAAGGTAATGCATCGCGCAACCGCTGAAAGCCTTAAGGGAGATGGATTTCATAGCTTTCAAGAATTTGCTCTCCTTGAACAAGACGGGCCTGACACTGCGCCTTCAAGAGTTGCAGTTGTTCCATCAGATATTCTCCGCTGGAAGCACTGTCAGTGCTTCGAAAAGTACCGCAGCGAGGAAACGGAATGGGATGGCAAGTGATATCGATCTTTAAGGGCTCTTCATAGAAACGAACTTCATTCCCTGCGGGCTCTTTTAAATGTTCGAGGGAAACTGAATTTCCTTCAAAATGGAGAAATCCACAGCGATCTACGTGGGGTTCTTTCATGAGGAAAACTCGATCCCCCCCCTCTAAAGACAGCAAAGCGGGGTTCTGTTCCCCAAAACTCAAGAGCTCAACTAACGATTTGGGAGTTCCCTGCGCACTCTCATCCCGTATCTCAAATTTATAGGTGGCTTTAAACAGGGGGGGTAAAACCACCTGAGCGTTTAGGAGGTTTGAAAGAGCTGAACTACAAATGAGAAGAGTTTTTAAGTTTTTCATTGCCCCTGATGTGAGCAAAATCCATACCGAACTCCGTCCCTCTTGATTTTCGCCATTCTTTCAGGTTAGAGTGAAGTCAGATGATGCTTTTTTCGTTCGCCCACTCCATAAATCAGACCAACCCAGTTAATTCCCAGTGATGTTTTTGCAACCTTCTAAAATGCTTTTTTCATGAATTCGATTGTGGTCACTCTTCCAGATGGTTCCCAGCGCCATTTCGACGGGGTTGTTACACCGTCAAAAGTTGCTGCGAGTATTGGAAAACGACTTGAAGAAGCTGCTATTGCAGCGAAAGTCGATGGAAAAGAGTGGGATTTAAATCGGCCCATCGAGAAGAATTCTACGGTTGCTATCATTACCAAGGATTCTCCGGAAGGTTTGGAAGTCTTGAGACATTCCACTGCCCACTTGCTCGCTCATGCAGTTAAAGAACTTTATCCGAAATCTCAAATCACTATCGGTCCAGTCATTGAAGATGGGTTTTATTACGATATTGATTTTCCTGAGCCCATTACTCCTGAAGATCTTCCCAAAATTGAAAAGAAAATGGCTGAGATTGCAGGAAGAGGTCTTGAAGTCACTCGCCAGGAGATCCCCAGAGAAAAAGCCGTCAGCCTATTTCAATCCATGGGGGAAAACTATAAGGCTGAACTTATTGCGGGATTCCCCGCGAATGAAGTTGTTTCGGCCTACACTCAAGGTGAATTTACAGATCTTTGCCGCGGTCCCCATGTCCCTAATTTAAAGAAACTTGGAAAATTCAAACTGCTTTCTCTAGCAGGAGCCTATTGGCGCGGGAATGAAAACAATAAGATGCTTACTCGCATCTATGGAACTGCTTTTCCAACGCAAAAAGAATTAGATGAACATTTGCATCGGCTTGAGGAAGCTCGAAAACGAGATCACCGAAAGCTCGGACCAGAGCTTGGTCTTTTTACGTTTTTGCCGATTGCCCCTGCAATGCCGTTCTACCTTCCAAAAGGTGCTTGGCTCTTTAACGCGTTAGCGGACTTCATGAGAAAAGAGACCAAGTCTCTGGGATTTGAAGAAGTGATTTGCCCTCAGCTCATGACTGCCGATCTTTGGAAAACCAGCGGTCATTGGGATCATTACCGAGACAACATGTTCGTCATGGAACATAAAGATCGAGATACGCTTTGCTTAAAACCCATGAATTGTCCGGGGCATGCAGCTCTGTTTGCAACGACCAAGAGAAGCTATAGGGAACTTCCTCTTCGATTCTCTGAATATTCCAAACTTCATCGAGATGAAAGAGCTGGGGTCACTCACGGAATCTTGAGAACCCGTACTTTTAGTCAGGATGACGGCCATATTTTCTGTGCTGAATCTCAAATTGGAGAAGAGGCATTAAAGGGCATCGCTTTTACGTTTCGCATTTATGATCTTTTTGGCTTTAATGAAGTAGATTTGAAACTTGCCACTCGTCCAGAAAAGTTTTTAGGAACTCCCGAAACTTGGGATAAAGCGGAAAAAGCGCTTCAAGAAAGTCTCGAATCTTTTGGTCGCCCGTTTACCATCGCAAAAGGCGAAGGGGCATTCTACGGACCCAAAATTGAATTCCATATTAAGGACAGTTTGAAACGAACCTGGCAGTGCGGAACGATCCAATTAGACTTTGGTCTTCCTGAACGCTTCCAATTGGAATTCACCGATTCCGACGGAAAAGCGCACCGCCCTGTCATGATTCACCGAGCGGTTTTAGGAAGTATCGAACGCTTCTTTGGTATTTTAGTAGAACATCACAATGGACATTTTCCATTCTGGATTAGCCCAGTTCAAGCAACCGTTCTCAATGTCACAAGCGATCAAGAGTCCTATGTCAAAGAAGTGGCTCAAACCCTACGAAGCTGGGGCTTACGAGTTGAAGAAGATTTAAGAAATGAAAAACTCGGATACAAAATTCGAGAAGCCCAAATGCAAAAAGTTCCGCTCATGTTGGTTTTGGGAAATAAAGAAAAGGATTCTCGAACGCTCTCAGTTCGAAAACACACAGGGGAAACCCTGAATGACTTAACACTAGAAGCGTTTAAAAAAGAAATTGAACCGCTTCTATTACCAGGAGGAGTAACCCATTAATCCAAGAGATAACCGTTCCGGTGGAGACAATATCCGTATCAACCACAGAATTCGCGCACCTCAAGTTCGCTTGATTGGGGCCGATGGAGCCCAATTGGGGGTCATGGATACGAGAAAAGCTTTAGAACTTGCGATGAATGCGGGACTCGACTTGGCTGAGATATCCCCGACATCAAGCCCACCCGTTTGTAAGATCCTGGATTATGGGAAGTACAAGTACCAGCAAAAGAAGAAAGCCCAACAATCCAAGAAAAATCAGGTGGTTACGGTACTTAAAGAAGTTCAGTTCCGACCGCATACCGGGACTCACGACATCGAGTACAAAGTAAAACACGTAAAAGAATTCTTAGAAGACGGTAATAAAGTGAAAGTTTCTATCCGTTTTCGTGGCCGAGAAATCGCCCATTCTGATTTAGGATACGCTTTGATTAAGCAAATCGTTGACATGGTGGGTTCCTTGGGTATTGTGGAGCAAAATTCAAAGATGGAAGGGAAAGCTTTATCTTTGATTTTCGCACCGGCTGGAAAGCCAGGAGCGAAAAAAGGCGCAAAACCCGCTGGTTCCGGTGAAGGTGAAGGAGAGAAAAAATCTCCTGAGGCTCCCGTAAAACAAGCAGAAAGTGCTGTAAAGTCGTAAGGTTAGTAGGATAAGGAAGTAGGATTTATGCCGAAGTTAAAAACAGTATCGGGTGCTAAGAAACGATTTAAGCTAACCGGCTCTGGTCGAGTGAAAAGAGCCCGTGCTTTTGGTAACCACATTTTGGAGCATAAATCTGCAAAGCGTGGTCGACGCTTGCGCCAAATGGGAATGGTCCATCCAAGTGATCTACATCAGGTCAAAAGGATGTTGTTGGCTTAACAATTAGTTGAAGTAGGAAGTAGGAAGATATGCCAA
>RFNV01000283.1 GCA_009927005.1 Pseudomonadota bacterium
AGCTTGTTGGGACGCAGTGACTTGCTCTACCGGAATGGCTATCAATTTAACTCGAACCGAGCCCACCCAGGATTGGAACCAGGGGGAAGGGGTATTCAGTCACGAAGATCCCAATAATCCTTTCCGAGACTTCACAGTCGTTACTATTCCTTACTGCACGGGTGATGTTTTTGTTGGGGATTCTAAAATCGACTACGGAAAGCCCTTTACCACTTATGAAGTTCAACACCGAGGTTACGACAACGCTCTCAACACCCTGAAAGAAGCTTCTCAGCTTTTCCCGGATGCAAAGAAAGTGGTTTTGATGGGGACTAGCGCTGGAGCGATTGGCGCCTACACGCATATGAAAAACTTCGATGTGTTATTCCCCAAGTCTGAAAAATATGTCATCAGCGATGCTGGCACTCCTTTTCAAACGCCGTTTGTTTCCGAAAGCATGTACGCACGAGTTCTTAAACACTGGAATGCCTACAAAGGTTTTCCAGTCGACGACAATAACCGGCCCGCTGAAAACTTTGGTGCGGTTCTAGATTTCAATCGTCGGAAGTTTCCGCACATAAAATTTGGACTCATCCACTCTTATAATGATTACGTGATGACAGGCTTTTCGGTGGGCTTAGGAGCACCCGATTACTCGACCGTTGTGCACGACATTATTATTCAGGCTGCCAATACACAGATTGGAACGAATACTCCCTACCAAAAAGTGTTCTATACCGAGTCCTGGGCACACACTCTCACTCAGTATCCCTTGGGCAATACAAAGAGTCTCGATGTTTCACTAGCTGATTGGATTTACGGAATGCTCGGTAACGGGCCTTGGGAAAACGTACGTCCTGATCTCCATCAAGAAGTAATTCCTTGGAGTCCGTTTAATAAGCCAGCGGGAGTCGAAGCTCCTCAGCCGTTTGCTCTTTATTAAAGAGAGTTAGTTCTTAAAAAAGTCACTAGCTCTTTAAGTCCTGCAGCTATTTCTTTCAGTGCTTGAGTGTTTGGTTGGCTGACTGCTTTTACTTCTTTTTTCTTTTCAGAAAGTTTTCTCTTAGCGCCTTTGATACTGAACTTTTCGTTGTATAAAAGATGCTTAATTACTTGAAGGGTTTCGACATCTTTTCGAGAGTAAACCCGATGTCCGCTACCCGCTTTGACTGGCTTAATTGTTTTAAACTCGCTTTCCCAATAACGAAGTACGTAGGGTTCTACTTTCAGTAGGCTTGAGACTTCGCCAATTCGAAAATATTTTTTTCCTTCGGGAAGTGGTTTCAATTTCATTGCCACCACTTCCTCTTCCGCTGTTTCAATTTCTAAACTAGCAGTACTCAATTCCAATTGAGAGATTTGTTCTGGGGCTGGGGTGCCACAAATCTCTTCAACAACGGGCTCTTCAATCACTTGGGTTTGAACTTCAAGCTCCTGATGATGCAGCATTTTGTCTTTCACAGAATCTAAAATAAAACGGTAGGAGAGCTTTTCTGATGCTTGGGGGAGAATAAAATCTCGTTTTTCTTCCATGGTGCCTCCGAAGTTGTGGTGCCGTTGCTGTGGTTTGTTAAATTATAGAATTTTTACGCGAAAACAACAAGTTAGCTGATTAGGGAGTGGCGCGCTGCGAAAGGCTAGCTCCGGAGCTGAGCCTGAAACTTTTCGGCCAGCACCTTCACGATGCTGTCTTTGGAAGCATTCACTTCATTTTCTTGGAGAGTTCTCTCAGTCGAGAGAAAGTTCAGTCTAAAGGCGAGAGATTTCTT
Source organism: Pseudomonadota bacterium (assembly GCA_009927005.1). Taxonomy (GTDB): domain Bacteria; phylum Bdellovibrionota; class FAC87; order UBA2466; family UBA2466; genus RFNO01. The sequence continues at coordinate 1,749 of RFNV01000283.1, forward strand.
GTTCTCTGGAATGTGTTCGCCCTGATAAACATCGAATATCGAAACGTCACTCAGCAGTTGGCCGCCAGCGTGTTTGATACTGTCTACCAGATTTTGAGCTGAAACCGATTGGTCC
>RFNV01000259.1 GCA_009927005.1 Pseudomonadota bacterium
AAAGATAGTTCTGAAGAAGGCCCGGCAAAAGGCTTGTTCGCAGAACTTTCATTTCTTCGCTTAATGGATTTTTTAACCGAACTAGGTTGTCACTTAAGAAACCATAAGATCTGCAGAGTTCTTCTGAAATAAAAGAATAATTAATGGCTTCCTTGAGACCCAAATTAAACAGAACATGTCTTGCTCGATTTTCAAATTCAAAGTTACTTTCATCGAGTCGGTCATAAGTCGCTACTGACAGAGGAAGATTTTGAGGGATGTGCTCATAACCATTTAAACGAGCTACTTCTTCCACTAAATCGATGGTTGATTTCAAATCCTGACGGAAGCTGGGCAGTCTCACACTCAAAACATTGGGAGATTTTTTATGAGAAGAAATACCAATCGAGTCTAAAAGATCAGCTGCGTGTTCGGCACTTAGGTTTGGAAGCCCAGTGATTTTTCGGACCTCACGCATATCGACTGCCAATACGTGTTCTTTCACTCCGTACTCATTGGTATCAATGGGGGGGTGATAAACATTGGCACCCATGCTATCTCTCAAAATCATAGCTGCTTTTTCACTAGCAGCAGCCACTGCAGCAGGATCCGAAGCCTTCTCAAATCGTTTGGAAGACTCAGAAACAATTCCTAAACGTTTGGCGGTACGTCGAATCTGAATGGGATCAAAAGCGGCGCTCTCTAGGACAATCGAAGTGGTGTTGTCTTCGATCTGAGAGTTAAGACCGCCCATAATTCCTGCAAGAGCTATGGGGCGCTCTCCGTCCCAAATAATAATATCGCCTGGTTCAATTTGAACCGTATCACCATTAAGAAGTGTAAAATCGCGCTGTTCTTTGGCTGCTCCCACTCTGATGGATCCCGACTCAACTCGTCTGAGATCGAAAGCATGCAGAGGCTGTCCAAACTCCAACATGATGTAATTGGTAACATCGACAATATTGTTGATGGGTTTAATCCCGACAGATTCCAAACGTTCTTTGATCCAGTCAGGGCTTTCTTGGACTTTTAATCCATCCATGACACGAGCGATGTATCGTGGGCAAAGAGCTGCATCATCAACTTCTACTTTAATAATAGAAGAAGTTCGATGGGCCCCCGCTTTGAATTTTGCAGGTTTCGGTTCTTTCAAAGTGGTTTTTAAAAGAGGTGCAGCTTCTCGAGCAATTCCAATCACACTCATGCAGTCATGACGGTTGGGGGTTAGCTCAAATTCAAAAATAGTGTCTTCGGAGTTCCCATTACCACCCAAGAGCTTTGAGAGAGGTTGGCCAAGAGTTGAATGCTTGGGGAGTTGTAAAATTCCCTCGCTATCTTCGGACACTCCTAATTCTTTTCCCGAGCAGATCATTCCGCGCGATTCAACACCCCTGATAGTGGAAATTTTTATCGCAAAATCACCGGGAAGAACGCACCCTGGAAGAGCCACTGGAACAATATCCCCTTCGGCGATATTGGAAGCACCACAAACGATTTGGTGTTTTTCTGCACCGTCTTCATCTGAAAAAACAACTTGAGTTACTCGAAGGCGATCCGCATTTGGGTGCTTTTCAATCTGAAGGATTTTACCAACGACGACGTTAGAGAGAGAGCCAGTTGAGCGCTTAATTCCAGCGACATGAACTCCTCGCATGGTCAATTTATCGGCAAGCTCTCGAGGATCGATTTTGATATCGGTCTTTGCGAAGTGTTCTTTGAGCCAATTAAGAGAAACTAGCATGAGAACTGCTCCAACATTCTTAAGTCATTTTCAAAAAAGGATCGGATGTCATCGATGCCATATTTAAGCATCGCGATTCTCTCCATTCCCATGCCGAAAGCAAAACCGCTTACTTGATCCGGATCGTAACCCACATGTCTAAAGACGTTAGGGTGAACCATCCCGCAGCCACCGATCTCTAGCCAACCCGTAGACTTGCAAACTCGGCAGTCTTTTCCCGAACCACGGCACGAAATACACTGCATATCCACTTCAGCACTGGGTTCAGTGAAAGGAAAATAACTGGGACGAAATCGCAAGGGGCGAGCACCGAAAAGGTCCTTAACCAAATAATGAAGAACGCCTTTCAGCTCAGCAAAAGAAATATGCTCATCTACCATTAGCCCTTCAATTTGATGAAACATCGGAATATGGGTCATGTCGTAGTCGGAGCGATAAACTTTTCCCGGAGCAATAATTTGCAAGGGTGGCTTCTTGTTTTTCATTGCTCGGATTTGCACTGGTGAAGTGTGCGAGCGAAGAAGAACAGGGGGCTCGATGTAAAAAGTATCCTGCATATCGCGGGCAGGGTGATGTTCGGGGGTGTTGAGAGCTTCGAAATTGTAATAATCGAGTTCTACTTCAGGACCCGTAGCGACTGAAAAGCCGATTCGCTTCATGATCTGGATAAACTCTTCCATCACTCGGGTGACTGGATGAAGAGAGCCAGAAGAAGACGAGTATTGGCCTGGTAAAGAAAGGTCTAGAGCTGGGGCTTTAGACAGCTGTTCTTCAAGGTCTTTTCGACCCAGTTCTGATTGGCGAAGCTTCAAAACTTTTTCAACGTTAGTTTTAACGTCGTTAAGTTTAGCTCCCATCTCTTTGCGCTTATCTGCAGGCAAATCCTTCAGTTGATGAAGAAGGCTAGTGATCACGCCTTTCTTGCCCACATAGTGGACGCGAAGGCGCTCGAGTTCTTCCTTAGAGGGCGCAGCAGAGACGGTGTTTTTCGCCTCAGATAATATGGATTCTAAGTTATCGTTCATGCAGCTTGCGGCCGCACAAGCGCCACAAGCTGAGAGAAATCTTCAGGATGTCGAACAGCCAAGTCCGCGAGAACTTTTCTATCGAGTTCAACATTGGATTTCTTTAGAGCAGAAATAAACTTTGAATAGCTCAGATTGTGTAGCCTGCAAGCGGCGTTTAGACGAATCTGCCAAAGATAACGCATTTCTCGCTTCAGAGTCTTACGATCTCGGTAAGCATACCGATCAGCTCGATTGGCG
>RFNV01000215.1 GCA_009927005.1 Pseudomonadota bacterium
GAGAATCCTTAACCGTACTGGATTTTTTCTTACCAATGAATCTCACGATGACGGTGAGGCTTATGGCGGAACCCTTCACGACATTTTGGAAAAGGCGATGGACGCTCAAGGCCTGGTTGGACTGAAAAAGGTTACAGATCTCACCCTGGAAACCATGAGGTTAACTCGAAACCATCCAGAACTTACCGCCAATGATTGGTTTTCTCACCTTTTGTTCGCGGACGAACTGGGAAATATGCCCGTGAGACGTCCCGGGGAATTCAAAGAGATCATCGAAGAAGCTTTGAAGGGGAGAAACTTTAGTTTGGAGGGTTTGGCTCCTGCTGAATTTAAACTCATTCATGGACAACAAGAGATAGACTCAACCGGATTTGGCTCACGAGCACAGCCTATTCCCGTCAGGCTCGCGGCACAAGACTCAAAGGATTTTCAACTGCGAGTTCAATTAAAAGGCAGTGAGACTTATCAATTTAAATATCCTGTTATTGTCAAAGTTCAGTTACGGCAAGGGCCCATTCAAGGGGCAATTCGTTGGAAAAATGAAAGCGATAAGCCACTGGAATATGTCCTTCGAAGTGAAGAAGATACTGCACTGATTCCTCTGTCTGTGAGCGGTACTTGTGATGAAGTAAACCGCCCTGATGGAAGCTGCGTGGATTACGCCTATGTCCATATTTGGAATGAGGGAGAAAAAGAAGAAGCGCAGGCAAAAAAGCGGTTTTATCTGCGAGTCATTCCCAAGCAGTAGTCGATGATACTCGCTCCGATATGGGAAGAAATGTATCAGCGAGTTCTACTCAATCAATCTTCATAAATAAAAACGGCACAACTTTTGCTCCTCTCGTTGCAATAACAAGGAGGAGAGCAATGGCACTTACAGCTGAAAAAGAAATGAAGGATATCGGAAAATCGGCAGGTTGCATGGATCACGACCATGATCTGATTCATGAACTGAGCAAGAGACTCGATGGCCTATGGAGATATGACCAGTACATCTCAAATTCAAAAGGGCATCCCAAAATTGAAAGCTTTTGGAGACAAATTAAAGGGCAAGAAGAGGGGAACGTGGAAATGCTCAAAGAACTCATCGGAGATGAGGTAAAAAAGGGCTGTTTCTAGTTCACTTGCCTTTTGCATTTTCAACTATGAAAGAAACAAGATCCATCGAAGTTGCCTTGTCCGATGGAAAAAAAATCCATGGGGATCTAACCCTACCGCATCTTCCCGAGGCTTTGGTTTTGTTTGTTCATGGAAGTGGCAGCAGTCGAAAAAGTCCCCGTAACCAACTAGTAGCAAGTGTTTTACAGAACCATAATTATGCGACGTTGCTCATGGATTTGTTAACGGAGGACGAGGAAAGCGATCGAGAAAAGGTTTTCGACTGTGAACTCCTGGCAACTCGAGTAATGGAAGTTTCCCTATGGGTAAAAAATCAGATGGAGCTTTCATCTCTTCCAATGGCTCTCTTTGGAGCCAGTACAGGAGGAGGAGCTGCATTGATCGCAGCTGCACAATGGCCGCAACGCTTTAGTGCGGTTATTTCCCGCGGGGGGCGTCCCGATTTGGCGAGGGATTACCTCTCTCAAGTAAGACAACCGACCCTCCTTATCGTGGGAGCGCACGATGAAGTCGTCTTGCGACTGAATCGGCAAGCTTTTGATAAATTGAATTGCAAAAGAAGACTGGAAGTCATTTCAGGGGCAACTCACTTATTTGAAGAACCAGGGAAACTAGAAGAAGTGGCAAGACTTGCTCAAACATGGCTTGATGAGAATGTTAAGTCTGCACGTTTGCCCTTTGACTCAAGAAAAACCGCAGCAGAGCAATTGGCCAAGCGGTTACGGGGGCGAGTTTTTTCAAATCCTATCGTGGCCGCAATCCCCAGGGGAGGCGTGGTAACGGGGGTCAGCTTAGCAAAAGAGTTAGGCGCTGAAATCGGCCTCGTGTTTTCAAGAAAGTTGAGACATCCTCTTTTTTCAGAGCTGGCAATTGGTGCCATTTGTCAGGATCAAGCTCCTGTCCTTACAAAAGAGGGACTCAGAACCCAGGATGAAAATCCAAAAGCAGTTAAAGAAGAAATTCGACGCCAGCGAAAGGAAATTGAAGAAAGACGGAAAAAATACCGAGATTTTGTCGCCGAAGGCCGACTACAAAATCGAACAGTCATTCTAACCGATGATGGAATTGCTACTGGTGCAACCGTTCTTGCAGCGGCTAAGTATATTCGCAGTGAAAAGCCAAAAGAGTTAATCCTTACCATTCCAGTGGCAGCCAGTGATTCGTTGGGACAACTAGCAGAAATTGCTGACGAGATCCTCTGCTTAGCGACTCCGTCCCTGTTTTTTTCGGTTGGTGAATTTTATAGGGAGTTTCCTCAAGTCAGTGATGAGGAGTGTTTGGAACTACTGCGTCAGGCGGAGGGTGTCCCCAAAGCCAAGTCTCTTAAGTACTTCAACCCCAAATAAAGGTTGGGAAAATAAAGTCTGAGAGCGAGACTCGAAAAAGATCTTTTAGGAAGAGAAAAGAAGCCCATTGGATTACAGGCCTTTTCGAAAGAAGAACGTGCTTCAGCTAGTTGTCCTGACTTGTGATATTCCTCAGCCAACTTGAAGTGATTTCTGATGAGATTCCGTTGGATGCTTTTTGAAAAGTCAGCTGGAAGAAATGATTGCATGCAATTCAAAAAAGTTTCTGTGTGTTTGAGATGGAAAAGGTTTTCTCTGCCCCCCCACATTCCGTTGGTCCGCATACGCCAGACCGCCATTGGTTCTTCAAATATTTTGAAGGGCCCGCTCAATGAATTAAGAATGCTAATACACCAATCGTGGCCGGTGAGCTGATGAAAAAAAGAGGGGAGATCTTTAAATAGACCATTTCTGAAAAACAAACTCGAATTATGAGGAAAGCAAGCTTCTAGAAGATCATGGGTAGAGAAAATAGACTGCTCAGTTCGAGGAATAAGATCTGGGATGAACTGATCTCCAATCAGGACTTTAATTTTATGAGAGCAAAAGGAAAACTCGGGATTTTCTCGGAGAAAAGTAAGCTGCTTTTGGAGCTTTTCGTTATCAATCCAGAAATCATCTCCATCACAGTGTGCAATAAATAGACCTTGGGCAGATTTCCAAGCGCGTTCATAGTTTTTGGTATGACCCAAGTTTTTCGGCGTTGCTAGGAATCGGATCTTGTCTGGGAATGATTCCTGATATTCTTGGGCAATCGCCTGAGTTCCATCCGTAGAGCAGTCATCAGCCACGATAATTTCCAGCTCCGCATCAACTCTTTGCGACAAAATACTATCTAAGGCCTGCTTCAAATAGAGTTCGTGATTATATGTTATGACAAGAACCGAGATGGTCGGCTTGGAAGAGGGCATACACCCATAATACCAGTTAAATGTTAGGGCCAGTGGCAAAAGTTTTTAGAGTGGGTATAAAATACGGATAAGCAGATATAACGAGCCTAGTATCTAAAAAATGAGTTAGTAGCGCACTAGCCTTACATAGTTGGCATGATATTTCTAATAAATGCGGGATTATCCTCTGCCATTTTTTTGCCTAAAAGAAGAGATCCCTCAATATTCAAATGATGACTGTCCCGAAACAGAATTTTATCACCGTCGGTCATATTACATATGTTGTTTTCGCAAAAATATTTCATCGTTTGGATTAAGTGGACATTGGGGTGATTCAGTGAAACTATTTTCAGATAGTCTCTATTAAAATTCATAGCTTGCGATTTAAAAGTGCATATCTGTGGTTTGCTCGTCAGCCATCTTTTTCCCTTACAGCGATTAGGATTAAATGGAAATTCAGGCACATCATCCGTAAGGTAAATCGTTTTCCCACTTTTGCTCAAGCTATTAATGGTCTTAATTAGTTCTGATTCCATACTGGACCCTTTGGGAAATTGTGAGCTTCTTCCATTCCAAAACATTGTTAAGAAAACTGTCTTAATACTGGTGCTGTGGGAAATAAAATTTAAAATGTTTTGAAATTCAGGATTAGATATGAAGGGAGGAGAAGATTGAATGTAGAAAGCCAAATTTAAATCCTTTAGCTGTTCAGCTAGCCCGATGAACAAATGCTCTGCATGGCTATCACCGATTAACGCAACATCAATCGTTTCATGTCTTTTGGTTTGAGCACAGCGAGTAAATCCCTCCCATTTTGGGGCCTCTTTGGCCAGAAAACTAGGACTGCAAGGATAAAACTTATCCTCAACGTAGCGATGAAATGATCGGTGATCCGTATCACCCAGGTATCCAACAAGGGTTGCATTTTTTCTGAACCAGAGCCCATCATAAAAATAAGTGATGAGACCCACTAAGCCCAACAGTGATATGGGCAAAAGAAGCTTTAGAAAAGACACCTTTGTCAAATGTCCAAAACGTATTGGAAGTTCAATGAACCTGTAACTTAACCACGCAAATATAAACGAAAGTAAGATCAAAATAGATTTCAAACGAAAAGAGGGATGTCCATCTTCAATAATTGTTGCAAAGGAGAGCATGGGCCAATGCCAAAGGTAAAGAGGAAAGCTGATTAGGCCAATGCTGACAAGAGCGGGGTGTGACAGTAGTTTCCCATTTATCCAATTATGGGGGCCAGAAAAAATGATGAGTATTGTACCTAGTACTGGGAGTATTCCCCATTTGCCTGGGTAGCTTAGGTCCTTATTTATTTTACAAAAACTGAAAATCAGGAGCATGAAACCAAACACAGAAAAAAATAGTTGCAACCGCTCACTTCTGTATTTCTTTGACCAGCCATCAAAAGTGGGACTGATCTCGCACCAAGCCAGCAAGCTTCCTGATAGGAGCTCCCAAATTCTTGTTTGAGGTGAGAAAAAAACACCAATTCGATCCCGGTGGTAAAAAAGCAGATTAAGAACAAATGAAAAAATTGTAAGCCCCAGTATCGAAAGCAAGGGCCCCTGTGGTTTTTTCCAAACAAGCCACAGCACAACTGGCCATAGCAAATAAAATTGTTCTTCAATACCTAGACTCCAAAGATGAAGAAGAGGTTTGAAGTCAGCTGACACATCAAAATACCCAGCCTCGCTCCAATTAACAAAGTTTGATAAAAATCCAGCCCCTCCCGCAAGGTGCTTTCCCAACTGCCTATATTCGGGAGCAAGCAAGGAGAACCAGCCCCAAAAATAGCAAAAAAACAGGACTAATGTGAGCGTTGGAAATATTCTTTTTGCTCGTCGTAGGTAAAAGTTAAAAAAACTAAATGAATTAGCATTGAGTTCGTTAAAGAGAATTTTTGAAATCAGATAACCTGATATAACAAAAAAGACGTCAACCCCGATGAATCCTCCAGGAAAAAGTTGGGGAAAACCATGAAAGGCTATTACCGATAGTACCGAGATTGCTCTTAGACCATCGATATCTGGTCTATATTTTGTGTGAGTCATAAAGGAATCTGAATTATATCAGCCCGTCCATTAGCCCGCTGTGCCGAAACTCTGTTCAAAGAGCAATTTATTCAAATTTCCTTGGTGCGGCGGATTATTAGAAAAGTTAAATGATAGGGCCAGTGGCAAAAGTTTTTAGAGTAGGTAAAATAGTGAGCACTATGACAGAAAATTTTAAAAAGTTTGCTCGTTCGATTTGCTATGGAATCGCTCCTAAGCAGGTGTCTGCGCTGCAGCGGTATCGGTATCTAAAGTCAGAGGCGAGAAAGCTAAATAAAAAAACCGGAAATTTATCGACTCATCAGGAGAGGTTTAGTGCAGTACAAGAGAGCCCCTTTGTAACCCAGCAAATTGAGAGCGAATTTATCCAGGTAATGGAAAAAGTAAAAAGCATGAATCCCCGTTGTGTTGTTGAGATTGGGGCGTTTAAAGGGGGAACGCTTTCTTTATTTGCTCAAATGTCTTCCCCTGACTGTCGATTTCTCTCGGTGGATATTGCTTATCGCTTGCCTGAGCAGCTAGCATTGAAGCAATTAGCCCTAAAAAACCAGAAAATTAACTGTATTTCTGGGGACTCCTCTGCGTCCCAAACGATTCAAAAAGTAAAACAATGGCTACGCAACGATCAAATCGATGTGCTCTTTATCGATGGCGACCATTCCTTTAATGGGGTTAAAGCTGATTTTGAAAATTATAGTCCTTTTGTCAGACCGGGCGGGCTGATCATTTTTCACGATATCGTTGAAGATTATACCACTCGTTTTGGTAAGCCGACCCCGAGTTACACGGGAGGGGTTCCCCGGTTTTGGAATGAATTAAAAGCTCTTGGCTTTTCTACTGAAGAAGTCATAGCCGATCCGTCACAGGATGGTTTCGGCATCGGATTAATGGTTAAAGCGCAAGCAGGATTGTAGTAATTCCCCAGCAAACAACTCTTCCCCAATTAGAAAGCATCAAAATCTGATGTGCTTGTTTTGAAAATCCCTGTTCTAATTTCCGGTGCTGCGGAACACTGACCAAAAAAGTAATGAGCCACCCAGCGCCCAGAAACAAGAGGGGCAGAGTACTGAAAAGGTCTTTCGGTCCCATTAAAAATAAAAATATTTGCAAAACCATCTCAAGACTGAGTGTTGATCCCAAAAGTAAGGTGGTCCGAGTGACATGTTTTCGGTGGTACTCCACAAATACATCACTGTGAACATCGGCAAATAACGGGTAGTGGACTACCGACACAAAACAAATCGCTCCCCAGTTGAAAGCAGCTAAAATCAAAACTAGTTTTTCCATAATTCGCATTCTCCCACGGAGAAGTGACAAATAAAACTAAGCATTTTAAACTAATCAAATGAAAGATTTATCGAAAGTGCTGATGGTTTTAGGAGCAGGGCTTTGTTTTTTACCTCAGTTTCCTTCTTGGGGGGCTTTGTTATTAGGAATGCTAATAGCGCTGACTCTTGGAAACCCGTTTCTCTCCCGCACTCAAAAACTCACTTCTCAACTTCTCGCTATCGCTATCGTTGGAATGGGGTGTGGGATGAATCTGCAAACAGTCGCAGAGACGGGAATGGCGGGTCTTGGTTACACTGTGACTGGAATTACTCTTACTTTTGTATTGGGCTCACTTCTCGGTAAAGTGCTCAAAGTAGAAAAGGACACTTCTCTTCTGATCACTTCTGGGACCGCAATCTGCGGTGGAAGTGCAATCGCTGCTATTGCCTCAGCGATTCGGCCCAAGAACCAAGAAGTCAGTATCGCTCTGGCAACTGTATTTTGTTTGAATGCTTTGGGCCTTCTGATTTTTCCTCCGGTCGGCCATTATTTAAATTTAGATCAAAATCAATTCGGTCTTTGGAGTGCATTAGCAATTCACGATACGAGTTCAGTGGTTGGTTCTACCTTACAGTTTGGGGAAACTGCTTTACGAGTGGGTACTACGGTTAAACTTGCGCGGGCACTTTGGATTGTTCCCTTAACGCTACTCATTGGATTTGCACGTTCCAAGCAGGAGCCCTCGGGAAAACTAAAAAAACCCTGGTTCATTTTAGGATTTTTATTGGCGGCAACCCTGATGACTTACGTGCCAGTCCTGAATCCCATTGGGCATTGGATTGAAATGGTGTCGAAACGCCTCCTCGTTCTGACCTTATTTTTGATTGGTGCCAATCTGACCGCACAGACTCTCAAGAGCGTCGGCTTTAAGCCCTTTCTTATGGGTGTCATTCTGTGGATCATTGTCGCCAGCACTGTTTTATTCGCCATCCTAAAGGGATTAATCAATTAGACCCATCGCGTAAACCGCATCAAAATGCTTCAAAACACGCTAATTCGTGCTAGTTTCGAGAGTCTTTAAATCGTCTCATCGAGGGGGCTCGAAGTGAAAAATTATATAAACGGCCAGTGGATCCAATCCTTGGGAACTGACACGGTAGATGTCATTAATCCTGCGAACGAGGCGCTCCTCGGAAAATGTCCATTAGGAACTGCTAAGGATGTCGATTTGGCAGTGGCTGCTGCAAAAGAAGCCTTTAAAGAGTGGAGAAAAACTCCTGCAATGGATCGGGTCCAACATCTTTTTAAATTAAAGACGCTCCTCGAAGAAAATTTTGATGAGTTGGTCCAGCTTTGTACGAAAGAACATGGGAAAACGATCGCTGAATCGAAAGGGGATGTTCGTAGAGGAATCCAGATGGTGGAGACAGCTTGCGGTATCCCAACCCTCATGATGGGACAAAGCTTTGAAGATATTGCTGCAGGTATCGACTGCCAAGCGATTCGACAACCCATGGGTGTTTTTGCTGCAATCACTCCTTTTAATTTTCCTGCGATGGTACCCTTCTGGTTTTGGCCATTTGCAGTGGCTGCCGGAAACACCTTTGTTTTGAAACCCAGTGAACGAGTTCCTTTATCTCAGATGAAAATTTTTGAACTTATTGAAAGATCTGGCTTCCCAAAAGGCGTGATGAATCTTGTTTTGGGAGGAAAAGAGGTAGTGAACGCTCTTTGCTCACATCCCGATGTGAAGGGGATTTCATTTGTAGGTTCTACTCCCGTTGCGAAACATGTCTATCAATTAGGTTCCAGCCATGGAAAGCGAGTCCAAGCACTTGGGGGGGCAAAGAACTTCATGGTGATTTTGCCAGATGCCACCATGGACTCCACCGTGCGAACTTGCTTGGAATCGATCGTGGGTTGTGCTGGACAACGGTGCTTAGCGGGTTCCGTTATCTTATCCATTGGAAAGGCTCACGAAGAAGTTAAAGAACGAATCGTTCGAGCAGCAAGCGATATGATTGTTGGGGATGGAGCGGATCCCAAGACTCAGATGGGCCCCTTGATATCAAAAGCGGCAGTCGAACGAGTAAAAGGACTTATTCAGTCAGCTGTTGATGAAGGAGCCAAAATTCTTCTCGACGGGCGAAATGTAGATGGCAAAGGGTACTTTTTGAAACCCACTGTAATTGATGGCATCAAGCCTCATATGAGAATTGCCAAAGAGGAAGTCTTTGGCCCCGTGGTCTGCTTGGCCGAAGTCAAAGGCCTCGATGAAGCCATTTCCTGGATTAATAGCTCCAGCTTTGCTAATACGGCTTCTCTTTTTACTTCTTCGGGTGCAGCGGCGAGACAGTTTAGCTATGAAGCCGCTCCTGCCATGTTGGGACTCAATATTGGGGTTCCAGCACCGATGGCGTTCTTTTCATTTGGGGGAGCTAAGGACTCTTTCTTTGGAGATGTGAAAGCACACGGATCAGCTTCCATGATGTTTTTCACAGATACGAAAGTCACCATCAGTCGGTGGAACAAAAATTCAAATATTTGGTAAAAATGATGAGCACAGTGATTATCCGAAATGGGATGGTAGTTACCGCAACGGATGTTTTTAAAGCAGATATCTTAGTCGAAGGAGAGAAAGTCGCTGCTATTTCTCATCATCTCTCAGAAACTGCTCAAAAAGAAATAGACGCTTCCGGTTGCTATGTGTTTCCAGGGGGAATCGATGCCCATACGCATCTCGACTTACCTTTCATGGGAACTTCCTCTAGCGACGACTTTGAAACGGGTACCTTAGCGGCTCTCCATGGGGGAACTACCACGATTATTGATTTTGCTTTTCAAAGTCATGGTAAGTCTTTGAAAGAAGGCCTGGACGAGTGGCATAAAAAAGCAAAAGGAAAAGCAGTAGCTGATTATGCTTTCCATGTTGCCGTTGTAGATTTTAATGAAAAGACACGTTCTGAAATTCGAGATCTCATCGAAAAAGAAGGCGTCACTTCATTTAAAACCTTCATGGCCTACAAGGGCGCTCTCATGATTGATGACCGACAAATGATTGGCCTCATGAATGAAGCAAAAAAATGGGGTGGATTAGTCACCGTTCATGCCGAGAATGGAGACTTGGCCGATTCTCTGATTCAAATGAATCGGGAAAAGGGAAACAAAGCTCCCAAATACCATGCGCTCTCGCGCCCGGAGATTGTAGAAGCAGAAGCTACCGGACGTGCTATCGATATTGCTTTTGCTGGAAATCACCCGGTTTATATTGTGCACATGACCTGTGAAGGAGCTCTCAACCGCGTGAAAGAAGCTGCAAAAAGAAACCAGCAAGTGCTTGTTGAAACCTGTGTTCAGTACCTCCTATTAGACGACAGCGTTTACGAACGGCCCGGGTTTGAAGGAGCTAAGTGGGTAATGAGTCCACCGCTTCGAAAACCAAAGGACCAAGAAGCTCTTTGGAAGAGCATAGAGCAAGGGCTGGTTCACGTCGTTGCGACCGATCATTGCCCTTTCTGCATGAACCAGAAAGAAATGGGTAAAGACGATTTCTCTAAAATTCCCAATGGAGCTCCTGGAATCGAAAACCGGATGGAGCTTCTTTATTCAGAAGGGGTTGAAAAGGGGAAAATCAGCCTTACAAAGTTTGTGGAAGTGAACTGTTCTAACCCTGCCAAAATTTTTGGACTCTATCCTCAAAAAGGAACGATTGCTGTTGGCTCGGATGCTGATCTCGTGATTTTAGATCCGAGAGTAGAGCATACTTTGTCAAAAGAGACCCAACATATGAATTGCGACTATTCTTCCTATGAAGGGTGGAGCGTGAAGGGGAAAGTAAAGACGGTTCTCCTTCGAGGCACTGTGGCTATCCAAAATGGCAAAGCTCATGTGGGAAAAGGATTTGGAAAATATTTAAGGAGAAAGAAATGGCAAGAAAAGTAAAAGTTGGACTCATCCAAATGGCAACTAAGGCGCCTGCCGAAGTCTCTTGCGAAGAACACCGCAAAGCAATGCTCGAAGCGCATGCAAAATATATCGACGAAGCAGGGAAGCAAGGCGTGAACATGTTGTGCATGCAGGAGGTTTTCACTGGCCCCTATTTCTGTCCCTCCCAAGATGCTAAGTGGTATGGACTCACTGAAAAAATTCCCGATGGTCCGACGACAAAGCTCATGCAAGAGTACGCTAAAAAGCACGGCATGGTGATCGTAGTGCCCATTTACGAAGAGCACATTACTGGGGTTTATTACAACACAGCGGCTGTGATCGATGCAGATGGAAAATACCTTGGAAAATACAGAAAAAATCACATTCCCCAAGTCAAAGGCTTCTGGGAAAAGTTTTTCTTTAAGCCAGGGAACCTGGGCTATCCCGTTTTTAAAACCGCTTTTGGAAATGTAGGCGTCTATATTTGCTATGATCGCCATTTTCCAGATGGAGCCAGATGCTTAGGCTTGAATGGCGCCGAAATCGTTTTTAATCCTTCGGCAACCGTAGCTGGGTTATCCGAATACCTCTGGCAACTTGAGCAGCCAGCACACGCAGTCGCGAACGGTTATTTCGTAGCGGCCATCAATCGCGTAGGCACTGAAGCCCCCTGGAATATTGGAGAGTTTTATGGTCAGTCCTATGTCGTAAGTCCTCGAGGAAAGATTTTGGCGAAGGCTTCTCGAGATAAAGATGAACTTCTTGTTACTGAAATCGATCTCGATGAAGTGAAAGAGGTTCGAGATCTGTGGCAGTTCTTTAGAGATAGACGACCCGAGACTTATGGTCCTTTGACGGAGCTATAATATGCCAATGACCACTGATGAGATTTTAGCTTTTCGAAAAAAGCATTTTCTGGCGACTTCAGTTTACTACTACAAAAATCCCTTGCACCTGGTGAAAGCGCGCGGGGAATATGTTTATGATTCCGAAGGACATGAATATTTGGATTGTATCGGGGGAATCGTTTGCATCAGTGCGGGTCATAACCATCCCAAGATCAAAGAGCAGATTGTAAAAATGCTAAAAGAGGATGAAATCCAACATACCTCTTTGCTGTACCTAAATTCGCATCCGGTGGAATTAGCAAAAGAGCTTTTGAAGGAAGCTCCCGAGGGAATGGATCGAGCCTTTTTTACGAACTCAGGGAGTGAAGCGAACGAACTTGCCTTTTTAGCAGCAAGACAAGCAACCGGTGAAACTATTGTAATTAATCTTCGCCATAGCTATCACGGAGGCACTTCCGCCGCTTTAGCTCAATGTGGTCACGGCACGTGGAAGTTTCGAGCACAACCTGCAGCGCTGAATGTGTCGGCAATGGAGCCTTACTGCTATCGCTGTCCTTTCGGAAAGAAACCCGATAGTTGTTCGCTAGAGTGTGCAAAAAACGTGGAGACTACCATTCAAACTAGTACCCACGGAAAAATCGCAGCTTTCATTGCAGAACCCGTGATGGGAGTTGGGGGATTTATTTCACCTCCCAAAGAATATTTCGAAGAAGTGATTAAAATCGTGCACCGGTATGGTGGAAAATACATCAGTGATGAAGTGCAGACGGGAGCTGGCAGAACCGGAGAGGCATTCTTGTTTACAAAAGCCCTTGGCATTAAAGCAGACATGGTCACCATGGCCAAAGGCCTTGGAAACGGAGCCGCCATTGGCGCTACCCTCATGAAAACGGAAACGTCTGATAGCATGGCTGGTAAGTTGTTCTTTAACACGTTTGGCAGTGATCCCTATCAAACGATGCAAGCCAAAGTGACGATGGAAATTATCCGCGAGGAAAAACTCATGGAAAATGCAAAGGCGATGGGGTCCTACCTTCAAGAGGGCATCAGGAACCTAATGAAAAACCACTCGCTTATTGGAGAAGTTCGAGGGCGCGGGCTTTTGATGGGGTTTGAATTAGTAAAGAATAGAGAATCAAAAGAATATGCTGTTGCAGAAACAGCAACCCTCATGGAAAAGTGCCGAGAAAAGGGAGTGCTCGTCGGTAAAGGCGGACTTTTTGGTAATGTCATTCGGATTGCACCTCCCTTGAGCATCAATCAAAAGCAATGCGATCACCTGTTGAAAGTGATCGATGCATGCTTAACCGAAATGAAAAAAGAAGTATGAGTCAGCGGCTTCACACCGAATTCTTAGGGTTTGAAATAGAAAATCCTTGGTGCGTAGCTTCTGCTCCACCAACAGCTACAGGTCGCTTGATGGCAGATGCTTTCGATGCGGGCTGGGGTGCTGCCATCATGAAGACTGTGGGACCAGTTGAAGAGCCCATTATTAATGTCGCTCCTCGAATCCAAACCATGAAAAAGTGGAATCGAGAAATTGCCATGCAAAACATTGAGCTCATTACAGACAGGCGCCTCTCTGTATGGCTGGATGAATTGAAAACTCTGAGAAAGCGTTACCCCAAAAAGATGATTATTGGTTCCATCATGGCCCCTGGGCATGACATGGATGCGTGGGCAAAACTCATTGAATCCATGAATCAGGTGGGCTGCAATGCGGTTGAGTTAAACCTAGGTTGTCCTCATGGAATGCCCGAAAGAGATATGGGAGCAGTTTGCTCCCAGGACGCAGAGATCGTTTACAATATCGTGAGCACTGCCAAAGCAGCTTCAAAAGTTCCGATTCTCACCAAGCTCACTCCCAACGTGACCAATATCAAAGTGATGGCCCAAGCAGCCAAGCGGGGGGGGGCCGATGCAATCACTGTGATCAACACGGTAAACGGGATTATTGGGATCGATATTTATAAACGAAAACCGCATCTCTCTGTGAATGGCTACACGGCCGTTGGAGGCATTTCCGGAAACGCCGTAAAGCCAATGGGCTTAAAGTGCGTTGCTGAATGTAAACAAGAAACTGGCCTTCCCATTTCGGCCACTGGCGGAATTGCAGCTTGGTCAGATGGGGTTGAGTACTTACTCATGGGTGCGGATCAGCTTCAGGTTTGTACTGAGATCATGATCCGAGGTTTCAAAATCGTGACAGGGCTGAACAAGGGACTTGAAACTTACTTGGATCAGATGGGCTTTAGTTCCATCGCTGAGGCAAAGGGCGATTTATATAAGAGTGTGACCAGTTTTGGAAACCTCCTTAAGCAATCTCACAGTGAAAAAGTCCAAGTTAATGAGGAAACATGCACGGGATGTAACCTTTGCGTGGTTGCGTGTGACAATGCAGGGTACGATGCCCTACTTTTAAAAGAAATATCGGATACGAAGCGTACTCAAGGCACTCGAAAAGTGGCCGAGGTGATTGTCGACAAATGCACCGGCTGTAATCTGTGTGTTGCTGTTTGCCCGGTTCCCGAATGTATGAGCTTGTATGATTCGAAAAAAGCTTTTCCCTACCAGTTGCACTCTAGTTACTCGGAAAATACTCTACGGTAACAGGCAACGGTTTGTTCGGCAGCTTTATCCCAAGAAAACCGCTTCACGTTCTCAAATCCTTTTTTGACTAAAGAAGCAGAAGTCTCTTTTGCGAGAAGTGCCGTTAGGGTCTTTGCCATGTCTGAAGGATCTCTCGGATCAAAATACAAAGCAGCTTCGGCAGCTATTTCGGGGATGGAGCCTCCATTTTTGGAAGTGGCGACTGGGGTACCACAAGCCATCGCTTCTACTAACGGAAAACCAAATCCTTCGTAGAGCGAGGGGTAAACCAACATTTCAGCTTGTTGATAAAGTTCTCTAAGCTTGGCACTTGTTGGAGTATCAACCAGAACCAAGCTGTCTTTAAGCCCCCATTTTTGAATGAGATGAGTTTCCTCAGTGGACCAGGGCTCTCCAGCGCAAACCAACAAGTAGTCTTTTTGAAAGCCTCCCAAGGCAAACGCCTCAACTAAACGGCTAAAGTTACGGTGATGCATTCTTCCACCGACTTGAAGCAAGTAAGGCCTATTAAAATGACTCTTAGCCGGATTATGAGCAGGAAAAAAATCTAGGGCAACAGAGTGGTAAATGCAGTCGATACGAGAGGGAGAAATATCATAAACCTGAGCAATATCTCGTTTCGTGCATTCGGATACCGCAATGATTCTTTTGGCTCTCTGCAGACTTTCTTTTTTTTCCTTAAGGTGTTTTTCGAAGTGACCGGAGAGATTTAACTCAGTAGCTAAAATTTCAACAGTCGCATCATGAGCCATCGTCACCAAAGCAATTTCGGGTGAAGGCGGCAGGGTGTAAAAGAAACTATGAAAAAGAGACTTTTCACCTGAACGAGTAAAAGCTTTTTTTTTCCGGGTCTGTTCGAAACTTTTTTTCAAGAATGATAGAGCATTTCGAATTTTTCCTTGGGGTAACCAGGGCGCACTGGGCAAAAGAGGCTGGTAGGATTGCTGGGCTGAATACCAAGCTTCTGGAAGTTTCATGTAAGGTGAAGGGACGAGCTCCAGATTTAAGTCGGGAACTTTCTTAAGGTGCGGGATAAGCCCAGAAAAATAACGAAAACTGCTCTGACTTTCCCCTAAAACAATACTTGTATCTAAAATAACTCTCATGATTGTTTAATTGACTGGCAGCAACCCTTCGACCATTAAAGTCATCGCTTCAATTCCAGTTGCTAAAGTCTCTTCAGTATCGGGATAGTAAAAAGGAGAGTGAAGGGACGGCAATTTCCCCGCCGATTGAAGTTTCTTTAATCGCTTTTCTGAAATAGACCCTAAGAACAACAGGGCCGAAGGAATTCCAGCTTCTCCATAGACGCTGAAATCTTCGCTGACGGTTGCGGGGGTGCCCCGGACGATGGCCTCTTTACCCATTCCTTTTTCCAAAAATGAAACAATCTGGGAAACAAGGGCAGGGTCGTTCACAGTGGAAGGAGTGCCTTCGTCTGGAACTTCAACAACAGGACTGGGAGCTCCCGAACTCATGGCATTTGCCTCAGCTTTTCGTTTAATCCCGTCTAAAAGCCGAGTTCTTTCCTTTTTTGTAAAACTTCTGACGGTCAACTCTAAATTGCATGTCTCAGGGGTAATATTGTGTTTGGAGCCACAGTGAATGCTCCCCACCGAAATGACAGAGGGCTCTACGGGGTCTCTTTCTCGAGAAATAAGCGTTTGTAAGTCGAGAACGAAGCGTGAAGCAATCACAATGGGATCAATATTTTCCTGAGGAAGTGCTCCATGGCCGCCTTTTCCCTTGAAGGTGATATTAACCGAGTCGGCAGCAGCCATTGCTGGACCGGAAACATAGGCTATTTTTCCTGCGGGCAAGTGAGAATCCACGTGAAATGCGAGAGCATAGTCTGGCTTTGGAAACTTTTTTAGTAAACCAGCAGAAATCAGGTTTTCAGCTCCTTTGCCAATTTCCTCAGCGGGCTGCCCAATGACAATCAGCGTGCCTTTCCAGCGATTCCTATTTTTTATTAGATTTCGAACCGATCCCAAGAGATTGGTCATATGCACATCATGGCCACAAGCATGCATCACACCGACTTCCGTTCCAGACTTTGAAAGAGCCTTCTTTTTGGAGGCGTAGGGAAGGGCAGTGTTTTCGGTAAGGGGAAGGGCATCCAGATCGGCTCGAAGGAGAACCGTCTTTCCAGAGCCATTTTGAAAAAGACCGACCACCCCGTTTCCTCCGAAAGGAAAAGTCACTTTCATTCCTTCCTTTTCAAGCGCCTTTGCGAGGGTCGCTCCCGTCTTTTCTTCTCTAAGTGATAATTCAGGATTTTGATGAAGATTTTTATAAAACTCTAAAAGATCGTTATCGACTTTGACTCTTGCTAAACAAAATGAATTTAAAAAACAAAGAGATAAAAGGTATGGGAGTTTTTTCATAAAGGTTACCAACGAGGGCTGCAAGCTAGTTCATAGCCATTTGGGACATATTCATTAACGCAATTGATTCGATTGCATGAAAACACATGGTTCATGGGAACGTAAGCAACCTGACAATAACTGGAAGTACACCCTAGTTGGTTTCCGGGTCTTACATAGTAAGGGGAACACTCATAATCCGTGCATCCCAGCCAGTAACCCTTACGCACATAATAATATTCGCAGGAATTAAGGGTGCAGCCTACAAGATATCCAGCTCTATAGGGCATGCTCTGACAAAAACTACTGGTACAGCCCAAGACATTTCCGGGGGCAACATAAAACTGTTGGCAACCCGACGCGGTACACCCAACTTGATAATTCAGATGGGAAGGCAAAACCTGACATGCAGTTCGATTGCACGCTAATTGATATCCCTGGGGAACATAGTAATTACTGCAACTAGAAGCGGTACACCCCATTTGATAGCCATTGGGGACGTACATTTTCTGACAAACATCAGCAGACGCTATAAGACTTAAAACAAGAAAAATGAAGGGAACTCGCATATGAGTTCGACTTTAGCAAAAGCCCAACTAAAAGCAAGATTCGACGGATCTTACCATTTCCGAGAGTGTCGTAGAGTCAGACTTTCTACTGTCTAGGGTAATGGTCATGAGAATGCGAGAGTTTGAATGAGCTAACTTTTCATAGCACTTTCTTAAGGCCAGGAAGACTTGATCAGGATTTCCCTCCAAAGTGGTTCCCATGGGCCCCAACTGGAAGTGAACCTGACATTTTTTCACTTCTTCTAGAGCTTCAGCAACAGCTCCAGTTAAATGACTTTGTGTAAGTGGAACTACTGCGAATTCAGCCATCATAAGATTCTCCTGTCCCTCAGGTGAGGGGGTGGAGCGTCGGTAGTACTCAGTGCGACCCAAATACTATCGGCACCCACCACTTACCTGCTCAACCGTACGTTGGGTTTTCCCCAATACGGCTAGAAAGGCTGGCTCATCAACAAGAAGCATTCCGCGGTTTGATTTCAGATTAAGCCTACTTCTGGCATGCTCCGAAATTCAACTCTGTTGGCTTCTTATTTCACACTTCCCGTACCTCAGAAGTGATGCCACACGATCAGCTTTCGCTGATTTACCTCTGAGACCCTCGCTCAGCCCAGTTTGTCTTATCCTGAGCCTCTCAGCTTATCGATCTCATCTGTCCTACTCTTGGTCACAAGTGGGAAGCCCACCCGCTTTTCTCCTACCTAAGTCTCAGAAAAAAACCAAGAGCAGTTCCGCGCTTTCGTAACTCCTTCTTTGTTAACCTATCACCCGCTCATTCAAAACTTGAGTCTGGGGCACCATCCAGTTGCCATGGTTCCCAGTGATAGTCTTCGCCCAGCTTGATCAGGCTCGACACTCCCAAGTCTCCACCGACTTCGATCGGCAAAGATCTTGCTGCTTTGAAATCACCGAGGTTCGCTTTCGCTGCAATCGGTTAACTCGCTGACCACCAGTTCGAAGTTTCTTCCTGGGCATTTGACTGCCCAAGAAGATGGTGGCTTTTACAGTCAGCTTCCGCAGAGA
Source organism: Pseudomonadota bacterium (assembly GCA_009927005.1). Classification (GTDB taxonomy): domain Bacteria; phylum Bdellovibrionota; class FAC87; order UBA2466; family UBA2466; genus RFNO01. Next base: position 18,031 of record RFNV01000215.1, read on the forward strand.
ACATCACTATCCTCTACGCTAACTATTGCTACAGCCGCATCTGGACAATTCGGCTGGTGAGACTTGCACTCACTAGAAGGTGCTACTTGCGTCGCTGCCTTCAAGCACGCTTACTTACAAATGCATTTGAGATGCCAAACTCTTTTCTGCAGAACAGAGAAAAAGTGAGCGCATTGAAAGTGATTTTTGCAAAATCAGAATTGAAATGTGCAACTACCTTCTAAAGAAGCGGGGCCACTAATCTGAAAAGCCCCTCACGAATTCGAGAAAAGAATCCCTGATGACTAAAATCTTCCAGTAAGAGTTTTCGCGCTTGAGATAAACGATGCAAAAAACCCTCTTCGAGTAGACTGACCTTTGCTTCATCAAAAATTAAGGAGGAACATTCAAAGTTAAGTCGAAAGCTTCTTTCGTCCATATTCGCTGAACCTATCAAAGCGACACTGCCATCGATAGTCACTTGTTTAGCATGAATAAATGACTCAGTGGTTTCCCAGATTTTGATTCCACCTTGAAGAAGATCCCAATACCAGCTTTTTGAAGCCGCATCGACTAACCAATGATCTGATTTTCTGGGTACCAAGATTTCTACTTCAACACCTCTTCTCGTGGCCGCTTCCAGGGAGAGCGCAATGGATTCTGTCGGCATAAAATAAGGTGTTAAAAGAGTGATTCTCTTTTGGGATGCATGAATGAGAGCCATTAAAATCTTTTCAAGAGAATGGGGCAATTCGTCTGGACCTGTCGGCAATAATTGAATGATTGAGTTCCCGACCCCCGCTGCAGATGGAGCTCGTTCAGGGGATGAGATCACTGTCCCAGTGGTATATGCCCAATCCTCTAAAAAGATGGTCTCTAATTGACTCGCCCCGGGCCCTTGAATGAAGACTTGGTTGTCTATCCAGTCCAGTTTTTGAATTCGCCACTTTCGATAGTCTGAGCAAATGTTTTGACTGCCAGTGAAGGCCCTATTGCCATCGATCACTGCTAATTTTCGATGATTTCTGAGCTGAAAACTCCAAGGATGATTCCAGGCAAGTTTACCAAAAAAGGCAAAGTCGACCCCAGCAGCTTTGAG
>RFNV01000208.1 GCA_009927005.1 Pseudomonadota bacterium
TTGGGAGACAGGGACGAACAAGGGGTCTAATTCACTCAAGTTAGATTTAATGAGAAAACCGGTATCTGGCAGTCGTTTCTGGGGTTCGGGCTTCGGACGAGATCTTCTCTTTAAATTTGAATACCCGATTAGGAGATAACTGAGGGGCCCAATGAAAGGGAGAGCGAAAAAAGTAAGAATCCAAGCCCAAGTTGCGGCAGTGGAACGTCTCCTTCGGCTCAGGACTAATAAGGTGAAGAAGACTGCTAGCATCAATCCAAAGTAATTAAAGGCTGTCCAAAGAGATTTCATGATTTTACGACGAGAGGTTGGTGGTTAAGGAAAAATAAGATGCCTGGGGGTGATGAAAAACAAGAGCCGATACACTGGCTTCCGGATCCATCATAAATCCTTCAGTTAATTGAACCCCAATTTGTTGTGGCGACAACATTTCAAAAAGTATTTTTTGATCATCCAGACGAGGGCACGCCGGATATCCAAACGAAAAGCGCTTGCCGTGATATTTGGCCTGAAAGCGCTCTAACATCGTTGTATTAATTGGATCGGGGAAACCCCACATAGCTCTAATCTGAGCATGAATGAGTTCAGCGTAGGCCTCAGAAGACTCCAAGGCCAGCACTTGAAGGATGTGTGATTTTAAATACTGTCCCTGATTTTTCAAATTCTCTGCGACTTCGCGAACTCCAGTCCCCACGGTTGTAACGAAAGCCGCTAAATTGTCTTTGAGATCGGACGGTTTTGGTTGGGCATTTGTTGGCAATACATAATCTGATAAACAAAGTCCGTCTTTTCGAGGCTGTCTCGGGAAATCAAAGGAGAGGATCTTTTCTGGTTTTCGAGGATCCCCCGCTACAAACAGCTTATTGCCAAATGAGCCTGCCTTAAAAAATCCATAGACTGCCGTGGGCTTCATGACTGGGGAGTTTCGATAAGTGTCTTTCAGTTCCTGCACTGCCCGAAAAACCTGTGCAGCTTTGGGGTCTTTTTGTTCCATTTCGTTGAGCCGACGGGGATCCAATTCTACTTTTTCAAGTTCTCTGGCAACCGGTCCCTTGAGCCCCAAATGCCTTCCATAAATCATCATGGGGTTAATAAATCTCCAAACATGGTCAATGGGGGTGTCGCGTAGAACGCGAGTGCCTAAATGTGGAGGTTCGGGGATTTTTTCTAAAAGTGCGATTTGGCCAGATCTCTCAGTACTGGTGGATTCGCTCACTCGAATTCTTGGGGCTTCCTGAACTAATTCATCTTTTCTTTTTGAGAGTTCATTTTTTAATTCCTGAAACATCTTCGGATCAGCGACCTTTTTTGCAATATCCAATCCATCCATCGCATCGGAAGCATAAATCACGGTGCCTTGGTAGGCGGGTGTAATTTGTTTAATGACAAAGTTTTCAGATAGGGCAGCCCCGCCCACAAGCACTGGGACGGTAAATCCAGCTTGTGAGAGATCAGCGACTGTTACAACCATTTGCTGAGCCGATTTAACGAGAAGCCCCGATAGACCTATCATGTCTGGCTGGTGTTCTTTGATTGCAGAAATTAGTTGTTCTGGCGGGATCTTGATCCCTAAGTTTATTACTTGAAATCCGTTATTACTTAAAATGATATCAACCAGATTTTTTCCGATGTCATGGACGTCCCCTTTTACAGTGGCAAGAATTATTTTTCCCCGTCCAGCCGTCTGATTCTTATCCATGAAGGGCTCTAAAAAACTAACAGCTGCTTTCATTGCTTCTGCTGATTGGAGCACCTCGGCGACGATGAGCTTGTTGGAATTGAATAATCTTCCCACTTCATCCATCCCCTTCATGAGAGGGCCATTGATGATGTCGAGAGGCTTTTGCTCCTTAAGTGCGAGAGCCAGATCTTCTACGAGTCCATCTTTTGATCCTTCGATGATGTACCGAGCGAGTCTTTCGGGTAGGGGCAATGAAATAGGGGCTTTCTTTTCCAGGCCCTTTCTTTTACGAAAATGCGAAACAAAGGCCCCCACCGGGTCGGCCCCCCTGTTGTACAGAAGATCCTCAGCTAACTGTCTTTCCTTTTCAGGAATACTTGCATAGCGCTCCAGCTTTTCAGAATTTACGATAGCGAGATCTAAGCCAGCTTGAACACATAAGTAGAGAAAAACTGAATTTAAAACCTCCCGTCCAGCGTTTGGGAGACCAAAACTAACGTTGGAAATCCCGAGGATGGTCTTCGTTTCTGGGAATTTGCTTTTTATAAGTCGGATTCCCTCGATCGTCTCAACTGCTGATCCCTCATATTGTTTATCCCCAGTTGCGCAGGGAAAAACGAGAGGATCCCAAATAATATCCTGAGGTGCAATGCCATACTTGCCGGTGAGGAGTTTATATTCTCTGTCGGCAATCTCAATTTTTCTCTGTCGGGAAATGCCCATTCCCTGGACTGGATCATCATCAATGGTACCGACTACGACTGAGGCCCCGAACTGTTTAACTAAAGGAATAACCTTTTCAAAACGTTCCTCTCCATCTTCTAGATTAATAGAGTTGATGATGGCCTTTCCCTGACAGTAGGTGAGTGCTTTTGCGATCACTTGTTCATCGGTTGAGTCAATCATGAGAGGAGCACGGACTTTCTTGATGGCAAGCTCAAGAAACGATTTCATGTCCGATAGCTCATCTCGATCGGGATTTGCCAGGCAGATATCAATCACATGAGCGCCCCCTTTGATTTGGGCGCGCGCAATGTCCGAAGCTTGATCAAATTGTTCTGAGCAAATAAGCTCCTTAAATTTTTTACTGCCGATCACATTTGTTCTCTCTCCGACAATTATTGGTCTTTGAGATTCCGACAGCTCCAAAAAATCGATTCCTGAGACAGCTGAAAAATAGGTGTGATGAGAAACTCGAGGGGACGCAGCTTCTGCCAATCTCGACAAAGTTTCAATATGCTTTGCTGTAGTTCCGCAACACCCACCGACTAGGTTTAGCCAACCCCTTTCAATGAATGTGGAGAGAACTCGACCCAACATTTCTGGATTTTCTAAGTATTGACCATTTTCATCAGGGAGTCCTGCGTTCGGGACACAAGCCACTGGAAAAGGTGAGAGCTCGGAAAGCGATCGAATATGGTCCGTCATAAACTCCGGACCGGTTGCACAGTTGAGTCCTAGATAAAGAAGATTTCGATGCGAGACGGCCGTCAAAAGCGCCTCCACACTTTGACCCGCTAACATGGTCCCCATGGGCTCAATCGTAGCGGAAATGGCAATGGGAACCGTTTCTTGACTCTCTCTAAATAAGTCATCGATGGCGACCAAAGCAGCTTTTATGTTTCTCGTATCCTGACAAGTCTCCAGAAGAAAGTAATCTACTCCCCCTGCAAGCAATGCTTTTGCTTGTGCATGAAAATTCGAAACTAACTCTTGAAAAGAGATTCCTCCCGTAACAGAAATTGCCTTAGTCGTGGGGCCGATAGAACCTGCCACAAATCGAGGTTTAGATTGTGAGCTGTACTTATCTGCAGTTTTTCGGGCGATTTGAGCCGCTTCGAAATTAATCTCAGAGGTTTTAAAACCCAAGCCGTACTCTTCAAGCACGAGCGGGGTGGCTCCAAAAGTGTTGGTTTCAATAATATCAGCACCGGCTTTGAAATAATCTTCGTATATGTTTCGAATGATATCCGGTTTTGTGAGAACAAGGTTTTCATTACACCCTTCAAACTGCGGACCTCCAAAATCACTTGCGTGTAAATTTAAATTTTGAATAGCGGTACCCATCGCACCATCTAAAACCAGCAGATGCGTCTTAAGGCGCTCTTTCAGGAGTGAAATTCGGTCTTGATTGCCCAAGGGTATTTTTGCCTCTTGATTCAAACTTTAACCGGCAAAGAGGGGATCGGGAAGTCAATTCTGAGCTGAAATCAGAGCCAAGGGGGCTGATGTGAGAAACTTTAAATTGGGGTATTTCCCCACGGCCCAGTTCATACTCCAGTCTGACTTGAAAAGGATCACCGGGAGTGAATCTCGGTCTTTTACGACCAAACAATCTGCGTAGGAGGAGAACTCCATCAATTCCTTCGAAATATCTTTTCCGGCCTCCTGGGGGGCTAACCAGCGGGCTCTGGAATAACCCAATCTCTCAAGGCGCATATCGACAGAATATTCTGTTTTTATTCTGTGTTGAAGAACGTCAAATTGGAGAGCGCCGACGACACCAAGAATGGGTTGAGCATCACCGCGTGCTTCTGATCTAAAGATTTGCACAACGCCTTCTTCCGAAAGTTGATCCAAACCCTTTTTTAGTTGTTTTCTTTTTAGAGGATCAGCAAGCGACACACCGGCGAAATTTTCGGGAGAAAAACGAGGGACTCCTTCGTATTCAAAAACTTGTTCAGAACAAAGTGTATCTCCAATTCGAAAATCTCCGGTCGTATCAAGGAACCCAATGACGTCACCAGGCCAAGCTTCTTCTATGAGATTTCTTTCCTGAGCAAAAAAGTGAAAAGCTTTATTAAGTTTAAAGGTCTGTTTCAGTCGCCCATGGGTTGCTTCCATTCCCCGATTAAATTTTCCCGAGCAGACCCTGAAAAAAGAAACCCGATCACGATGCTGAGGATCGATGTTTGCCTGGATTTTGAAAAACACTCCAGAAAAAGAGGCGCTTGGGTCAATGAGCCCTTGGTTGGACTGTCTCCCAGTAGGGGCGGGGGCCATCTCCAGAAAGTTATCCAAGAAATGTTGGACTCCGAAGTTGTTCATTGCACTTCCAAAAAACACAGGAGTTAGTTCTCCTTTGAGAACTCTTTCGGAATCGTACGGATCTCCAGCGATCTCGAGCAACTCCAATTGGGATTGAACTTCCTGCTGCAGTTCCAACAGTTCAGCTTTTTTATTCTCAGGTGGATTCAAAGCTGCAACTAAATCGGCTTGAGCAATGTGACCTACTTTAAGAGTTGGGGTTTGCTTTGAGGCGTGTGCCTTGTCCTCAGCTTGAAACAAAAGAACTTCTTCCTTTTGTCGATCGTAGACTCCCTTAAATCGATCTCCCATTCCAATTGGCCAACTAACAGGAGAGGATCGAATGCCAAGTACTTTTTCTAATTCATCAATGAGCTCTAGCGGATCTCGCGCAGGTCGATCCATTTTGTTTATAAAGGTAAAAATAGGTAAGCCTCGCATCCGGCAGACTTCAAAAAGCTTGAGAGTTTGCGGTTCCACCCCTTTGGCGGCGTCAATTAACATCACCGCAGCATCTGCAGCTACCAATGTTCGGTAAGTGTCTTCCGAAAAGTCCTTGTGACCGGGAGTATCGAGGAGATTGATTTGAAAGTTCTTATATTCAAATCGTAAAACGGTTGTGCTGATTGAGATCCCACGTTGTTTTTCAATTTCCATCCAGTCTGAAGTAGTTTTTCGGCTGTTGGACTTCGCTTTTACTGCTCCAGCTAAATGAATTGCTCCACCGTAAAGAAGGAGTTTTTCAGTAAGCGTTGTTTTTCCGGCATCTGGGTGAGAAATAATTGCAAAGGTTCGACGTCTTTGGATTTCTCTTTCAATTTGTTTTCCGGGGATCAGGGATTCCATGTTTATCTTACGTATTGGGATACAAATGTTCGATTGTGCGAATCATTTAAATTTACAAACTGAGAAACTTGTCCGGGGCCATCGTTGTAGGCTCCATGAACCACCCCAACGACCATCCAGCGATTTCCTACTTGCTTTAATAACGGACCTCCCGAGTCACCAAAGCAAACGCCAGCACGGTTTTCTGGACCTGCGACCGCTTTGATCTGAATTCCAGGAGTCGAAACTTCTATAAACTCATTCACATCAGAAACCATGTTACTTCCCAATCTCTTGATTCCAGCTGAATTGAGAGCTTCAGAAGAAGCACAACCATAACCTACGACGAGTACGTTATCACCAGGATTTACTCCCGAGGCCATCGAAAGAACTTCTTGTTCCGAGAGAAGAGGCGAGGGAAGGTAAACTAAGGCTAAATCATAGGGATCGCCTTCAACTCCACTGCCTAAAACCATAAACTCTGATGACTGTTGCGGGCCTCGAGGAGTCTGGATGGTGATAGGTCCGTTGGCCTGATTCACACAATGGGCTGCTGTTAAAAGAGTGTAGCGACCGACCAAAGTGGCAGTACAGATTTTCGGATTGGTGATCATCATGATGCCTGGAAAATTTTGGCTGGCACTCGCAATTCGCGCGGAGGGTCTTGGTAATCGATCTTCGCCCAACTTCTTACCGCATCCAAGAAGCGAAGAGATTGCAAAGACGACGGAAAGCCCGACACTAAAAAAGTGCTTCATTCCCACCCCCAAATTACCCTGAACTTTAAGAAAGCTTGGACCTTGTACAGGAAATCAAAATCAGGAACAAGATGCAAAGTTCGTCACCAGACTTAAGTATATGTTTTTGTTTATTAAAACATCAGCATATTCCTGTCACAATCGTTTGGTAATCTGATCTCAAAGTGGCACGTAACAGGAGGTATCACATGTCTTTCACTCCCGAGTAGGGAACCCAAAAAAAATTTAAACCGGTTTGGAGAGCGTGGAAAATACTCCTTCTTGGAGATTTCTTTCCCGGGGACACAGGTAAGTCCTTTGAAGCTCGCAGGCTGGGATCAGCGGCTGGCCTCTAGGGTCGAGTCCTTCGAGGGCTGCTCTGGACGCGTCGCGATAGATTTGCAGGGCGGGCAAGAATTCTTGTCCGCTTTGCTTTTTTCTTCGAGTAAAGAAAGTTTAGAAAAATTCCGAACTTATCTATGCATGCAACAACCACTTTTTGTCTTTTATGAAACCAGCGGAATGATGATTCCCGAGCTTTCTGGGGACACCCATTTCGTAGTTACTAAAAGTCCAGACCATATTCTTTCGGCTGTTCAAAAAGCACAGCAAGAAAATCAAGTGATTGTCTTTTTGGTGACCGAGTTTGAGTGTTACCGACTTTCCAAGTTGATGGAAGCCCGAGCGGCGAGAGAAAAGTGCCCCCCTTTTTCCTGGGTGGTAGTTTGTGAAAAACCTGATGTCTTTTTAAGAAATCCCCACATTCCTCGGGGGCTTCTCGACGTTGTCTCTCAAAAGCAATTGATGTCAGAAACTCAAACCTTGTTTTCTAAGTTCACTGCTTTAATGAGAGATTTTTCTCCTCCTGAATTAAGTCGAATCAGCTCGCAAACATTGCAGAAACTAAATGAGATTCTGGTAAAGCTAACCGCTGAGCGAGATCCTAAAAACCTTCTCGTGGGGACACTTTCTGAGGCGATAGAGCTTCTGAACGCCCAAGGGGGAACCTTGTTGGTCGTTTCCGAGGAAGAGGGCGAACTCGTTTTTAAATACCATGTTCAGGACACTGGAGAAAACCGAATCGTACTAAATGAGATTAGCCAACCAGTTCAGGAGAACAGTGTTTGTGGTTACGTGGTTCTAACGGGTAAGACAACCAATCTATCATTTGGAGATGGTCGCAGCGCTCCCCATCCAGTCATTAACCGACTGATTGATCACCAGCAAGGTGCACCAATGATGTCACTGATCTCCATTCCGTTAAAAGATAGTCGGGGAGATTGCAGGGCAGTATTACAACTTTGTAACAAAATGAGTGAAGGAAAAATAAGTTCATTTGATGAAGATGATGAAAGCATTCTCAGATCCTTTGCTACTCAAGCTGCGATTTGTTTGGAAAGTAGTGATATTTATATTGAAGTTCAAAAACTTTTTGAAGGTTTTGTCCGGGCCTCAATTACTGCAATTGAGTCCAGGGATCCGAGTACAGGTGGGCATTCGGAGCGCGTTGCTTCAATGTCTATTGCTCTTGCTCGTGCAACGACTGAAGTGAACACTGGAATTTATCGTTCGGTCAAGTTCAAGGAACAAGAAATTAAAGAACTCGAATATGCTGCTCTTCTTCATGATTTCGGAAAAATTGGGATCCGCGAAGAAGTCCTGGTTAAATCCAAAAAGCTTTATGCCCATCAATTGGATGGGATCCGAGAAAGACTTCAAACTTTCAAAGCAGCTGCGAAAATAAACTATCTGGAGCAAGTAATTCATTTGGGACCAACTGCCAAACTTAAATTGGAACAAGAATACAATTACCAAGTTCAGAAAATCGAACAGTATTGGAAACTGATACTGTCAGCAAATGAACCGAATATTCTTCACAAAGAAAACGAAAAATTATTGGATCAGATTCGTGATGAAAAACTTGCTTTGCCAGACGGAAGTCAGCTTTCACTATTAAACGATGAGGAATACCTAGCTCTTTCCGTTACACAGGGCTCTCTGACTGAGCTGGAACGTTTAGAGATTGAATCGCACGTTAGACACACGTATCAGTTTTTGAAAATGATCCCATGGACCCGAGACTTCAGGGGGCTAACGGAGATTGCCTACTGCCATCATGAAAAACTGGATGGGAGTGGATATCCTCGAGGATTAACTAACCATGAAATTCCGCTTCAATCCAAGATCATGACTATTGCGGATATTTTTGACGCGCTGACTGCTGCTGACCGTTGGTACAAAGAAGCGGTCCCTGTAGAAAAGGCTCTTGAGATCTTGGCCAAGAAGTCAAAGAGGGAAAATTGATCCCGTTCTCTTTGATATCTTTAAGGAACGAAAGATTTACACTGCGTCAGTCGTGAATTCATTAGGCAAAGTAGCCTGATGCAAAATGGAAAAAATTTCCCTATTCAGGAAATAACTTCCCGTCAATCTATTGACAAAAAATTTAATTTTACCTAAAATTAAAAGTGTTCAGATTCAATTTCATATTTTTTTCATAAAAGTTTCTCCAAGACGAAATTGAAGATCACTGAACAATCTCTCAATTATTTTCAAGTAAAAAACTGGAGAAGATAGTGTCCATTCGTCGGATCTTGATTTGTGAGAGTGATTCTTACCTTTCACAGGAATTTAGGGATTGTCTTCAACGAAAAGGCTATTGGGTTGATACTGCTACCGATACTTCCAGTGCAGCCAACATTTTAAAGAAACAAAATATCCATCTTTGTCTTTGGAGCTTTTCGAAACCAGATGCGCTTCAAATGCTGAGCCAGGTAAGAGCGGAGAGACCGGCCTGTGCAGTGATTATGGTCAGCGCCGATTCGCAGCCTAGCTCGATTGTTCAATATATGCGTTCCGGGGCCTCTGATTTCTGGGACAGCAGCAAAAGTACTGAAGGGTTAGAGACACTAGTTGAAGCCCATTTAAGTAAAATAGTGGGAGAAGAATCCTCTGGAGCTAACTTAGATTTCCCTCTGGCAAACTTTGTCGGACGCCACCCCAAAATGATCGAGATTTTCCAACTGATCATGAGCATCAAAGATACAGATTCTAACGTGCTCATCACCGGTGAGAGTGGAACAGGTAAAGAAGTAGTGGCCCGAGCTATTCACGATCTTTCTCCAAGGAAAAAACTTCCCTGGGTGGCCGTCAACTGCGGTGCGATTCCCGCCACTCTTTTAGAGAGTGAATTGTTTGGACATATGAAGGGTGCCTTCACGGGCGCAACTCAGAACCGGATGGGGCGGTTTCAGTTAGCTGCAAATGGAACGCTATTTCTCGATGAAATAAGTGATCTCTCTCCAGATTTACAGGCAAAAATTTTAAGAGCTATTCAGCAAAGAGTTTACGAGCCAGTGGGGAGCGCCCATAGCCTATATTTGAACGCTCGTGTTATCGCGGCTACAAATCAGAACCTCGAGCAAGCCGTGAAGGAACGTAAGTTCCGAGAAGACTTATTTTATCGACTCAATGTAATTCCGATTAATTTGCCGCCGTTAAGAGAGAGAAAGTCGGATATCCCATTGTTAGTAAAGTCGTTTGTGACGAAATTCAGTGAGCAACACAAGAGGGAGATCTCTGGGATTTCAGAAGAGTCCATGCGAGTACTTATGCAGTATCAGTGGCCTGGAAATATTCGAGAGCTTGAGAATTTAGTTGAGCGAGTCGTTATTTTAAAAAGAGAGCCAGGCATCATTGAGCTTAAGGATTTGCCAGTCCAGCATTTCAAAAGTGTTTCCTTGGATAGATATATCAGCAGTGTCTCTTTTCCCGAGGGGGGACTAGATCTAAACGAAGCGATGAATGACTTTGAAAACGAACTTATTCTTCAGGCTCTGAGGAAGACGCAAGGGAACAAAAACAAGGCTGCAAACCTTCTCAATTTAAACCGAACGACTTTGGTGGAAAAACTAAAGCGAAAAGGTCTTAAAATAGCAGTCTAGCTTATTTCTTTTTTACGGGTTCTTTCTCCGGTTGCTCTTTCTCTTTTTCCTTTTCACTCGTTTCGATAAACTGGCGCATGAAGTATTTAAGGATACTACTTCGTTTAGCACCTCCCAAAACCGATTTTACATCTTCATAAACGGTAGGATCATTCACAAAGGATCCTAGGGTTCCATCACCCCCGTCAATTTTGGTTAGGATTGAATCTAAATGAGAAAGAGCCTCATTTAAGCTCTTACCGCTGGTTCCATAGAAAAGCTCATTCAAAATACTTTTTTCCTTCTTAACCTGCTGGCTTAACTGAACTAGATTGTCTGAAAAGCGAGCGAGGTTTTTTACCAACGAATCTACATCTCCCCCTTCTTTCAGATATCGAGATAAGCCCTCTACCAGATTTCCGCTTTTTGAAAATATATCAGAGGCCTCGGAACTTCTGAGCGTATCACCCGATTTTAGGAGCGGCTCACTATTTGAGCCAATCGTTAATTCGATATACTTATCCCCCAAGACCCCCTGGGTTTTTAGGGTTGCTGTCGAATCTGCTCGGATTCTGTCTTTTGCCCCGGAAGTAATCTGAAGAACGGCAATCATCTGTTTCGAATCGTCTTCCGCAACTTTGATTTCCTTAACCACGCCAACTCGCAAACCTGACAGTGAAACTTCGGAGCCTGGATGTAGGCCCTTAACATCTCTAAAGTGAGCGTTCAGAACATAGGTAGATCTGAAAAAGCCGGTTTTGCTTCCCATAAGAAAAATCAGATAGACTCCGAGACTGAGACCCAAAACAACAAAGATCCCAACCAGAAGTTGATTCATTTTCTGCCGTTCCATTACCAGCTCTCCCCTTGAATGAAACCCTGGATGACAGGGTCCTTCGTTGAATTGATTTCCTGGGCTGTGCCCAATGCTCGAATTTTGCCGTCCTTTAGGAAGGCGACTCGGTCGGTAACTGTGAAAATTGCATGCATATCATGGGTCACCAAGACAGTCGTTGCCCCCTGCTTTTTTAACTGCAGGATGATGTTTAAAATCTGTTTCGTATTGTAAGGATCAAGGCCAGTTGTGGGTTCATCATACAGGATAACTTCGGGCTCAAGAATAATACTCCTTGCCACTCCCACTCGGCGTTGCATTCCACCGCTTAAATCTGAAGGTAAGAGATTTAGACTGTGTTCTAAGCCTACTTTTTTTAGCGATTCCACAACCCGTTTTTGAATTTCTTCTTCGGAAAGCGTCGTGTGTGCTCGAAGGGGATAGGCTAGGTTTTCTTTCACGGTCAAACTATCAAAGAGAGCTCCATACTGAAATACGTATGCGATTCGCTTTCGTACTTCAACTAGGTTTTCCTCAGACAATCCGACGATATCATTTCCCTTGAAATAGATATGTCCTGAGTCTGGCTTTTCAAGGCCAATGAGGGATCGCAACAGAACACTTTTTCCGGATCCGCTCCCACCCATCAAGGTGAGAATTTCGCCTGGATAGACATCCAAATCAATCCCGTCATGGACGGTTTTGTCTCCAAAGTGTTTTGTGACTCCACGTATTTGGAGAACAGCCTGGTTGTTAGATTCCCTTTTCATCGGTTATGACTTTTCAAAAATCCAAAAAAGTTTCGTCAGTACAAAGTCTGAAATGACAATAAGGATGGATGAAGTCACCACTGCATGGTTTGTTGCTTTTCCGACACCCTGAGTTCCGCCTTTGGTATTGAGTCCGTAATAGCAGCCGGTAAAGCTGATCAAGAGTCCGAATAATACCGTTTTTGTGATTCCTAATGAAAAATCTGTAAGCTTTAAGGAAGTCACACCTTCGTAGAAGTAAAAGTCAGGTGTGATATCTAGTTCTGTTACAGCTATTATCATTCCACCGAAAATCCCAACTAAATCGGAGAAAATAGTGAGCAGTGGGGCCATCAGGAGCATTGCTAAGACTCTGGGAATAACAATCCGTTTAAGCGGATCGGTACCAAGCGCTCGAATGGCGTCAATTTGTTGGGTCACATTCATTGACCCGATTTCAGCAGCGATTCCAGAGCCGACTCTGCCCGCGAGCATCAGACAGGTTAAAACTGGTCCAAGCTCTCTCATGATGGACATGCCAACGATCTTGGGAACATATAATTTGCCACCGAAACGCTCTAGCCCATACCCGAATTGGAGTGCCATAACAAAACCAGTTGAGAGGGCCGTGATAAAAACTAGCGAAGAAGATCGGATTCCCAGTTGATAACACTGATCCACAAATAAATCGAAGTAGAAGGGGGGACGAAACAGGGAACGGATGGTGGATTGGATAAGAGCCAAGGCTCCCCCCACAAACCCAAAGAGATGAAGGATTCCCTTCCAGGTCCTTAAAATTAAATAACCAACAAATGACTTAGTGAGTTCCATATTGGATTGATTTCACAAATCTTACAAATTCTTTCTGTTCCTCTTTGTTTAATGGCTTCGGACTGACCAATGAAAAATCAAAAACGCAGTCTAGTTTTTTAACGACTGCAATTCCCAAATAAAATGGAGTGCCCTCAGAGCTCGCTTTAATTGAAGTGAAAAGACCCGACCCCTCGGGGATCAAGAGTTCTTGCTCTTCCAGAATTTTGACATTTCTCGTTCCGATGAGGATTTGACGAGTTAATACTTTCAGGCTTGCCTCTTTTGTTCGATCACAAACTGAGGTAACAGAAACCGTGTTACCTGAGGGGAGTTGATAGGCTCTATCACTCTCTCCTTTGGCACCTTTTTGTTTCCATTGGGCAGGTGCAGATAAGTCGTAAGATTCAGCTCTTTGGATTTTGCTTTCGCCTCCACCCAACATGGAACAACCTCCACAGCCGAGAATCGCGAAGTTAAATAAAATAGCATGTTTGAGAAACGGTAACTTCATAAAAAAGAGGTCCTTTTGCTCTAGAGTACTTATCGGTTAATTGTGAGGGAATATTCAGGGTTTCCAGCCAAAAGGTTGACGGGCTGACAAAATAACAGTGAGTCCACAGCAACGACTGCGTTCAAAACTTTTTGATTAGGTCGGCACGCACTTTGCTCTACCTTGCTTATCGTGAACAAGATTCAATGTGTCATCCTTTCTTTGCTGGTAACTCTGCGCGTCTGCAGCGCTGCGACGCAAGAGCCGTTAGCAGCTTTCACTTCGCTACGCGTCCTAGATTTTGCGATGCCTTTCTGTGAATCGAGTGTGCGTTTGGAAGTTGCTGGAGACCACTTCGTTGAAATTGAAAACAACCTACCGGGAAGGGCTGAGTACAACAGTCTGATTCGGCTCTATCAGAAAAAAAACTGGTTTGATTTCAGTGAAGCTTTAGCTGTTTTTCGCCAACAATTCGAGTCTTCCCCACTCATTGAAGCAGTTGAGTTTTTAGATCTTCAGTCTAAAATTGAGCGAAACTCTGAGAAAAGTGATTCTGCTCTTAAAAAAATTGAAGGTAAATTTCGAGATCTCCTAGTTCTCTACCCGCGATCTTCCCTCGGTCCGGTTCTTCATGCTTCTTTAGCCAATTACTACCTAAAGACTGGCGCCTATGCTAAAGCACTGGCGCTGTACCGATCTGCTAGAGAAGATTACCCATTCCATTCAACTTCATGTGTTCAACTCTTTGGTGAGGGAGAAGCAAACTTTCTATTAGGCAATTTCGACGAAGCGTCGCTGACCTTTAACTCCGTTATGCAGAAGTGCCAATCAAACAGATTACAAATAGCGGCAAAGATCCGTTTAGTAGATATTGAAAGAGAGAACAACCAAGACCTCCCAAAAGCTGAAAAGAGTTACGAAAAAATTAGAAGTGACAACCCAACGTTAGTCTCTCGATTTCATCCGGAACTTCTTTATAACCTTGGAGAAATGAAGTATCGAAATCGAAATTTTCCGAACAGCACATTTTATTTCAACGACTTTGCAAGGAGTGTCTCAGAGTTACACATCTGCCAACCCCAACTCCAAAAAAGATTAGCAGATCTCTCTCGACACGCTAAAAAGAAGAATGCCGAAGTTATTGGTCACTACCTCAGTGTCTTTGAAAAGTATCCAAAGTCAGATATCGGTCGGTTCTCCAGAGCGCATGCACTCCTCTTAGATTTGTCATCTGTAACTGAAGGGGAAGCAAAAAGACGGGTTGAAATCGTTGAGTCTGAAATACAAGCTATTCGGGAAAAAAACTTAAAAAACTATGCCAGTATCGAAGAGGGACTAGCCCTTCTTGAGAGAAAAGATGAGTCGGGGCTGGAGGTTCTTAAGCCATTGAAGGAGCGGCAAGAGAATGTCTTTCGGGGTGAACTAGATAGTTTTATTCGGCAAGCTGTTCTCAAGCAAGTTCAAGAGCCCGCACCCCACATCGCTAACCTAAGCAAAAAAGTAAAAGACAAAGAGACTCTGGAACCCCTGGAGAAAGTCTACGCCGGTTGGTTCCATAAAACACCCGATGCCGAAAAAGCGGAGCAGATTTATCGATCTCTTATTTTGGAGCGATTCACTGAAAATGTTAAATCAGGGAATATCAAATCCGCCATTTATAAATTAGAGCGATGGAAGAGTTCTGATTTGTTTCAAAAGAAATGGGTTGATCACAGTGTTCGGCTACAGATCGGAAGTCTAATTGGTTCTTGGTGGGTTCGACAGCCCATGGGTCAAAATGAAGCGTTTGCAAAGTTTTTCATTGAGAAGTCGGAAATGCTAGCAGTCTTTCTAAAGCCTGAAGGAGAGCCACTTTGGGTGCAGGCTTCAATCGAAATTAACGATGGAGTGGGCATTGAGCAGGGATTAAAAAACATTCCAAAGGATCGCAATCTGGCTAAAAAGACCGATCGTCAGGAAGTAATCGCAAAATCGGTCTTCTCTTTGATTTTAGGACGAGCTTTTCGATTCACTAAGGAGTTTAAGCAGAGCGAGTTTTATCTCGATCAAGTAAACGCCCCAGAGCTCGAGCTTGATACAAAGACGGAAAAAATTAAGACATTCAATTCAGCAGGGAAATCGAGAGAGGCACTTGAGCTTGGTTTGAAAGTGCTAGATCGAAAGCCGAGCAGTAATGCAGAAGTCATTCTCCCTCTTCTTCGCGAGGCTGTCTTAGATGGAAAGCAATGGAAATATTCGAGCAGGGTTTTTAAAGCAGCTGAAAAAAAATATGGAAATAAAAATGCGATTATTCCCTTTCTAGCTATGGAGGGGAAATCCCTACTTGAACAAGGACGAGCTAAGGAATCTCAGCAAGTGTATGTCAAGGCGATAAAAATGGACCCAGCAGGAAAAGATATCTCCGAAACGCGGTTCAACTTAGCTAAGTGTTTCCTTCAAATGAAGGATCTCGAATCGGCAAAAAAAGAATGGCAAGAAGTCGCTGCACTCAAAGATGAGTTTTGGAGTCCTTTGGCAGTGAATGAATTAAAACTTTTGGAGAAACCATGAATACCATCAGCTTTCACGAGAGAGTAATGCTAGTAGGAGATGATTTAATGGGTCAGCTCCTACATTTAGCACGTAAAGCTGCTGGATCAGAGGCTACTGTATTGGTCTGTGGGGAAAGCGGAACAGGAAAAGAACTAATAGCTCGATATATTCATGGAATGGGCAACCGAAAGGATAATCCTTTCCTGAGTATCAACTGTGCTGCCATCCCCGAGGGGTTGATGGAAGCTGAATTGTTCGGATTTGAGAAAGGTGCCTTCACCGGTGCTTGGGTTCAGCGTATTGGGAAGTTTGAGCGCGCCATGGGAGGAACGCTCTTACTTGATGAAGTTACCGAAATGCCATTAGCTCTCCAGGCTAAACTTCTTCGAGTGATTCAAGAGGGAGAAATAGATAGGTTAGGTGGCAAGGAAACGATCCGAATAAACACTCGACTCATTGCCACATCAAATAAAGAGCCCTTGAAACTCATTCAAAGCGGTCATTTCAGAGAAGACTTATTTTATCGACTCAATGTCTTGAGAATCGATTGTCCCCCGCTTCGGGGGAGAAAAGAAGCAATTCAAACTCTAGCCAGTTTTTTCCTAGGCACTCACTGTGAAAAGTATTCAAAGAACACAGTAAAACTCACCAGAAGTGCTGAGGAATTATTGGCGGCTCATAGTTGGCCAGGAAACATTCGAGAACTAGGAAATGTGATCGAGCGGGCAGTGCTCCTCACGGAAAGAGACGAGATTCACGGTGATGAAATCGCCCACTTGCTGGTTTCTCCCAAGGGGTTTGAGGAAGTGATTCAAGGAGAGCGGTCTCTAGCGGAAATTGAAAAGGTTCATATCGAGCGCACTCTCCAAGGGACACAAGGAAACAAGACCGAAGCAGCTAAAAAATTGGGGATTAGCGTCAGAACTTTACGAAATAAACTACGACAGTATCAGGATGTAGCCTGAAAAAAATTCCGTGAACTAGGAAAAAAATTCCCTGTTTTCGATTGAGAACAGAATTTTTATGCGGAAAAAGTTTGGCCTATGGATTGCTACTCTAAAGTTATCGGTATTTCCTTTTAAGAACTTTAAGTCTTTTTATGACACTATTCGACAAAACCATTGATACTTTATCCAAGTCTCTGGATCTCCACCTGCTCCGGCAATCGGTGATCAGCGATAACATCGCCAATGCAGAAACGCCTGGTTTTAAAGCTCGAAAAGTTGAGTTTGAATCTGAGTTGCAAAGAGCCGTCGAAGCTAACGAGTCAGGGGCCATGGGGCCCGATGTTCTTAGTGTTGAACCAAATATTGTTCAAGATCCCCATTCCGAAATGGGACAGGACTTAAATACCGTGGACATGGACAGAGAAATGGCTGCTATGACCAAGAATGAGGTTCAATACTCAGCAAACACTCAAATGATAAATAAAAAGTTTTTCTTCCTGAAATATGCAATTGGGGAGGGTCGTAACTAATGTCTGATTTTTTTAAATCAATTGACGTGAACGCTTCTGCTCTGAGTGCAGAGCGCATGCGAATGAACACGACCTCAAGCAATTTAGCTAATGCTCAGACCACTCGAACACCCGAGGGGGGACCTTATCGTCGTAAGGATGTTGTCTTTGAAGCCGAAACAACCCGAGATTTTGCATCTGAGTTAGCGGGTCAAATGAAAGAGGTTCCTCTGCATCGTGTGAAAGTTGCGGATGTGGTGTCAGACCCAAATCCCCCAAAGTTGGTTTACCAACCAGGGCATCCGGACGCCAACCCTGAAGGTTTTGTAGCTTATCCAAATATCAATACGATGGAAGAAATGGTGAATTTGATCACGGCGAGTCGAACCTATGAGGCCAATGTGACCTCAATAAATGTAGCTAAAGGCATGATGAATAAGGCACTTGAAATAGGGAGAAAATAATCTATGAACATCTCATCTATTAGCCCTCAACTTATTCCTAATGAGCCAGCAATAAATACTGCAGCTTCGGCTCTCCAATCGGGTGAGAACAAGGCCGAAGGTTTTTCTGAGTTTCTCAGTCGCTCTCTTGATGAAGTAAACCAACTGTTGGGTTCGGCAGATAAGAGCGCAAAAGACCTAGCAGTCGGAAAATCAGAGAATCTCCATGACGCTATGATTACGATGGAAAAGGCTGAAACAGCTTTTAAGCTTTTAGTCCAAGTCAGAAACAAAGTGATAGATGCCTATCAAGAAGTAATGAGAATGCAGGTCTGATAAATTTTTCTTCGGATAAATTATGAACGAGACACTTACTCGGCTGTTTGAATCGGCGAAGACATACTTTAATAGTTTGCCGAAACAAAAGAAGATCCTCTATCTCTCTGCTGCTGCTTTTGTAGCAGTCGGTCTTACCACGATGGTGAGTCTGCTAAAGCGAGATCCTTTGCAGGTTTTGTATTCCGATTTGCGTCCTGAAGAGTCGAAAAATGTAGCTAAAAAGTTGAGTGAACAAAACATTAGTTATCAAGTTAATGAAGATAACTCCACTGTCCTCGTGCCCGCTAGCCAAGTGTATAAGGCGCGGATGGAGCTCGCCAAAGAAGGCCTACCAGGACAAGATCTTGTTGGCTTTGAGAAGTTTGATAATTCCACCATCGGCATGTCCAGTTATGTCCAGAGAATTCAATATGTCAGAGCTGTTCAAGGTGAGTTGACTCGGTCGATTCAACGCCTAGCTTCTGTAAAAACGGCTCGGGTTCACATCAGCGTTCCTCCGAAGAAAACGTTTCTTGAAGAAGAAGATCCACCAAAAGCCTCCGTTGTTTTAGAACTGAGAAACGGGATGACCCCTTCGAAACAGGAAACGACTGGTATTGCCCACTTGGTGGCCAGTGCTGTTGAGGGACTGAAAGTAAATCAGATTACCATCGTGGATACCAAGGGAAACTTTCTTCATCGCCCAGAAGATACCAGTACTCCGGCGATTCCTACTGCACTTCTTGAGATGCAACGATCAATTGAGTCCGAGTATGAACGGCGAGTTGAGGAAATGTTAACTCCTGTTGTGGGATTCGGAAAAGTCAGGGCTAAAGTAACGGCTGAAATCGATCCGTCGAGAGTTAACACAACAGAAGAAACCTTTGATCCCGAAAAAGTGGTTGCACGAAGCGTTTCAAAGACGGATGAAAGCAATGTGGGCTCTCGCCCGAATCCAATGGGCATACCAGGAAGTCGATCAAACCTGCCAGGAACGGAGACCAACAATCCACAGGTTCCCATGGCAACCAGTACAAACGAAAAGAACACCAGCAACGCGAACTACGCTGTACCCAGAAAAATTCAGGTGGTTGATAAGCCCAGCGGGTCCATCAAAAGAATGACCGTAGCCGTTGTAGTGGATGGCTACTATACGAAAACACCTAACTCAACGACTGAAACCTTTGCTCCGCGAACAGAGGAAGAACTTCGCCGGATTCAAGACTTGGTTGCAAATGCGGTAGGGTTTGATGCTCAACGACGAGATAGCATCACAGTGAGCTCAATGCCATTTAACAATACCGACCTAAATGTTCCCGAGGCTGAACCTGTTCCAGGATTTAGCTTCCAAAACCTGAAGATGCCTTTGATTCGAAACGGACTCATCGCATTGGTTATTTTAAGCTTCATGTTTATGGTCCTAAGACCCTTCTTAAAGTGGGTGACGGGCGCAGATGAAAAAAGAAAGTTAACGGAGGATGAGCTAACTACCGTTCCAAGAACTGTTGAAGAGTTGGAAGCTGCTGTCCAAGCCTCTGCAGAGGGGTCAATAACAGCTAGCGAAGCCATTGAAGATGCTCTCACCAATAAAGGACTCGCAGCTCAAATGGAAAAAAATGACGAACAGGACAACGTGATCAGAGACATCTTCTCTGAAACGGAATCCAAAAAAGAAGAAAAACGATTGAAGAACCTGATTCTGGAACAGCTTGAAAAGTCACCCAAGAAGGGGGTCCGGATCATTCAGGAATGGTTTGAGGAAGACTCAGAGAAAAAAGCTGAAGGGATTGCAGCATGAAGACTATCACCACAAGTCAACTTACTGGAATTGAAAAAACCGCGATCCTTATGAATGTACTTGGCAAAGACCGCTCGGGTGAAATTCTCAAAGAATTGAAAGATACTGAGGTTCGAAAACTCCTCAAAGTCATGGGGAGCATGAAAAAAGCCCCCATCGCACTGATCAACGAGGTTCTAAAAGAATACCTCTTTAAACTCAACGAATCCGAAGAGATCATCTTTGAAGAAAATCTATCAGAACCAGAAACGATTTCTCAGATTTTGGGCCCTGAGCGAGCGAAATCAATCTTTGGTGCAGGAAGTTCCGCCGTTAATCTGGTCGAAAGAAAAAGCCTCACTTGTTTGGAAAATGTCGACTTAAAGACCCTCTCTGAATTTCTTGTAGATGAACATCCCCAAACAATTG
This sequence comes from Pseudomonadota bacterium, assembly GCA_009927005.1. Classification (GTDB taxonomy): domain Bacteria; phylum Bdellovibrionota; class FAC87; order UBA2466; family UBA2466; genus RFNO01. Next base: position 20,036 of record RFNV01000208.1, read on the forward strand.
CTCTAATTATTGCACACATGGATACGGACAAGCAGATCCAGATGATAAAAACTCTTCCTGACAATCTTCGTCCGGAAATTATCTCGCGCATGGCGACTCTAGAATATATTGCCCCCGAAAAGATCGATGAACTTGACGAGGTTTTGAAGCGAGACTTGGGTGGGAAAGCAGCAGGAACTAGGAATCAATTTGGCGGGGTTCCAGTGATCGCAGAATTGATTAATAATCTCGACAAGCGAACCATGACTTCTCTCATGACACGACTGGAGGACAAAGATCCGATTCTAGCTGTAGAGATTAAGCAATACATTTTCAGCTTTACTGATCTCATCAAGATAGACCAAAGAGGACTCCAGCAAGTTCTTAGGGACGTTCCGAACCAGACTCTTCTGTTGGCTCTTAAAAACGCACCAGACGAGCTCAGGGAAAAGCTTTATGAAGCGATGTCTGAACGTGCTTCCGCAATGTTAAAAGATGACTTAGCGGCCTTGGGGCCCCAACGAGTAAGTGATGTTGAAAAGGCACAAAAGGATATTGTCGCGGTTGTTAAGCGACTTGAAAAAGAAGGGAAAATAATCATTGGCGCTGGTGAAGAATCAGATATGGTCGCCTGAGCAAGTTGATTCATGCGGAGTGTTTCAGCTTTTCGGAAGTACCGAAAAGCCTAGCCGAAGCCCTCAAGCAGAATCCTCATTCCAGGTGTCTCCGGAATACCTCCGAGACTTGATGGTGGATCCCCATGTGCGGAGTCACGTGGAGTCGATTGTCGAGGAACGAACCAAAAGAACTCTACTTAAAATACTCAGTAAGTACGAGTGGGTGGAACAAACCAGCTTAGCTTCGTCAGATCTCGAAAACCTGTCCCTCTCAGAGATTGAAACCCGGTTGGAAATATTAGAATCCGGGTTAGCGGAACGCTGGAAAAGAGAGCTTGCAGAGACAGAGATGAGGAAAGTAGCCAGCGAGAGGGCGTGGGAGAAAATACTCGAGGAATGGACTCTTCGACGAGAGTCTCTTCTAAGAACGCATGAGAAAGAATGGTGTAAGACGCTGAGTTACATTGTTCAAAAGGTGCACTTGAAGACCTCGGAAAAGACTGTTCAAGATATTGAAGACTGGATGACCCAAAACATGTCTGAATTCCTTGAGAAGGAACGGGTAATTATTTACGTCTGTCCTCAGGATTACCAGTTATTAAAAGCTCAAGCTGGCGATGGCGCTGCGAATAGGAAGTGGACTTTAATGGAAGACCGCCAACTTGAGATTGGTCAAATTCGATTTGAAGCAGGAAATGCCGGTGTCATTTTTGATGAAAAGAAAAATCTTGAACGAGTTTTAGGGTGGATTGAAAGCGTATGATGGATTTTGATTCAATCTGTGAGGGGATTAGGAACGAAACGTTCCTCCATTATTGTGGTCGCGTGACGAAAGTTCGGCGGGATTCAATACGGGTGTTTATCCCAAATGCAAAAGTGGGGTCGATGTGTGTTGCCCACAGCAAGAACCAACGAATCCCCTTAGAAATAGTTAGTTTGGATCCTGCTGGCCATACTGCGATGCCACTCGATGATCTTTCAAATCTGCAATTAGGGGATCTGGTTACATTGGAAGAGGACCAAGCGGTCATACCGGTTGGGCCCCAACTTCTGGGTCAAGTGGTTGATTCCATGTGTATGCCTCTTGAGGGCCAAAAAAACCTGAATCTTCGTGAACAAATACCACTCTATGGGTCATACCTAAACCCGATGGAACGAACAATCATTAGAGAGCCGATTGATTTGGGAATTCGAAGTGTCAATGCCTGTCTGAGCTGTGGACGAGGACAGAGAGCGGGGATATTTGCGGGCTCTGGAGTTGGAAAGAGTGTCCTTTTGGGGATGATGGCCCGTTACACTTCAGCTGATGTAGTTGTGGTCGGACTGATTGGAGAGCGTGGAAAAGAAGTGAGAGAGTTTATTGAGCACGATTTAGGCGAAGAGGGCCGACGAAAAAGTGTGATTGTTGTCGAAACTGCTGAAAAATCTCCTATTCGAAGAGCCCGCGGTGCTTATGTCTCCACTGCCATTGCAGAGTACTTTCGAAAACAAGGGAAACAAGTTCTCCTGCTCATGGATTCTTTAACCAGATTTGCCATGGCTCAAAGAGAAATTGGTATGGCCGCTGGTGAGCCACCCACAAGCAAAGGCTACACGCCAAGTGTTTTTGCTGGCATTTCTCGATTAGTTGAGCGCGCCGGTAACTTTGGAGCCCAGGGAAGTATTACGGGTCTCTATACTGTCTTAGTGGAAGGAGACGACTTAGAAGATCCAGTAGCAGACAGTGCTCGTTCACTTTTGGATGGCCATTTGGTGCTCTCGCGCAGAATTGCCAATAAGGGCCAGTACCCTGCTATCGATGTCTTACAAAGCGTAAGCCGAGTCATGGATCAAGTGACTGAAAAAAGCCATAGTCAAGAAGCAAGGCGCCTCAAACAAATTCTCTCTCGTTACCAAGATAACGAAGACGCCATCAATTTAGGTCTATATGTTAGAGGAAGCGATCTTGCAATTGATGAAGCAATTGAAAAAGAGCCGCAAATCCGTGATTTCTTAATGCAGACCCGAGAGGAAAGCGCCTCTTTCTATGAGTCGAAAACCAAATTACACGAGCTCTTAAAATGAAGTTTAAGTTTCGATTGGAAAAAGCAGCCCGTTTTTTTGATCAAAGGGAAATGGCAAAAAAGTTGGAGTTGGCAAATGTCATGTCCCAACTCAGCCGCCTAAAAACAGAGCTCCAACACTTTGAAAATGAAAACCGAGAGGTTTTCAAAAAAAATACTGAATTTCAGACAGTAGCAGCACCATGGATCAAGATCTGGATGGATAGAGTCGATGCCAACTTGAAAGACATCAAGCGTGTTCAAACCGAAATCGAATCGGTACTAGAAATGGTGGAGATTAAAAAAATGGAGCTGTCGGCTATCTCGAAGAGAAAGAAGGCCCTAGAGAAGGTTAAGGAAAAAAGATTGGCCGAATTTAAAATTCAGAAATCGCGAGCTGAGCAGAAGAAATTGGATGAAAACTATCAGATCCTGGAGCTGACAAAAGAATGAAAAAGCGTTCTTTCAAAAAAGTATGGGGAGCCGCTCTTGTGGCCGCTACGACGACTCTTTTTCAGGTCACCGTAGCCCAGGGTTCGTCAATCACAAGCTTAGAAGAACGAGAGAAGAAGTTGCAAGAGCGCGAAAAAGCAGTTCAAGAGCAGATGGTTCGCCATGAGAAGACACTTCAAGAGTTAAAGGCATCAATTGTAAAAGAAAAGAGCGCAATCGAAGAAAAGATGAGATCCCAGGAAGCAACTTGGAAGAAAAAACTCCAAGCAATGGAAGCTGAGCTCAAGCAAAAAAGCGAAGAGTTTGAGGGCGCCAAAGAAAGACAATTGGCCAGCTTTCTTGGAATTTATGAAAAGATGGAGCCCAAACAGGCAGCCAAAGTACTGGAAACGACAGAAGTGAAACTGGCAACGCAAATAATTACCCAAATGAAGCCACAAAAAGCGGCAGAAGTACTAGCGAAAATGAGTCCTGAAAGGGCGAAGCTCATTACCGAATCTGGCTTTGCAAAAGCCACCAAAAAGAATTCTCAGAAGGTCAATGAAGGTGCGGAGAATAATCCGATAGCTCCCATCGGAGAGTAGTAAAAAACAAAAGAAAGGAGGTAAAAAACAATGATCAATCAAATTCATATAGGACGAGTTAATCCCTCTTCCGTTTCGTTGCTTAACGGCGATTCACTCGGAATGTCGGAGACAGGAGAGTTTGACTTTTTGAACTATCTCTTGGGCCTCCAGACCGATTCGACAGTCACTGACATCGAAATGGAAAGTGTGGATATGAACCAGGCAACTGGTTCAAAGAACCTCACGGATTCTGATCAAGTTCTTTTGGAGGTCTTCGATAAAAAGGATCAAGCCAAGAATTCGCTGCTCCAAATGCACGCATTCGCTGGTTCCCCTTTGACATCGCTTCAGCAGCCTCAAGTCGAGGCGCCTCTTCCATTGGAAGGAAGTGGTAAAGCTGATTGGACACCAATTCAGAACCTGAAAAGTAATCAAAGCTCGAAAACTAAAGCTGATCTTGGTTTCCAGGATTTGGAAGATCCCCTGGCTAAAGTAGCTTTCGAAGCTGCTATGAAAACTCAGACTCAACAGGCTGAGAAAAGTGAAGCGGGAAACTCCAAACTGGTACAGCCAGGAGTTCTCCAACAGCGAGGAAAACAAGTTCAGGCATTTAACTTTCTGAACAAGGAAGCTCCGCGCAGTTATGAGAGCATTTCTGGCATGGAAAAAAACCCACTAGAGAAAGCAAGTTTCGAGACTTTGCCGATTGAGGGGGCTGACAAGCCCAAAAAGAAATCCACAGAACCTCTGGAATTTGGATTTGCTGATACCGGTGTAGATACTTCAAACAAGATGGATTCATTCCAACCAAAAGAAGTAACCAATCATCGAGTCAGTCATGTCCCTGTTCCGGAAGTATTCCATAAAGTGGAATCAATGGTACATCAGGGCGGCGGTAAAATGACTCTTGTGCTCTCTCCCCCGGAGTTGGGCCAAGTTGAGATTCATGTAAGTACGAAAGGCAAAAACGTCGAAGTTTCTGTGAAGTCGGATAACGATTTTGCAAAAATGGCGATTGAAGGCCAAGTAGCTGACCTACAGCAGTCTCTCCAGAGTCAAGATTTGAACCTTGCTAAAATCGAGGTTCATGTCAGCCGCGAGATGGATCCATCCTTTTTAGAGAACCAGTACGCTGGTTTTTCTAGACAAGGAAGTTTCGACCAGCAATCGGAAAGCTATCGTCGGGACGGGTCCACAAGATCCCCCTGGATGATGGAGGCTACGGAAATAAACCGACAGCCCATGATTAACACCAGTCGAGCAAGTGCTCGCTGGAGTGACAGTCGAGTTGATATCCGTATCTAAAGGAACTCTATGAACGAAGTTAATGCTGTTTTGCCAAGTAAGCTCACTGATATTCCTCAAGAAAGAGTCAAACCCAAGAATACTTTGGGAAAAGATGATTTCTTGAAGTTACTCATGGCACAACTGAATAATCAAGATCCTCTAAAGCCCATGGAGCATCAAGAATTTTCCGCTCAATTGGCCCAATTTGGATCGCTAGAGCAATTGCAAAATATCCATAAGGGGATTGAAAGTCTCCAAGGGGGTATGGGCAATGAAGCGAAACTGTCTGCTCTAGGAATGATTGGTAAGACGGTTACTGCCAATGGGAATGAAGTGGATCTTATGGAAGGACAATCAGTGAATCTTTCTTTCAGTAAGAAAGATGGGGTTGTCCCGGTAAAAGCGCAAATTTACTCCGATCAGGGGAAAGTCGTTCGTGAGTTAGAAATGAATGCAAAGAACTCTGAAGCTGGTCTCTCTTGGGATGGAAAAGACCAAGATGGTAAAACACTGCCTTCAGGAAAATACACGTTTAGAGTGCAAGGGGTGAACCCTTCAGGGCAAGCCGAGGAACTGGGAGCCAAGCTCTCTGGACGTGTAACGGCAGTGGAAATGAATGGGAACAATCCAGTTCTGGTTGTTCAGACTTCATCAGGCAGTTCCAAGTTGGAGTTGGCAAAGGTGACTTCTGTAGGACAAGAAACCAAGGAGACGGCATCTGTTCCGGTGCCTAACCAAGTTTCAGTTCCAAAGGAGCCGAGCGTGAAAGCTCCCGAGAAAGAGCCCGTTGCCATTCCGAAAATGGCGGAACCCACTGAGTCAGCTGAACGTGAAGTCGACAGCACAGACATGGAACAGCAATGGAGAGGATTTCCTCCCTTTGCATCCTTTGAAAGTCTAAGACCATGAGTATTCAAGATCTCTACAGAGCGGGGAGTGCTTCAATCACTCCATCAGGTGCGGGAGCACTGGGAGAGCGGCCGAGTATCGGCAAAGCTAACCAAGGCGCCAGTCCTGAAGAGTTCCAGAAAATTCTCCGCCAAGAAGAAAGTAAAGTCAGCATGTCGCAACACGCGGAAACACGCATTCGTTCTCGTGAAATTCCGTGGAGTCCGGCATTGGAAAAACGTGTGATGGGTGGCATTGAAGCCCTTGAAGCTAAGGGCAGTCGGGAAGCGCTGATCCTGGCCGACGATGTCGCTTTTATCGCCAATATCCGTTCTAAAACCATTGTGACGGCGATGGATAGAACGCAATTAAAAGAACGAGTTTTTACCAATATCGATAGTGCCGTTTTAGTCTAACCGGCTAGGGCTGCCACCTTAGTCGCAAACATAAACAACCAAAGCTGGCCCATGTTTTCGGTGAGTCTCACCTAAAACGGAAGCTTTGGATTTCCTAGGAGAAAAACATGGGTGTTGTATCATCAATGAGTACTGCTATTTCCGGGCTTGAAGCCAATGGCCAAGC
>RFNV01000138.1 GCA_009927005.1 Pseudomonadota bacterium
TCTTGGAGTGATTACCGATAACATCGTTAACGCTAATACAACGGGATTTAAAGCCTCCCGTTCAGAGTTCCAAAACATCCTTGCCGAAACAAGTGGTTCTGGAATTCAGATCGGCCGCGGGGCCGGGTTAGCGGGCGTAACGAATATTCTCAGCCAAGGTTCAGTCACTCATACCGACAGACCTACCGATCTCGCCATCAGCGGAAATGGATTTTTCATTCTAAAAGGCGATGCTCTGGGACAAACTTACACTCGAGATGGTAGCTTTCGTTTCGATAAAGATGGTTGGCTCGTTAACTTAAACGGTTATCGAGTGCAAGCGTACGAAGCGACACCAACTGGAGCGATTTCGGGAAAACTGACAGACATTCGTATTCCTTATAATACGATTGCTGCGAAACCCAGTGAGAACATCCAACTTCATGTGAACTTGGACGCTAGAGCTCCTATTGGTGCTCCGATTGATCTCACAAAACCTGAAGAAACATCACAGTTCAATACAGGGATTCAAGTGTTTGACTCTGTTGGTAACGCACGTCCTTTGACGATGTATTACAACAAAACAGCAGAAAACACTTGGGAATTCTATGCAATGACTGATGGTGGAAACCTAACTGATGGCGTTCCTGGCGAGCAAAGCGTTGTGGTTCAAGGAACTCTGTCATTCGATCAAAATGGACGCTTGGAAAATGTGTCACAAAATATTGTGAACACGAATTTCGCTGGTGCTGTTGCTGATCAAAACATTCAGTTCAACTTTGGGGACCCCACTGACCAATTAGGAACAGGGGAAAAGGGAACGACTCAATACGGATCTAAGAGCGCTATGTTCCGAAACGTCCAAGATGGATGGGCTTCTGGAGTGCTTACAGATACCAGTATTGACGCAGATGGTATGGTCCAGGGGGTTTATACCAACGGACAAAACCGAATGCTTGGTCAGTTAGGTGTTGCACGATTTGAAGCCACCGAGCGTCTGTCAAAAATGGGAGACAATCAATTCCGTGAAAGCGTGCTTTCTGGACAGCCCTTGATTGGAAAACCCAACACAAACGGACGGGGAATCGTGATGACGAAGAGTCTTGAGCAATCGAATGTCGATTTAGCTCATGAGTTCGTCCAAATGATTAAAGCTCAACGTGGCTTCCAAGCGTCAGCTAAGGGTGTCACAACCGCTAACGAGATGTTAGATGAAGTTGTGAATCTTAAAAGCCGCTAATAATTGGTAGCTAAAGTAACCTGAGTGGGGGCATAATCTCCAGAAATGGGGGTTATGCCCCCTAACTCTTTATCAGGAGGAATTAAACATGAAACAGTTAATCTTCGCGGGACTACTTTTGAGTATGGCTTCTCTGGGAGCCGTGAGAGAAGTTACGATTAAATCCG
>RFNV01000349.1 GCA_009927005.1 Pseudomonadota bacterium
CTTAATCAAACACGATTTAGAAGGCGGATTTGACTTCCATGGCTTCTTTATTCCTCAGTTAAAAATTCAAAAAGAAGTGCATCGGCACAAAGCAGAAGAAATCACTGTTAAAATACCAAAAGACCTAAAGCCTGGAGAATACACCATCGGCTGCCATTTACATCCAACGCACAAGCCGGCGATTCTAGAAGTGAAAGCAGCTGCGAAGCAGCGTTAATTTAAAATACAGATATCGGGAAGATTCCGATATTTTTCGCCGAAATCAAGACCATAGCCGACTACGAATTTATCCTCGATTTCCATTCCTAAGTAATCGAGTTTAACTTCGATTTCTCGTCGGCTGGGTTTGGAGAGTAAGGAGCACAGGCGCACCGATTTAGGTGAAAAAGCTTTCAAGTGCTCGGTTAAAAATGCCAGAGTTCTTCCCGAATCTACAATTTCATCTAAGACCAGAATATGTCTTCCCTCGGGGGAAGCTTCCATGTCTTTCAAAAAACGGACAGCACCACTGCTTTTCGTGCCTGAGCCGTAACTAGCTAATCGAACAAAATCGAGTTCCATCGGCACTGTGATTTCTCTGATTAAATCGCTTCCAAAAATCATCGCTCCCTTCAGCGTGACCACTACGAGAAGGCTTTCGTCTGGTCCGAGTAGTGAGGCATAATCCTTCGAAATCTTTTGTCCGAGTTTCTGGTTTAATTGAGCAATGTGATCTTTTGAAATAAAAGGACTCAAAGACATCTTCCTACCTCCGCATTTTTGCTAAAGCACTTTTTAGTTTTCCAAGATTGCCGAGGCCCTTCGTGGCCAAGTACTGCATCACAGGCAATCCCCCTTGGGCGAGTACTCCAAGATAGCCTTTCCTTAAAATAGAAAAAGAATCTGTATGAACTCTCGCCGAAATTCGCTTGTTGTTATCTTTTTCAAGCATCCAATTAAAAATGGAAATCCCCATTTCGGCGATTTCGTTGGAGTTCAGCTGGTTCAGCAGATTAGGGATCTCGCCTCCCAAGACAAAAGTCATATCGGGAGAAGTCGGAGCCGTCGGGAGAAAAGTAAGTTGTCCGCGTTGCTTAAAAAGAGAGAATGGGGCTTCATTACCCACTTGGATAGCAAGTTCTGCACCGTCTTTCAGGGGTTCGGCAGCCTTTTGACAGACAGGTTTTTCAAAAAAACTTCTTAGTTGAAAAAAAGAGGATTCAGAGTTCATAAGGGCCAGTTTATACACGCTCACCGAGGGGACATCAAGGAGCGGGTGTATTTCCCGCATTTTGTTCTTGAAGAAGTTCGGAGTAGCTTCTGGCCGCTGGGGCAACGGTTGATTTTCCGCCCAGTTCCTCCATCATTTGGTCTGGGACTTTATTGATTTCAAGGATATTTTGTTGGCCCACCTGGATCTTTTTCGCTTGGATAGCCTCTTCATCAATTTGAAGATCTGGAACCCCAGCTTTGAGCTGTTTTAAGCTTTCTAAAGACTCGTCTAAAGCAGCGTTATACTCCTCGATTTGTTGGGCATTAGACATCGTGGTTGTATTAACCTGTCCGGAGTCATCGATTCCGGTGACGACTTCATTTTGAAACTCTTCTTCGCTGTATCTCCAATTTGATTTGAGTTGATCGGGATTTACACCGACTTTATCCATCACTTCGAGCTGATTTCTTAAGTCTCTGGCATATTTATCTTCAAAGTTAGGTCCATTTTCTTTGAGCTGAGTTCCGTTTCCCTTCGGATCCTGTTCAATTTTGGGATCGACTGCGCTCCAAGGAACTTGCGCCATTTGATTACACTTTTGAACTTTTTCTTTTAAAGCATCCAGTTTGGCTTGTTTTTCCTGGGGGTCTTTTATTTTGTTTTCGATTTCTTGGTTTTCTCCCTGCGCCCAGGCTTCACAAGTCGCTGCTGATTCAGCGAGAGAACCTTCTCCATTTTTGAAAATTCTCCTTTGAGATAAATTAGAAAGAGTCGAATCCCATAGCGCTTTTGAGGCTCGAGCGATTGCCTCACGGTAGAAAGTCAGGTTCCCCATGGCTTTGGCGTCATTTTGGGCATCCGCGTCTTTGGCAGAACTCTCCACGGTTTTAAAAGCTTCGAGTCCTACCTGTTCTATTTGTTCTTGGACTTCGGGACGGAGACTTACCCGAGTCACCGATTCTGGTTGGTCAGGGTTTTTGGGGTCTGGCTTAATTTCCTTCGTCTCTTGTTTGAAAATAGAAAAGTATCGAACCCCTTTTTCTTTATCTCGCTTTTTTTGCTGTTCTGGATCTTCATCTTGCTTGGAATACTCCGTATGTTTTTCATAAACGGCCCGTTCCAATTGGGAAGAGCCACCACCGGCCGAGATGCCACCGTGAGAAGAAATAAAAGGGTATAGTTGTCTGTTTTGAGCTTTGGGGTCATTGGGGTTTTGTTGCTTCGCTTGCTCATCAGGGGTTGCATAAGAAGCATCGTGATAAGTCAAAGCACTTTGGAAAGAGTTTCCATCGTCTCTGTTAAATTGTGTTTTCTGACCACCCTGAACTACTTTTCCATTGGGATCTTTTGCTTTTCCAGAGACGTTTTGGTCTTGAGTAAATTTGATGAACCGTTCGACGTAGTTTTTTCGAGCCCTATTGTTTTCTTTTTCCGTTTCAAATTGAACGGCACTGCTTTTGGCTGAAGTCTCAGCAGTGAGAAGGGCGCTGAAAATAAAAGCGCTTGAGAGAATCTGTAAAGAAAACCGATTCACTTTTAACCCCTTCCTCAGTTCATACAATTAGCAAACGGGATGCCTAAAAAAACACCGAAAAAACCAATGATTTCAGGGGTCAAGAAGTGTCACTGTGCTGAGGTTTCGGCGTGTTCCTTCCGTATACATTCAGATGTCTAAGGGCTCTACAAA
>RFNV01000134.1 GCA_009927005.1 Pseudomonadota bacterium
TTTGTGAAGGAAATGTGAAGGAATTATGGCGACGGCTTCATTGGTTTGAGTGCAAGAACACCCGAAAAGAAAGTGAGGTAAGGCGCGGAAATTGCGTCGGGACGCGGTCTGCTTAAAGCGTATATAATAAGGTGATAAACCGCGTGCGCTTTTTGTGGAACGTAAAAAGGTTTTGGATGAAAATTTTTTCGCACATTCTATTGTGTCTTGCACTGCTTGCAGGCTGTGCAGATATTAGAGAACCGCAACTGGGGGAAGAGACTCCGTCTGCTTCGACTTTCGCTTTAATCCCCGGTGCTCCCACCGGAATCACTGCAAATCCTGGAAATGAACAAGTAGAACTCAGTTGGACTGAGCCAAGTAATACAGGTGGCGCTCCCATTACTGACTACACGATTCAGTACAGTAGCAACAGTGGCTCTTCATGGTCTGATTTTACCGATGAAGTAAGTCCTCAAACTTCTGCTACCGTGACGGGACTTGCCAATGGAACTCCTTACGTCTTTCAAGTGGCGGCAGTGAATGCTGCTGGAGCGGGAAGTTTTGCTCCGACCGAAGTGACCATCACTCCGAGAACGGTTCCCAGTTCGCCGACTGAAATCACAGTTGTGCCTGAAAACAGCCAAGCCTCACTGTATTGGTTAGCTCCGAGTAGTGACGGGGGTAGTGCGATTATTGATTACGTTATCGAGTACTCGTCCAATAGTGGTGAAAGCTGGATTGCTTTGAATGACGGAGTCTCAACTGCGACTACTGCGACTGTGACAGGCCTTACCAATGGCTTGGAATATGTATTCCGAGTGATGGCGGTCAATGTTGCGGGTTCAGGAAGTCCCTCAACACTTTCATTGCAGATGGCTACCCTGACAGTTCCCGGCACTCCTACTTCGCTAATAGCAGTAGCGGAAAATGGTCAAGTCGCTCTCTCGTGGACCGCTCCTGCAGACGATGGGGGCAGCGCGATTACCGATTACGTCATTCAGTTCTTGGCGGGTGAAAGTTCGTCTTGGGCCACTTACAACGATGGCACCTCAACTTCGACTAGTGCCACAGTAACCGATCTTGCCAATGGCACAGCTTATACTTTCAGAGTTGCTGCAGTGAATGCACTCGGACAGGGGGCTAACAGTACTGCCAGCCAGTCTGTCACTCCGTCTACGGCACCTGGCATTCCTTCTGGTGTAACCGGAGCCCCGGGGAATACCGAGATCTTGGTTTCTTGGACCGCCCCCTCAAATGACGGTGGAAATGCACTCACCGACTATATCGTTCAGATGTCATCAGATTCGGGGGCCCACTGGACCACGCTTGACGATGGGGTATCTGTGTCGGAAAGCCTTAACGTCACAGGCCTGACTAATGGAACTGCTTATGTTTTCCAAGTGGCCGCAGTAAATGCAACCGGGACGGGAAGTTTTAGTGCTAGTTCTTTAAGTGTTACCCCAAGAACAGCTCCTGGAGTTCCAACATCAGTCACTGGGACTGAGGGAGATTCCCAAGTTTCGTTGTCTTGGACTGCGCCCAGCAGTAACGGTGGCAGTGCAATTAATGATTACCTAATTGAGTTCTCCTCAGATGGCGGAACATCTTGGTCTGTTTTTAATGACGGCACTTCTTCTGTCACTAGTGCCTCAGTCACTGGCCTTACGAATGGAACCGCTTATGTTTTTAAAGTAGCAGCAGCAAATGCCGCGGGAGCGGGAGATTTCAGCATCGTCTCTGCGAGCGTAACTCCCCGAACCAATCCCGGAGCTCCAACTGGGATTTCCGGAATTGCAGGAAACTCTCAAGTATCACTGAATTGGATTGTACCAGCAGACAACGGGGGAAGTGCGATTACGGATTACGTCATTCAATATTCTTCGAATAGCGGTAACAGTTGGTCGACGTTCGATGATGGTACTTCTACTTCCCCGAGCGCTACAGTGACGGGACTCACCAATGGAACTCCTTATGTCTTCCAAGTGGCCGCAGTGAATGCATCAGGGACTGGCAGTTATAGCAGCAACTCAAATTTTATCACCCCGTACACCTTGCCTGGCGCTCCAACCGAAGTCAGTGGGACTGCAGGCGACTCTCAAGTCGCTCTTTCATGGACTGCTCCGGCTAGTGATGGCGGGAATGCAATTACTGACTACTTGATTGAATACTCAACGGATAGCGGGAGTTCTTGGACCACGGTCAATGATGGGACGCATACTTCCAACACTGCAACGGTAACGGGACTGACAAATGGAACTTCCTACTTGTTTCGAGTGGCTGCGGTGAATGCCGCGGGAGCGGGAGATTACAGCATTGTCTCTTCGGGTGTTACTCCGAAAACGATAACTAACGCCCCGACAGGAGTGAGTGGGACTCCAGACGATTCACAAGTGTTGCTCAGTTGGACTGCGCCTTCGGATGATGGGGGAAGTCCCATCACCGACTATGTCATCGAATATTCCTCGAATGGAGGTTCTTCTTGGCTCACATTTAATGATGGAACTTCCACTTCAGCCAGCACTAGCGTGACGGGCCTTACGAATGGAACCGCTTATGTTTTTAAAGTAGCAGCCGTTAATGGATCTGGTACGGGAAGTTTTAGTGGCAACTCTGAGAGTGTCACACCTCGAACAACACCGGAAGCCCCCACCAGTGTGATGGGGACGGCAGGAAATACTCAAGTTGCTCTTTCATGGACTGCACCTGCTAGCAATGGCGGCGCGCTGATTACGGATTACACAATTCAATACAGTAGTAACGACGGTGCTAATTGGATCGATTTTACCGATGGAGTAAGTCCCAGCACGAGCGCTGTTGTCACGGATCTTGCGAACGGAACAGCTTATTTGTTCCGAGTGGCAGCAGTGAACGTGGCGGGAACAGGAAGCACCAGTGAGAGCTCACTTGGAATTATTCCAAAGACTACTGCCGATAAGCCAACGGGAGTGAGTGGAACCCCCGGTGACTCACAAGTGTCGCTCAGTTGGAATGCCCCGGCGAGTGACGGTGGCAGCGAGCTCACGGATTATGTTATTCAGTACTCTTCTAATAGTGGTACGAGCTGGTCAACATTCAATGACGGCGCTTCAACTTCCACAAGTGTCGTTGTTACAGGCCTCACGAATGGTATTGCTTATATCTTCAAAGTCGCAGCCGTAAACACTGCTGGTACCGGAGCCTACAGTGATAATTCTCAAAGTGTTACTCCCTATAAAAAGCCGGATAGTCCTAGTGATCTCGCTGGAACTTCGGGGGATGGCCAAGTAAGTCTTGCGTGGCGAGCGCCAGCTAGCGATGGCGGGAATGCAATTAATGATTACGTCATTGAATACTCAACGGATGGAACAACTTGGACTACGGCCAATGATGGGACTTATACTTCTACGATTGCAACGGTCACTGGACTTGCCAATGGAACAGCTTACTTGTTCCGAGTGGCCGCAGTGAACGCCGCTGGCACGGGAAGTTATAGTAGTAACTCTGAAGCTGTTACACCTTACACTCTATCGGACGCTCCTAGCGGAGTTAGTGGAACTGCTGGGGATTCCCAAGTTTCGTTGTCATGGACTGCGCCTTCGGAAGATGGAGGAAATTCGATCACCGATTACGTCATTCAGTACTCCTCAAATAGCGGCACCTCTTGGTCGACATTTAATGATGGCACCTTTACGTCAACGAGTGCTACAGTGACGGGCCTTACGAATGGCACTGCTTACGTCTTTAAAGTCGCAGCAGTGAACGCGGCCGGAACCGGACGTTACAGCTCTAGTTCTTTGATTTTGACGCCCCGAACAGTACCCGATGCGCCCACGGGTGTCAGTGGAAATCCGGGAGATGCCCAAGTAGCACTTAATTGGACTGCTTCCGTTAGTAACGGCGGTAGCCCGATCACTGATTACACTGTCCAATATTCCTCAGATGGTGGCACAAACTGGACTGTATCTGATGAAGGTGTTTCAAGCTCCCCGAGCGCTCTGATTACAGGGCTTACGAATGGGACGGCTTACATTTTCAAAGTGGCGGCAGTGAATGAGGCAGGGACTGGAACTTACAGTTCAAACTCCTCGGCTGTTGTCCCTTTTACTTCTCCTGATGCTCCATCCGGAGTATCGGGTGTTCCCGGTAATACCCAAGTATCGCTTAGTTGGAATGCACCGGCCAGTGACGGTGGCAGTGCAATCACCGATTACGTGATCGAGTACTCTTCCAACAATGGTACATCCTGGACTACTTTCAGCGACGGCACATCAACAAGTACGAGCTCTGTTGTCTCAGGCCTTACCAACGGCACTGCTTATATTTTCCGTGTTGCAGCGGTGAATGCAGCTGGCCCACAGGGTTACAGTCCGAGCTCTCTTAGCATTATTCCTTTCACGATTCCCGGAGCTCCGACCGGAGCCACAGGAACCCCAGGAAACACGCAAGTATCGCTCAGTTGGACTGCGCCTAGTAGCAATGGCGGAAGTGCTATCACCGACTATGTCATTCAGTACTCTTCTAATAGTGGTACCAGTTGGTCGACGTTCAGTGACGGAACCTCTACTTCAACCAGCGCCACGGTAACCGGTCTTACAAATGGCACAGCTTATATTTTCCAAGTGGCGGCAGTAAATGCAGCTGGAACCGGAAGCTACTCAACGGGCTCAGCCTCCGTCACGCCGTACACCAATCCCGGTGCGCCGACAGGAGTGATCGGCACTGCAGGAAATACGCAAGTATCACTCAGTTGGACTGCGCCTAGTAGCAATGGCGGCAGCGCAATCAACGATTTCGTGATTCAGTACTCTTCAAATAGCGGAACATCCTGGACAACTTTCAGCGATGGTACGTCAACGGCAACGAGCGCCATAGTGACAGGCCTTACGAATGGCACAGCTTATATTTTCCAAGTGGCTGCAGTGAATGCAGCGGGAACGGGAAGCTACTCATCGAGCTCAGCTTCCGTGACTCCTTACACCACACCCGGCGCCCCGACGGGAGTAGGTGGAGCTGCAGGAAACACTCAAGTGTCGCTGGAGTGGACTGCGCCCTCTAGCAATGGCGGTGCTTTGATTACAGATTATTCCATTCAGTACAGCAGCAATAATGGGATTACCTGGATAGACTTTTCTGATGGAGTCAACACGAGTACCAGCGCGATTGTTACGGGTTTGGCAAATGGAACCTCCTGCCTTTTCAGAGTGGCGGCAGTAAATCTTGCCGGGATTGGAAGTTACACTCAAACAGCAGTTGGAATTACTCCTCTCACCACTCCCGGTGCGCCGACTGGAGTGACCGGCACTGCAGGAAACACGCAAGTGTCACTCAGTTGGACTGCTCCCAGCAATGATGGTGGGAGTGCGATCACGGACTACGTGATTCAGTACTCGTCGAATAGTGGGACATCTTGGACGACGTTCAGCGATGGTACTTCTACTTCAACGAGTGCCACAGTGACAGGTCTTACGAATGGCACCGCTTACATTTTCGAAGTGGCTGCAGTGAATGCCGCTGGGCAAGGAAGTTATTCAGAAAGCTCCACTTCCGTTACTCCATACGCCACACCTGGTGCGCCGACTGGAGTGACCGGCACTGCAGGAAACACG
>RFNV01000334.1 GCA_009927005.1 Pseudomonadota bacterium
CAAGAAGCTTACCTAAAAGCCCCGAATGCTGGGGCGGGTGACTATTTTGGGGATGTCACAGCCATATCGGGCAATACGATCGTGATCGGGGCTGATAAAGAGGATAGTAATCAAACCATCATCACAAATGGTACTACCGCAAGTAGTGATAACAGTAGTGCTGACAGTGGAGCCGTTTATGTGTTTAAGCGCACGGGAAGCACGTGGGCTCAAGAGGCTTACTTAAAAGCCCCTAATGCAGATGCTTCAGACCTTTTTGGTAATTCAGTTTCGATTTCGGAGAACACCCTGATTGTGGGTGCCCCCCAAGAGTCAAGCAATCAGGTGACGATTACGAATGGGACGACGGCGAGCAGTAATAATTCTAAGAGTCAAAGTGGCGCCGCTTACGTGTTTAAACGTACCGGAAGCAGTTGGGCCCAAGAAGCTTACTTAAAAGCCCCCACTGTTACCTCTAATGACTACTTTGGATTTCTGACTGCCATATCTGGTGATACGCTAGTTATTGGGGCCTACGGTGAGGAAAGTGCTGTGATAACGATTACGAATGGGACGACGGCAAGTAGTGACACCAGTAAAGCCGATAGCGGAGCTGCTTATGTGTTTAAGCGCACAGGTTCTACTTGGGCGCGAGAAGCTTACTTGAAACCCTCGAATACGGATGCTGGCGATAATTTTGGAATTTCCGCAGCAATTTCCGGTGATACCATCGTCGTCGGAGCACCCTACGAGGACAGCAATCAAACGACAATCACCAATGGCACGACTGCAAGTGCTGATAATAGTAGTAGCGAAAGCGGCGCCGCCTACGTCTTCCGCCGGCAGTACACTTCAGCTACTCCGACAGTTACTTCTGTTACTCCGACATCCGGAGCTGCTGCTGGAAACAATATTATTATTTACGGAACCAACTTCGTTCTAGGAGCCACCGCAAAAGTCGGCACCGCTAACTGCACCACCACCACTGTCCAAGGCCCGAACGAAATCATTTGTACCCTGGGCACCAAACCCACCACCGGCGCTCTCACGGTGACTGTCACCAATCCCGACGCCACTTCCGGCTCTCTCTCCAGCGCCTACACCTACCCGTAACACCAAAAGGTACGGCTTTACTTTTGGTGGGGCATACAAAAAAAATGTGAAAGAAA
>RFNV01000090.1 GCA_009927005.1 Pseudomonadota bacterium
TGGCCAAGCCAACCTGCGCTATATTGAAAGGACGCCGACTGCCGATTGCCTTTACTGCGCATCCATAGTTGCCCAACCTGTACTGGCATTCCCTCAAGGTCGATGTAGACAAATATCTCGGTTTGCATAACCTAAACTTTCTTCCGGCTTAGGCGCACGCGCTGCGGCAGAGTTTCCTCTTCAAGGAACTGCCCCGTTGGGTCATTGGGCAGAGAGGCCAACTCGGCCAGCTTATCGGCAAGGCCCAAAACAAAGAGTACGGTGGCGTAGGTCCCCATGCTCACCCCAGGATCGCCCTTTTCGACTTTTATGAGAGTGGCACGGCTGATGAAGGCCCGATCCGCCATGATCGCGGTGGGGATGCGGCGGCGCACCCGGGCGGTCCGGATATCTTCTCCCAGCTTGCCCAAAGCCCGCTTGACGGGGATTGGGAGGGCATTCAGTGATCGCGATCTCATGCTTAATGTCTCATAATTTAGTCGTTATAGCCTCTAAGGTATATATCATTTGACATTAAGTCAACAACTGACACCCCTATTTCTGTGTGAAAACGGGCTATTTCCCTCATAAACTGGCAAAACGAACCACGCATGGCTTCGTTCTAGCTATTTTGTTTGCGCAATACTTAGATAATGCATTGAAATAACTTGCATAGTTTGAGCTGGCGAGCATTCATGAGGGTTGAAAGGAGGCCCTGCGCAGCCCATGCCCAAACTCACCAAATCCCTGGTTGAAAAAGCCGATATCCGCGAGAAGCGTTATTTGATCTTTGATGAGCAGTTACCGGGTTTCTGCCTCTGCGTGAGCCCTAACGGGCGTAAGCACTACTACCTTCAGTACATGAAGAACAAACGGGTTAAGCGCATGACCATCGGCATGCACGGCATCCTCACCACTGAGGAGGCTCGTGACCAGGCGATCAAATTGCTGGCGGAGGTTAAAAGTGGCGGCGACCCCCAAAAAGTGGCCCAGGATAAGAAAAAAGAGCCGTACATGGATGAGCTCTGCGATCGCTATATGGATGAACACGTTGCGATGCATTGCAAAGAAAGTACCGCAGCGGGCTACGCATGGCTGATGAAGAAGTTCATCAAACCCTACTTCCGGGACATGAAGGTGAGCGAGGTGACCCGGGCCGATGTAGCAGCCTTCCACCATAAGATGCGCAGTTCGCCCTATAACGCCAACCGTTCCTTGGAGATGCTTTCCAAAATGTTCCAGCTGGCGGAGCTTTGGGGGCTGCGCCCTGATCACTCCAATCCACGGCGGCTCATCAAAAAATACCCAATGAAATCCCGCGAGCGCTACCTCAGCAAAGAGGAAGCCAAGCGTCTGGGGGCGGTGCTGGATGAATTGAAGCTGTACCCCGACGAGAACCTGGCCGCGGTGTATTGCATCCAGCTGCTGTTGCTGACCGGATGCCGCCTGGGCGAAATCCAGACCCTCAAATGGGACTACTACGACCGCGAGAACAAGATGCTGCGCCTGCCGGATTCCAAAACCGGAGCCAAGACCGTTTATATCGGCGCCGCAGTCGTTAACCTGCTGGCAGAGATCGAGCGCCACCCAGCCCGCCCTAAAGACAACCCTTACGTCATCTGGGGCCGCATCCCCGGCACCCACCTAAACGACATCCAAAACGCCTGGCAGCGGTTCCGTAAAGCGGCTGGTATTGAGGATGTGCGTATCCATGACCTGCGGCATAGCTTCGCCTCCTTTGCGGTGAGCCAAGGCATGAGCCTGGCCATGATCGGGCGCCTGCTGGGGCATTCCCAGGTCCAGACGACCGCCCGCTATGCCCACCTGATGGCCGAGCCCATGAAACAGGCCGCGACTGAGGTCACTGGGGCGCTCGGCAGCCTCATCAACGTGGATAACACCGCAGAAGAGCTCCCAGAGCCCGAGCAACTCCCCGAATCGCCTTTCAGCTCCATCGTGCCCGGTACCGATGTGGAAGCGCCCAAATACCTCACCTCCGATCAAGCCGCTGCCTACCTGGGGGTTGCCCCCCGCCTGATGGAAAACTGGCGCTGGCGGAAGTGTGGCCCGGTCTTTGTCAAGGTCGGCAGTCGCATCCGGTACCGCCTGGCGGATCTGGACGCATATATTCAACAGAAAACCGAAGGCTCCCATGAAACTCCTGATCCTGAGCGACCTACACCTGGAAATTGAGGCCAGCTTTACCCCCATCAAAAACAACGCTGGCGATGTCCTGATCCTCGCCGGTGACATTACCACCTTCGACTACCCCGACCCCTTGGAGAAGGTTCTGGCCAAATGGCGCAAGCCCGTCCTCTATATCCCCGGTAACCATGAATACTACGTCCGCAGCCCGATGCAGGAGGAGGAAACCAGGTTCTGGGTTTGGCTGAAAGCCAACTATCCGCAGGTCATCTTCATGCAGAACGAGTCTCTTACCATCAAGGGCGTTCATTTCTTTGCCGGAACCATGTGGACCGACTTCCGTGGGGCCAACCCGGTTTCGATGTTGGCAGCACGGGAGTACATGAACGACTACCGTTGGATCTGGACCGCCCCTGAGACCCCCCTAATCCCCGAAGATACGGTGCGGCTGCACCAGGAGTTCAAAGAGCGTCTGCTGGCGTGGTTTGCGCTGCCCCTTGAAGGGCCGCGGGTGGTTGTCACCCACCATAGCCCGGCGCCCCACCCGCCGACCCGGCGGCTACCAGCCGATATTTCAGACGATGCCTACCTCTCGCTGGACATGATGGAGATCATCCAACAGCACCAGCCCGCCCTTTGGGTGTACGGGCATACCCATCTGGCCAATGACACCATGGTAGGTAATACCCGCGTGGTTTCAAACCCCCGCGGCTACCCGCAGCGGTTTGGTGGGTTTGAATGCAAAGGGTTTGTGCCTACCGGCCTGAGCGTTGAGGTTTAGGCCTCCCCATGGACCACAAACTGCTCGCCTGCCTGGCCCAACTCGCGCAAAGTAAATCCAGGCTACTCACCGACGAAGCCAGGCTTTGGCAGATCCTCAGCCATGCCCTGACCGAGGAATGCCGCAAGGGGTTCAAGAAGCCAACCTTTCAGCCCGCCCCATTACCAAAGGATGCCGAAGCGATCCCGCCCGAAGGGTTTATGAGGCTTGATGGCGTGCTGAAGCTGATCCCCATGAGCGCCGCCAGCTGGTGGCGGGGCGTTCAACTTGGCATGTATCCAAAGCCAATCAAGATCTCGACCGGCATTACCGTATGGCGGAACGTGGATGTTTTGGAGCTGATTCGGAAATTTAGTGAAAAAAGTATTTTTTAGTAAATACTTATAAAAACTTTATACTTGATATAAAACATTTCATACCACATTAACATGATACTTTTGATTAGTATTGACTAATCAAAATAAATTATGTTTAATCATCAAAATGAAGAGAAATACAAAATGAACATGGATCATAAAATTGAAGGGCTTGGTAAAGCGCAGCGTGACCGCTTAGCTTATATTGACTTGCGCCTAAGGTATACCGGTGAAGTTATGCGCCAAGACATTGTAGAAAGTTATGACATTAAGTCCGCCGCAGCCACAAGAGATTTTGCCCTTTATAAAGAATTGGCTCCAAAAAATCTCTCCTACGACAAAAGCGAAAAACGTTACATCATAGGAAAATGGTTTAGCCCTCTTTTTGAATTTTTTCCTCAGCAAATTCTACCATGGATCGCAGGCGGGTATGGCGATACAGTCCCTCTCAAAAATAAAGCTGTTATTCCAAATGAAACGACAGGGATAAATCGTACCATCAGTGGGGATGTTCTTGCTATTATAAGCAGAGGAATTTATTCGAAAAGAATCGTCGAAATTAGTTACCGATCACTATCTAGCGGACTGACCGTCAGAAGCATTGCTCCATTTGTTTTAGTCGCTAATGGCGATAGGTGGCATGTTAGAGCTCACGACAGAAAAAATAAAGATTATAGAGATTTCAGCTTAAGTAGAATTATCGATGCAAAACAAACCGAAGAAGCCATTACCCCTAGTGAAAGTTATGCCAATGACATACAGTGGAACAGAATTGTCGAATTGGATCTCGTGCCTCACCCTGCAAACATTCAACACCCTGACACGATTGAAGCCGAGTACGGCATGCAAAATGGTGTGTTGAGAACAAAAATCCGCGCAGCACTAGTTGGGTATTTTCTGCGTAGATGGAATATCGATTGCACAGCCGATCACAGTCTGAAAGGCAAGGAATATCAACTGTGGCTAAAAAATTCGCAAGCACTTTACGGTGTTGAAAACTTGATACTAGTACCAGGGCATACATCAGACAGGAAGGCAAAATAATGTTGAAACTTGAGCATATAAAGAAAGATGCCGCAGTTTCTGGAATAGAACAGCAGAGTGTCGTTCGCATTGTTACCACCGAACAAGTCGGCGATAATGCGCTGACAGTCTATTATAAAACCTCTGATGGACGTGTTTTGGAGCGTATGCTCTTTCGAAGAGACGAGGCAAATCTCTCTTTAGCTGAAGCAGGTCGTCCTTGGGCGTTTGATGCTCCTGGAACGGAATTTAAACTGGCCACAGAAGCCTACCGTATAAACCTTGCCCACCTTTTTGATCCTATGATGGCGGTTCATACCTCTAACGTCGAGCCGCTTCCGCACCAGATCACAGCAGTTTATGAATCTATGCTGCCCAGGCAACCATTAAGATATGTCCTCGCCGATGATCCAGGTGCGGGAAAAACAATTATGGCGGGTCTTTTCATCCGTGAGCTGCTTATGCGCGCCGACGCAAAACGCATATTAATCGTTGCTCCTGGTAGCCTAGTCGAACAGTGGCAGGACGAAATGTACGAAAAATTTGGTCTTCAATTCTCAATTTTTTCACGTGGCTTAGAAGAGCAGATACGCGGAGGAAATCCATTTGAAGATGCCGACTTAATGGTTGCTCGTGTGGATCAATTATCGAGGAGTGAAGACCTTCAAACGAAACTCAAGCTAACACAATGGGACTTAATTATTGTCGATGAAGCTCATAAACTTTCAGCTAATTACTTCGGCAACAAGGTCAATAAAACCAAACGTTTCATGTTGGGAGAACTGCTAGGGTCAATCACGCGTCATTTCCTACTGATGACGGCGACACCCCACAACGGCAAAGAGGAAGACTTCCAGCTTTTCATGTCGCTTCTCGATTCTGATCGCTTCTATGGGAAGTTTCGTGATGGTGCGCACAAAGTTGATGTCTCTGATCTGATGCGCCGAATGGTAAAAGAAGAACTTCTAAAATTTGATGGAACGCCGCTGTTCCCTGAGCGAAGAGCTTACACAGTCAATTATAAACTATCAGACATGGAGGCCGCCCTTTACGCTTCTGTTACCGAGTATGTAAAAGAAGAAATGAACAAAGCCGACAGGCTTGAAGATGGTGGTCGTAAAGGAACAGTAGGTTTTGCACTTACAGCACTACAAAGACGCTTGGCGTCCAGTCCTGAAGCCATCTTTCAGTCTCTAAAGCGTCGTCACCAGAAGTTAAAGCGTCGAATTGAAGATGAAAAATTAAGACAACGTGGCCAAATTATAGCTGAATCAGTCTTCGACAATATTCCATCCGATGACATTTGGGACTCTTCCGATGATATGGGATCAGATCGCTATGAGGAGTTTGAAGAAGAAGTGGTTGACCAAGCCACTGCAGCCCAAACTCTTCAAGAGCTTGAAGCTGAGGTTGTAATTCTTGAAGAATTAGTTGATCAAGCGCGCCATGTTGTTCAATCTGGTCAAGATAGAAAATGGGACGAGCTTTCTAAGTTACTTCAAAACACGCCTGAAATGCGTGACCAAGATGGACGGCAACGGAAAATAATCCTTTTCACAGAGCATAGAGATACTCTGACATATCTTTCTTCACGTATTCGTGATGTTTTAGGAAGCGAAGAAGCCGTTGTTGTAATCCATGGCGGTGTTAAGCGCGAAGAACGTAGAAAAGTACAGGAATTATTCCGTAACGATCCGGGTACACGGGTACTAATCGCTACCGATGCTGCTGGTGAAGGTGTAAACCTTCAAAATGCTAATTTGATGGTGAACTACGATCTTCCATGGAATCCGAATCGGTTAGAACAGCGCTTTGGTCGAATTCACCGTATCGGCCAAACAGAGGTGTGTCACCTCTGGAATATCGTTGCCAATGAAACCCGCGAGGGAGATGTATTCCAGAAATTATTTGAAAAACTAGAGATCGAAAGAAAAGCGCTAGGTGGGCGTGTATTTGATATTTTGGGCGAGGTATTTGAAGATAAAAGTTTAAAAGATCTTCTTATCGATGCCATTCGTTATGGTGATGATCCAAATGTTCGTGCTCGCTTACTCCGAAGAGTAGAGAGTGATCTTGACACCAACAAGCTAAGAGAAATCATTTCTCGCAACGCTCTCTGTGAAGAAGTCATGGATGAAAAACGCCTTTTTGCCATCAAAGAGGAGATGGAAAAAGCTGAGGCCAGAAAGCTACAACCCTACTTCATCCGATCTTTTTTTTCCCAGGCGTTCCAGCAGCTCGGCGGGGATCTACGCTCACGGGAAGATGGGCGGTACGAAATAACCCACGTTCCTGCGATTATCCGTGAGCGTGACAGGCAAATCACAGGACGCGACCGCCGTAACCTAGATCCTGTTTTGCGCAAGTACGAGCGCGTTTGTTTTGAAAAGCAGTTTGTACGCATCCCAAGCCGTGCTGGCTCGCCAATGGCAAGTCTTATTCACCCAGCTCACCCGCTGATGCAGTCAGTAACAGATATTGTTTTAGAGCAGCATCGCAATAAGCTAAAACAAGGTTCAATTCTAGTTGATCCAAATAATCTTGGAATTGAGCCAAAAATCTTATTTATGATTGATCACTCCGTTAAAGAGGGAAGCAATCAGGATATGGTTGCATCTCGACGCATGCAATTTGTTGAGATTGATACCAAGGGCAATGCCAGTAATGCTGGATGGGCACCCCACCTTGACCTGGAGCCAATTTCTGATGCTGATGCAAGGCTTATACAGGATGTCCTGCAAGCTCCATGGATTACACAAAATCTAGAGCAGCTTGCACTTTCTTATGCTTCCAGCCACTTGGTGCCAGAACATTTTGAAGAAGTGCGTACTCGCCGCGAACGGCAAATCGACAAAACACTTAATGCTGTCCACGAACGCTTGGTCAAGGAAATCAACTATTGGTCAGACCGCTATATTAAGCTGCAGGATGATGCCGCAGCAGGTAAAGATACGCGCCTAAATCTTGAAAATGTCCGTCGCACGATTGATGACCTCACTGCGCGCCGTGAAAGCCGCGAAAAAGAACTCAAAGCCATGCGCCACGTTATCTCGGCAACACCTATTGTGGCTGGTGGATCGCTGGTAATCCCGATGGGATTGCTTTTGCAAAAACGTGGCGAAACGGGTTGGACAGCTGATTCAGAAAGCCGTAAGCGCGTTGAGCAGGTCGCTATGCGTGCGGTTATGAACGTCGAAACAACCATGGGGCACCAGGTTTTTGATGTCTCTGCCCAGAAATGTGGCTGGGACGTTACCAGCATTCCTACAGCAGAAGATGGACGCATCCCGCCCGCGCGGCATATCGAAGTCAAAGGCCGAGCCAAAGGCCAAAGCACGATTACCGTCACCAGAAACGAAATTATGTATGCGCTTAATCAGGCCGACAAATTCATCTTGGCGATTGTATTGGTCGATGGTGACAGCCACGAAGGCCCATACTACATCCGCAATCCATTCAGCAAAGAACCAGACTGGGCGGTTTCCAGCATCAATTTAGACCTTGAGCAATTGTTGGCGCGCTCCCACCGCCCAGAAGAGAAAGTATAGTGCTATGACCGAAATTAAATCCCCCAAGAAGTTGATTGAAGTGGCGTTGCCGCTAGATGATATCAATATCGCTGCGGCGAAGGAAAAGTCGATCCGGCACGGCCATCCGAGCACGCTGCATTTGTGGTGGGCGCGTCGGCCTTTGGCGGCGGCACGGGCGGTTATTTTCGCACAAATGGTCAATGACCCTGGGTATGAGCGCAACCTTGGCCGTGGCTTAAAAAAAGAGAAGGCAGCTGCGGAGCGTGAGCGTCTGTTCAAAATCATCAAAGATCTAGTGCAATGGGAAAACACGAATAACGAACAAGTGTTACAGGCCGCGCGGGATGAGATTTGGAAAAGCTGGCGCGAAACCTGCGCATTGAACAAAAACCATCCACAAGCTGCGGAACTATTCAATCCTGAAAAGCTCCCTGCCTTCCACGACCCGTTTGCGGGCGGCGGCGCACTGCCACTGGAGGCCCAGCGCCTTGGGCTTGAATCGCATGCCTCCGATCTCAACCCCGTGGCAGTGACGATCAACAAAGCCATGATCGAAATCCCTCCGCGCTTTGCGGGGCGTAAACCTGTAGGGCCTATTCCCGAAGGCGAGCGCGAGAAGAAACTGATCGAGGATTGGTCCGGCGCCAAAGGTCTGGCTGAAGATGTGCGCCGCTATGGGGCGTGGATGCGGTCGGAGGCGGAAAAGCGCATCGGCCATCTCTATCCCCAAGTTGAAGTAACCGAAGATATGGCCAAAGAGAGGCCGGACCTGAAACCGCTGATCGGACAAAAGCTCACAGTCATCGCCTGGCTTTGGGCACGCACGGTTAAAAGCCCAAACCCCGCTTTCAGCCATGTGGATGTGCCACTGGCCTCCACCTTTATCCTTTCCAGCAAAGACGGCAAGGAAGCCTATGTTGATCCCGTCATTGAAGGCGACGTCTATCGCTTCACTGTAAAAATGGGGAAAGCGCCAGAAACCGTGCACGCTGGCACGACCGCAGGAAAACGCGCAGCCTTTGTCTGCTTGATGTCAGGCTCACCCGTCGATTATAACTATATCCGCACCGAGGGCAAAGCTGGACGCATGGGGCAAAAACTCATGGCAATTGTTGCCGAAGGTACACGCGGGCGTATTTATTTGCCACCAGTTGTGGAGCAAGAGCAAACTGCACGATCCGCTCAGCCTGAATGGCGACCCGATATGGATTTGCCGAGCAATCCTCGCGATTTCAAAACCCCAAATTACGGCTTAACAAAATTTGGCGATCTCTTCACAAACCGGCAGCTTGTCGCATTAAACACTTTTTCTGGTTTAGTTTCAGAAGTGATTGAGAAATGCCAAAAAGATGCCATTGCAGCAGGTGTACCAGATGACGGCGTACCCCTTGATCATGGCGGTAATGGCGCACTCGCTTTTGCACAAGCAATTGGAGTTTATCTGTCTTTTGCCGTAGATAAAGGGGCTAACTATTGGTCAAGCATTTGTGCTTGGAGCACTAGTACTGAAAAAATGATTTCTACATTTGGAAGACAAGCTATTCCGATGGTATGGGATTATTCTGAATCAAATCCATTTTGTGACTCATCGGGAAATTGGGATTTAGGAGTAAGCCAGGCATATAAATTATTACTGAATGTTTGTACGCATATTAGCGGACATGTAATTCAGTATGATGCGCAAAGCCAGGAGATTAGTTTAAATAAAGTTATCTCTACCGATCCTCCGTATTACGACAATATTGGATACGCTGATTTGTCCGACTTTTTTTATATATGGCTTCGCAAAAGCCTAAAGACAATATATCCGAAACTATATGCGACCGTTGCGGTTCCTAAGGCTGAGGAACTTGTTGCAACCCCCTATCGACATGGAACCAAAGAGGCAGCAGAAAATTTCTTTTTAGATGGCATGAAAAAAGCTATTCAAAATACGGCAATAAAATCACACCCTTCGTTTCCTGTAACAATATACTATGCTTTCAAACAAGCTGAAACTAAAGGAAATGAAACATCAAGCACTGGGTGGGATACCTTTCTACAGGCTGTTATTGATGCCGGGTTTTCTATAAATGGAACATGGCCAATGCGGACAGAATATACTGGAAATCTTAAGGGTAAAATGAATGCTCTCGCATCTAGTATCGTCCTTGTCTGCCGTAAGCGGGAAGTCGAAGCTGAAACCATTGGCCGTCGTGAGTTTATCCGTGAGCTAAATGCTGTTTTGCCAGAGGCTTTGGATGAAATGACACGTGGCGGAGTAAACTCTCCTGTCGCTCCCGTTGACCTGTCACAGGCTATTATTGGCCCTGGCATGGCGATTTTCAGCAAATATACTGCCGTAGTGGAAGCTGATGGTAAACCGATGACGGTGAAAACGGCACTTCAACTTATCAACCGTTTTCTGGCTGAAGATGATTTTGACCATGATACGCAATTCTGCCTGCACTGGTTTGAAGGTGTCGGCTGGGGAACCGGTAAATATGGCGATGCCGATGTTCTGGCCCGTGCTAAAGGTACCTCTGTTTCTGGTCTGGTTCATGCCGGTGTTATTGAAAGTAGCGCTGGTCATCTCCGTCTTTTGAAATGGGCGGAGTTACCCACCGGCTGGAGCCCTGATAGTGATGACCGCGTGCCCGTCTGGGAAGCACTTCATCAATTAATTCGTTCGCTTAATCAAGACGGCCAGGGCGCAGCCGGTACCTTACTTGCCCGCATGCCTGCTCGTGCTGAGCCTATCCGAGCCTTGGCTTATCGTCTTCATACCCTTTGCGAACGCAAAGGTTGGGCCGAAGAAGCCCGTGCTTATAATGAGCTGGTTGTAGCCTGGCCGGGAATTGATGCTTCATCGCATGAAACTGGACATATTAATACACAAACTGTAATGGATTTGTAGAGGGAGAAAGTCATATGAATCTGAAGCCTTGGCGCGAAATTGCTGTACCTCACGAAGATGTCTTGAAAGGCACTTTTCAACAAGCAGAGTTTGCAGCAGACCTTTCTCGAGTACATGATGGCAATGCAACGCCTGAATACCAAGACGCAGCTCTCTTCTTTCAACGGACTTTCATCACCGAAGGAATGCGCCTTTTACTGGATTCTGTTGTACGCCGTATTGCAGGCAAAGGTGGTGACCCCGTAATTCAACTGCAAACAGCTTTTGGTGGAGGAAAAACTCACACAATGTTGGCTGTTTATCACCTATCCAAAGGTGAAAAGCTTGCTAGTCAGTTGGCAGGGCTTTCCCCTATTCTTGATCATGCGGGAATTACTGATCTACCAAAAGCCAATATTGCCGTGTTGGATGGGAACAAACTTGCCCCCAACGTGCCGAAAAAGCGAGGCAACATAAGCACCCGCACGATGTGGGGTGAGTTAGCTTGGCAACTTGGTAAAGAAACCGGCTATGAAATAGTCAAGGAAGCAGATTTAAGTGGCACATCCCCAGGCAAGGAGTTACTGACCCAGCTTCTGACCCAATTTGGACCATGTGTTATTCTCATGGACGAATTGGTGGCGTATGTTCGGCAGTTTGAAGAGGGAAAAACCCTGACTGGGGGAAGCTTTGATTCGAATCTTTCTTTTATTCAAGCACTGACTGAAGCTATCAAAGCCGTTCCCAATGCTGTCTTACTAGCTTCACTCCCTGAGTCCGATAAAGAGGCTGGTAGTCAGCGTGGCGTGAATGCGCTGCGCGCCTTGGAACATTACTTCGCTCGTGTACAGGCCATTTGGAAACCTGTTGCAACAGAGGAAGCATTTGAGATTGTTCGCCGCCGCCTTTTCACCACTATCAACGATCAGCAGGCAGCCGCCAACGTTTGCCGAACCTATGCTGATTTTTACACCTCAAATGGCGATGATTTTCCGCAAGAAACACAGGATAGCCGATACTTTGAACGGTTGCGTCAGGCCTACCCTATTCACCCCGAAGTGTTCGATCGTCTTTATGAGGATTGGTCAACCCTTGAAAATTTCCAAAGAACACGCGGTGTGCTGAAGCTTATGGCTAAGGTAATCCACCGCCTGTGGAAAGATAACAATTCCGATCCTCTAATTATGCCTGGTAGCGTCCCACTTTACGATGCAGATGTACGTAACGAGGCCATCAATTATCTGCCTCAAGGCTGGGATCCGGTATTAGAAAGAGATATTGACGGAGAGCGTGCCGAGACCACCGAAATTGAAAACAAAGATACTCTGTTAGGTAGCGTGCAGGCATGCCGTCGTACAGCACGTTCAGCGTTCTTAGGTAGTGCCCCAAGCACAGCTAGCCAGCTTGTTCGTGGCCTTGAAATGGAACGAATTATGCTAGGCTGTGTTGTACCTGGGCAAACACCCGCGCGCTATAAGGATGCCCTTAAGCGTCTTAGCGAACGGCTGCATTACCTCAATCATGCGGATAATCGTTTTTGGTTTGATACGCGTCCCAATCTTCGTAAAGAAATGGAGGATAGAAAGCGCCGCTTCCAGGATAAAGAAGACGTATTCCCCATCATTAAGGATCGTCTGCAAAAAAGCATGGGGACAGGCTCCTTCAATGCCATCCATATTTTCACTCCAAGCAGTGATATTCCTGATGATATGGCTTTACGCCTTGTTGTTCTGCCCCCCGATGCGGCGTTCAGTAAAACCGGACAAAGTATTGCTATTGATCGTGCCACAGAAGCCTTGAAAACAAGAGGCGAGCTGCCGAGGCAAAAACAAAACCGTCTTATCTTCTTGGCTGCGGACTATGACAGTGTGAGCAGGCTGAAAGATCAGGTTCGGTCGGTTCTGGCATGGCAATCTATCGCTGATGATTATCGAGATAACAAAATTGTTATCGACAATCTGATGGCAAATACGGCCCGTGCCAGCCTTGAACAGGCACAGGAAGCACTCCGCCGCATGATCAGAGAGGCTTATAAATGGGTTCTTGCACCTATGCAGGAGGCGCGTAACGGACGTGGTATTTCTGATTTACAGTGGGAAAACTTCCATCTCAACGCCAGCTCTCCGAACCTAAGCCAAGAAATTGAGCGTATTCTGAGAGAAAATGAGCTTTTGATCTCGGAATGGGCACCCATTCACTTAGCCAACCTGCTGAAATCTTGGTTCTGGAAGGACGATATTAAAGAAGTTTCAGCGGTAGATGTTTGGCAGAAAACATGCTGCTACCTTTATCTGCCACGTCTGAAAGATGAACAAGTCTTCAGAAATTCAATCGCCGCAGGAACGGGAAGCCAAGACTTTTTTGGTGTTGCGTATGCCAAAGATGCTGAAAGTTATGTCGGTTTCAGCTTTGGAAAAGCAACTACTCCAATTTTAGATGGTGCCTTGTTGCTTATCGAGCCTGTCAAGTCGGCGGCTTACGCGCATGCGCAGCTCCTTCAGGAACAGCAAACAGTACAAAACGCCGCAAAGGTAATTGGTGAAAGCAGAACTCGTCCGACGGGATTGGCTGAACCAGAGCATCCTTTTGCTACCAGCGATAATGGTGCAACTGCTGTCACGGCCAAACAAAACAAAACCAGCTTTTACGGTATTACCAGCCTGGATCCGATCATGGCCAAAAAACAGTTCGCCGATATCGTTGATGAAGTGCTTTTGCAATTCACGCAACGCACAGGCGTGAACGTGGAAATCTCGATTGAGATCAGGGCAGAAAGCGGCGCTGGGTTTGACGATGGCGTCCAACGTGCAGTGAAAGAAAACTGTCATGTTCTTCGTTTCAAAAACGCCGAATTTGAGTGATCATAAATAGCTTGATCAGGGGTTATACCTCTTCTCAAAAGGCCTGAACCCAAACCAGAACATCATGACGCCGCCGATGATGGCGTAGTCCTCACCGGCTAGAGGGATGCCGGTTAGGCGGGCGTAGATGTACCAAGCCATGGCTGCAAAGGTAATGAGCGGGCGCACGCTGCTTCGTAGCCGGTTGCTGAACAGGTCGTTCTTATCGAAGGTTGTCACATCATGCTGGCGGGCCTTATCAATCTCCGCGGCCAGCATGGCCTGTAGGCGCTCGTCGCGGGTAGCGTAGGCCTCCACCGCACCCAGCACCTTACCCACCACACCTTCTTCCAGGCCGCTGTTTTTGGCGATCTGCTTGGAATCGCCTTTCAGCAAATCAAAAATACCCCCGATGATGGGGGCCGCAATGTTCAACATAAGAATTCTCCTTAATAGCTCCAGAGCCAGGGGCGCAGGCCATTGGTTTCAGATGGGGTACAGGTATCCAGGTGCACAAACCGCCCTGTATGGGGGACTTTTGAGGCTTGCTGCAACCCAATCCCTTGGAAGGATTCCTGCACCACTCGGTCGAGAGTAGCCGGAGTTAGATCAACTTCAGCCAGTACCCCTGCGCGATAGGCTTTCACCAGCACCGTGGCCACCACGAGGCGGAAGGCGTGCTGCCCTGCAGCGGCCAAGTCGGCAGCTTTGCCGGTGGTATGGGGGCCAGCTTCACCAGTGGACGAGACAATCCGGTTGTAGGCCGGGGTGCGGTAGCCACTGGTGACCGTGAGCGGTTGGCCCATCAGTTGCCTCACCAGATCCAAATCACCCACGAATGGGCGGTTCATCATACGTTCGCCACTGCCTGGAATCCGTTGGCGTTGGGCATCTTTGGAGTCGAACTCCGACCAGTTAAAATGACGTGGGGTCATGGGATACATCCTTATTTTGTTGTGAAATAAAAGCCGGACTTGGCCGCAATCCCGGCCATGATGAGGAGCAGCACACCCACCGTGAGCCATCGCACCAAGGCCCGCAGGGCTTCAGTTTTGGCTGTCCGTACCGCCGAGAGCAGGTCGCGCAGATCCCGCACGTCGGCAGCGGCCCCTTCATCGTTAAGGCCCACCTCATGCAGGGCCTTACGGGCACCACGGCAGGCGGCTTGCTCCAATAGATCTTCAAACTCTGGGCGCGGCAAAACGACCAGGTCGGGCTGGGGTTCTTTCTTCATAAGAGTCTCCTTGGGTTAGGTCTGGTCGGCGGTATGAACGAGCGGGTTTTCAGCAACGCAGGAGATCTCGACGAGATGCCCCCGGGGTTTGACGGCCACCACCCGCACCAGCACCGCCCAGGCTTGCCCCTGGCCGAAGGCGAAGTGGGTGCGTTCCTCCGAGGCCCCGGTGAACGGCGTTAAATCCGGTTCGGTCTGCAGGACGACCTGCAACTCGCTCTCGCCGGGCAAAACCTCCCAGGGGCCGCTCACGCTGCCATCGCGTCGCCGCAGCACCAAGTAGTGGCTACCACTCGGGGCGAAGGCCACTGGTTCCGAGAGATTCAACACCGGGGGCGTCCAGGAGATGACCTCTCCGGCTTGCCCCCAGCGGGGCATGTCGTGGGACACCGCAACCAGGTCACCGTAGGTCGGGATCATCCCCTCCAGCTCGGTTTGGAAGCTGATCAACCGCCGCCGGTAACGGTTGGCAGCGGCCATATAGAGCCCCTCGCGCTCGGCCTGGGCTTTGCCGGTGCAGCCGAACAGTGCCACTTTGGCGGGTTGCTCAGCGCTGCTATCCGGCAGGGCCACGGTCACTTCGTCCTGCTTCCAGGTCTGGCCGTTGAAGAATTCCACGGTCACTGCATCGGCGGTATCCTCACCCGGCATCACATATTCGATG
>RFNV01000206.1 GCA_009927005.1 Pseudomonadota bacterium
CTGTTATGAACAATCACACCATTAGCCACATAGTTGTGAGACTTGTGATCAATTTCTAAATCATAAGTTTGCATTTTTCCAAGATACTTAACAGATTTTACGGCTGCCCAGCTTGAAGTTTTTCTATGTCCTTTTTTCACTTTGTCTTTAAACAAAGACGTTTTGCCGTGATGTGTCATATGACAAGAAACATGAACGGGAATAATATTATTAATATCTAGTGCTAATTCTGGATAAAGAGCGACTTCTTTAATATGATGCAAGTCAATCCTCTCATTGGCAAAAGGTTTATTACACATTTGACAAGTAAAATTAAACTTTTCAAAAATTTCCTTCCGGTAAGAATTGAAAAAGTTTGCAATTGCTTTTCTTTCGGAAGCAGATCCACCTTTAAAGGCGTGATGATCTTTACCCTTTGGGGTAATGTTTTTCATGTGTTCTCTTTGTTCTTTAGTTCTTGGTTTCAACTTATATCCGCTCTTCCCTTCATTCCAAACCTTTGTGTAAGTAGCGACTTCTTTTTTTGTGAAACGAAGATTTAGTACTTTGAGCCATTTTCTAATAGTATGATAAGAGACATTTGCTTCTTCTGCAATATATTGTAACCCTCTGCCATTGGTAATTGATTCTTCTTTTTTGATCTTCATCCAATTGAAATCTTGGTGGACGGGGATGCCATTACATCCGATTAGGGTATTTTTTGTAATGTAAGCGCTATTATTTTTATGATTTAGCCCCAGACATTCTTCCAATGATTTAAATCCGTCTTGAGTTAGAACTTTGTGCTCTTTTGTTGATCGAATTTTTTTACCATTAGCCAACTCAATTTCATAAATATCTTTAATTCCTGTATTAAAAACATCTTTAATGTGAGCATGTGTTAGCTCTTTAGTATCTTCGTCAAAGCAACGCACGTTCATGTTTTTGATTCTGTTTTTTAAAGCAATACCTAAAGCATCCTTGCTATTCCATTTTTTGTAAAGATTTTCTAAGGAGATTTTGTGTAGCTGTTTTTTTCCTTTTGCCTTTTTGCCGGGTAGATCAAAGTAAACCTTG
>RFNV01000098.1 GCA_009927005.1 Pseudomonadota bacterium
TCCACGAGGTGAAGGGGCACTGGGAAGATGACGCGCTGGTCAAGATCAAGGTGGCGGCGGATCTCTTCCCTTTTCGATTTATCGCAGTGCAAAAGATCGCTCAAAAGGCGGGTGGCGGTTGGGCCGTCCGTGAATTCTAACCACACAATTGAGGAGGAAAATCAATGTCACTTTTCAACTTCGGACAGGCGATGGACGACTCCAAAGCCAAGTCGCAGTCTGAGCAGATCAAGAAAGAAGCCGAGGGGTTCAACCTGGCCGGCACGGGCGGATTCTTGTCAGTGGTGAAGTATCTCGTCTTCGCCATTCTTGCATCACTCAACTTCCATCTCTTCTACACGCACGCGCCCGGCATCTGGGGGGTGCTGATTGGTTGCGTTGCGCTGATGTTTGAGGCGTGCGCGATCTACTTCTGGGGCAAGCAGCACAAGTCCGCCGGCAGTCACCAGATCGCCTTGCAAGCCTTTGCGATCACCTTCACCGTGCTGTCATTCGTACACGGGACAGCCGCGCTTTATCAGCTGGCAGGGGTCGGCCGGGACATCAACGAGATCGTCGAGATCTATTCCCGTTATATCGCCTTCCCTCTCCTCTTTGGCCTGATGGTACTATCGGTCTGCACCCTGCACTACTGCCATTGGTCGACGCAGATCAGTAATGCCCGTGCAAAGGCGATGCTGGAGATGGAGCGGCGACGCGCTGAGCTGATGACCGAGACGATGGCACTGGAGACCGAGGCGGCGGTGGAGACGATGCGCTTGGAGCATTTCAAGCAAAAGGTGATTCTCGAAGAAGGCTACGTTCGCGCCGTTGAGGAGTTCGCCAAAGTAAAGCAGCGCGGTCTGGCAACGATGAATGCCATCACGGATCCTGATGTGCGGTCGGAGCTGTTCAACGCTATAGGGCGGACGGCAACCGGCACCGGGCCGGCTCAGCGGCGAATCAATCCCCTTCCGGCGGCTGGCACGTCCGACCCAAAAGACCAAGCCCCGAATCAGGAGTGATCGGGGCAAATGAACAACCGATTTCGATTGCTGGTCATATCCACAATGCTGATTCTTGGCGCGACGTTGGCGCTGGTGGCACTTTTCTCGGCGATGGGTGGATGACTACCGGGGAGGTGGCACGTGTGGACGTGGAAGGTCTTGTGGATAATCGGCGCGTGGATCATCGGAGTGGTGGTAATGGCGG
>RFNV01000344.1 GCA_009927005.1 Pseudomonadota bacterium
GGCGATGGCGGCGCAACTTGTACGGTAAGGTTAAAATGAACAAACTTGATCGGTTTGTCTGCTGTGTGACGGGTGAACGAATGCGGCAACCAAGCATTTGAAAAGATCATAAGCCCCGGCTTAGGCTCAAAATTAATCATCTGGCTTGCTACAGTAGCTTGGCTTACGTTTTGTTCTGGCAGATTAAGCGGAATTTTCCCCGGACGAGGGTCGTGAAACACAACACGAGAAGAACCTTCTGGCGCTTCTAAGAAGTAAAACCCGACAATCTGCGATCCGAACCCATGAACGTGCTGCTCCATACCAGACACTTTGTAATGCTCTTGAGTCCACATCTCCATAAAAGAAGTGCGAAAATTCTGCATAGCGTAGCCTTGGTCTTGAAGAATATTCCAAGCGGTATCGGCTATAAATTGACTAAAAGGAGCAATACGAGGATCGGCAAAATAATTGTCGCTCATCAATACGGGGTGGATGTCGTTGACTTGTTGGGTTTTACGACTTACCGCTAACGATTCTTCAGATACTTGGCTGACTGACTCTAGAAAATCAGGACGTTCAACCGTGTATATAGGGCATGGGAAGTACCATTCCGTGGTCAGCATTTAAGAAACCCACCTTTTAAACTTTCAAACACATTGGCTCTAAGCTGGTTTTTATCGTAAGCATGGGCCGTATGCGGACCGTTTTTGTCAACATAATGCGTAAACACTTGTCCCATCACGTAGTTAGCTGGGCCTTCGCAAGGCTCTCGCCAGTGTTCAAGATCGCATCCGCGATAAATAACAGCATCACCATCTTCAAGTTCATAAGGCGTATCGACCATCCAAATCGGCCAGTTGTATCCACCAGAATCCGACAGCTTTATGGTTGCTGATACTTCACATGAAGGCCGATCCGTGTGTTTTGCAAGAATGTTGCCGTGTTTATAGAGTCGGCGGTAGGTATAAGTAGGTATGAGTTCTAAGCCTGTACATTCTTCCATGCGCTGATGTACGTTCCAAAGCAAAGCTTCAAATCCGGGATCGCCATGCACTGCGCTTAATGCCCCAGCAACTTGTTCATCATCTCTTGACCCACCATTTAATTGTGCTGCGCGGGTAGTGACAAGAAGGTAGTCGTACAAAAACTTTGCAAGGTCTTTAGAGATAAATCCTTTGACCAGCGCGTAGCCTTGTTGGGCAAAAATTTCTTTGGGCGTAAACATGTTCATTTAAATGCTGGTCCTGTAATCCATGCAACTAAACTATATCGTGTACCTTTTGTAACAGGCTGTACGCCATGCAGTACGTAACTTGGAAAGGCTACTAAAAATCCTTGTTCTTTTTTCATAGGTTGCGGCGTTTCACCTATCTGAATACACAACTCTCCACCTTCATAATCCGCAGTGTCCGAAAGCTGTAGAACAACGGATAGTTTTCTTATACTTGCGCCATATGCCTTATCTATATGTGCCTCATACTTACCAGCAGGAGCTTCGTATTTAGTAAATTGAAGACCTTCAGCAAACCCATCCAAATCAAATTTGAAAAATTTACTATTTAATCCCATGACTATATCCGTCATATGGCGGAAAAGCCATTCAGAGTTTGAAGAAGGCTGTATCCATGACACCTTACTTGTACGTATATCTGGACAAACGCCTCCAAATGTACTCGCAGTTTCTGGCAATAAAGATTCTCCTAACTGAATTATTTTTTCACACTGATCTTTTGTTAACGCATTTGGTATATATGCCCATGTTTCTACCAAGTCTTGACCATTTTCTAAACGCCACATATTTAATCCCATATTGTTAGTTATTAGAAGCAGACCCGTTTGCCCCGCCTAAAAATAAATCACCTGTAAATAAGTGCGTCCCTAAATGAGAAAGTTTTATGCTTAAGTCTGCATGCACTTTACCACCGTGTTGACGCCACAAATCACAAAAATAGTAGTCTTCTGACATAAAGTAATTCGTGCCATCTTCTATTTTTGTAGAGAAAAACTCTTTAACGTAGGGAATGTCATCTGTAAAAGTTGACACCCTATATGCCCTTACAAAAGGTGTAAGTTTAATAAAAACGCTTCTTTTAATGAGCATGAACCCCGTGCCGCCATGTTTAATTTCTACGATTGGGTCGTCAATTACGGGGTTGTATGTGTTTGGATCTAGACAATTTACCACATACGATGCTGCATAGTTTTGTAGCTCTGTATACCCCTGCTTGGCTAAGATATTAAGACGTTTCCAATCTATAAATTTTTTGGGGTACAAGCCACAGATTAATTCTTTGTCAGACTTGATAAGCTTTAATACATCTTCCCCACTAAATTCTATGTCTGCGTCTACGAATAGCATGTACTCTGCGTCGGTAAGCAAAAACTGCCTTACAAGTTCATTCCTTGCTCTTGGAATGAGACTTTCATTTACAAGAGCACTAAAGAGTACCGAGTACCCATGACTATGCAAAACCGACGTTGCGTCTAATAATCCTTTAACATAAGGGGCAAAACAAGCGCCACCATACATAGGTGTGGCAATAAACACTTTCGGGGTGCTTTTGTTCATTACACAGCCGGATCAATTGGCTCATACGGTGTGTGTAAAGTCATGGATTCGACAATCGGCTTCTGCGGCCAAACCACTTCTTTTGGATCTACAAAATCTTGAGGTATATCTCGTAGTTTTTTACGGTATGTCACCCACGCTTGTTGCTCATCTTGTGTGTACGTTGCCCATCTATCTGCCATAATATAAAAGTCCGATTCAACAAGATAATTATTTCTTTTTTCTCGCACCATTGCCCACTCTGCCAAAATATTCCTTGGCGGTGGCAAAAATGTGTCTTCCGCAGGAAGATAAGTCCATCCTATATCTACAAGACCTAACGATGAATAGATTGGGTATCTTTTAAGCCGTAAGCGTTGTGCTTCAGCTTCGTTGTATAGCACCACGTTATGAACATAATTATTTTCGTCAATAACGTAATATTTATTGATTTCCATCATTTCACCTACCAAGTGTATACAACAGCGTAACCATTACCACCCGCACCACCCGCTGCACCGGCAACTGTATTATCTGGCGATAAATTTGGTGTCCTCGCACCGCCCCCACCGCCTCCACCAGCAAGGCCTCCAGCAGTCCCGGCTGTATTTGGATAACAACCAGCAGGAAAAGGAAAACAACAAGATTGCCTCTGTAATGCTCCTTTACCTCCACCACCCCCATTAAAACTGTTACCTGCTGTGCCACCTCCAGGGGTGGGCCAAGCCACAGCACCGGCCCCACCACCGCCTAAGTACGTAAAGTTAAAAAACCCCGGTCCTCCAGGTGGCGTTGTATTATAATAACGTGATTGATTTGAAGAGGATGAAACCCCAAAAGATCGACCTCTACCACCACTACCGCCTGATGTATTTGGATATTCGGGTGTACTAGAGGCGGTTATACCGCCCACCCCCCCTCCTCCGCCACCAAACATAGATACCCCACCGTGTACATTAGGCTGGGTTCCTTCACCACCGGCATAAACACCTATTTTATAAGCCGAACTTGCGGAATTTGTAAAAAGAGAAAAGTAGCCTGCGCCCGGAGTCGGTGTCGATGGCGGTGTTGGATAGGGATTAAAATTACAAGTCCCGCCATAAGCATATAACAAAGTCCCAAAGTTTGTATTGCCACCGGCTCCTCCTGTAGTATTAAACGGCGTAAAAAAAGGATTCGATAGAGGATTTCCCGCGCCGCCCGCACCGCCCGCGCCTACAGTGACTGTTTCAGTTGAACCTACTTCAGGAGCCGCAAACATTTTATATACATAAGATCCGCCCCGCCCTCCAGCAGGTCTACCAGAACCCGGAATATTTCCTCCATCACCACCACTGGCACCACTCCACATTTCTACATAAACAAACTTAGCGCCGGGAGGCTTTGTATAAGTTCCAGTAGCAGGAAACGATTGGATGTTTGCGCCACCACCAGCAGCTTGGGACACCCATGCCGTACCATTGGAGGTTAAGACGTTTCCAGAACTACCTACACATGATAAACCTGTACCGCCACGAGCAACGGGAAGCGTACCCGTACTAATCGTTGATACGTTAACCCCGCCACCAAGCGTAATCGTCCCGGAACTTGTGATTGGGCCACCAGTAAGAGTTACGCAATTAATAGTGCCTGAAGTCGCTACGCTGGTGACTGAACCCCCGCCCGTACCTGCACCAATCGCTGTACGAAAACAAGGAGCTGAAAGTGCAGAAACTGTGTTATCTGCATTTACTCTAAGAAATGTTATTGCAGAAGGATTAGCAAGAGTAAATAAATTCCCGCCAACAGTTGTTGCACCAAGATTAGTTCGCGCCCCACTTGCTGTAGAAGATCCTGTACCACCGTCAGCAACGGCTAGGTCTGTGCCTAATGTTAATGAAGAAAGATAATTTACAAAATCACCAACATCTGTACCATTGTTATACAAAAATGTTCTTGTTCCCGT
>RFNV01000189.1 GCA_009927005.1 Pseudomonadota bacterium
AGATTGGTGGAACCGGGATGGGGGTTGATCTGGATTTGGGAGCCACTTACGAGATGAAGGAACTTCCCTTTGGCCTAATCAGCAGAGCTTCTTTAGTTTTCAACAATCTTTTAGCAACCGAATTTTCCATTTCTAAAAAATATGGAGCTGTTCCCCGCCTCAACCGAACCTTGAATGTGGGTTGGTACACAGCTTTTGATGGTTTTGCGTTTGTGGATAATGTTCACGCCTTAGTAGACATTTCAAATATTTCAATCGGCGGAGAAACCAATCCTGATCTCGGAGCCCGCACCGGTTCCTTCTTAAAGAAAGTGAATCTTGGCGTTGAGCTTCCCATCGGACGATTC
Organism: Pseudomonadota bacterium; assembly: GCA_009927005.1. Classification (GTDB taxonomy): domain Bacteria; phylum Bdellovibrionota; class FAC87; order UBA2466; family UBA2466; genus RFNO01. The sequence goes on from RFNV01000189.1 coordinate 348, forward strand.
AGCGTTCGTGGGGGCCTTCATCAGGGATATCTCACCGCAGGGTTTGGCATGAACCTCTACGGCATTCGATTGGATGCCGCAACGTATGGGGAAGAAACAGAAGAAAATACAAAACAAGGCAGCCGACGGTATGCTTTAACCGTTGCCTTGGGTTGGGGAAGTGCTCCACCGGCTCCGATTCCGGCAACTCCTGAAGAGCGAAAAATCGTTGTGCCATCAGAAAAACCGGTCAAGGAATCTCCAGCTCCAAAGGAAGCTCCCATGAATTCAAAGGAGAAAACTGAATCTCAAGGTGAATTATGAGTGGAAACCTATTAAAAAACGTCTTCTTTGGTGTTGTTCTATCATGCACTTCTTGGTCGGCAACCTATGAAAAAGTAGCTGAAAAGAAGCTCTTCAATGGAGAGGTCGTAAAAGAGTTCAAATTCCAAAATGGACTTAAGTTGCTTTTGGTGTCACGCCACCAAGCACCGGTACTCACTTACCAAGTTTGGTTCGATGTGGGTTCTCTCAACGAGAAGATGGACCAGAAACTAAACCGAACCGGCTTAGCACATCTTTTCGAACACATGATGTTCCGGGGCACTAAGAAATATCCGGATGGAAAGTTCGATGAGTTAACTTCTCGTCTTGGAAGCGACAAGCAAAACGCCACTACTTACTATTACCGGACCAATTATTTTGAGAGCGTTCCTTCCTATCAACTCGAAAAAATCATGGAGTTAGAATCGGACCGAATGGCCAATCTCATTTTGGATGGAGAGTTGCTGGAAAAAGAGAAGGGGGCCGTGGTCGGTGAATTCCGACGAGCGATGGATAATCCGAGTCGGCTTGCTTGGGACGAACTCATGCGATTGGTTTACACCGAGAGTCCATTTCGTTTTACTGTTTTAGGCACCGAAGAAGAAATTAAAGGTTTTTCACTAGAAGACGCTCAGTACTTTTACAAAACGTTTTACGCTCCAAACAACTGCACCATAATTGTGGTGGGGGACGCGAAAGAGGAAAATCTGCTTCCTTTAGTAGAGAAATATTATGGGTCGATGAAGCCCCAAGAAATTCCTAAACTCACGTTAAAAGAAGAGCCTCCCCAGACAAAAGAACGAAAATGGGAAGGAAAACACGCCCAGGCTACTTCCGAGATTTTACTCATGGCCTATCGAATTCCTCCTGTAACCGAGCTCGACATTATTCCATTGTCCTTAATCTCTTCCCACCTCTCAAATGGGATGGAATCTCGGTTAAGAAAAGCATTGGTAGATACTGGGATTGCAGTGGGGGCCAGTGCTGGTATCAGTAACCGACCCGACCTTTTTGAAGTCAGTGTTTCTTTGTCTGAAAAACATAGCGCCGAAGAAGCTATTCGCATCATCGATCGTGAAGTGGCACTTCTTCACCAGAGCAAAATTAGCAAAAATGATTTTGAGCGCGCACTCAACCAGGAGCTGTTAAGTGTTTACGGTTCCATCGGAAACAACAATGCGCTCGCCAATCTTTTTGGCGAATACCTGATGATTTCCGGAAACTACCTTCGAGGGCTAGAAGTTCTTGAGGGGTATAAGAAGTTGGATTCGGGGGACCTTCAGAAAATTGCTAAAAAATATTTCAAAAAAGAAAACCGTTCGATTGTGATTGTGAGACCGACTCGAAAAGGAAAAGTATCATGAATCGACTATTGCTGAGCTTGGTGGCATTAAGTTTTTTCGTTCTTAACCAAGGGACCTTTGCTGCCCCTGCCGTAACCGCTGAGGAGCCCCAACTCATTTATGAAGAGGATCCCTCTTCATTGGTTTCTGATATTCAAGTGGTGATCCGAACAGGCTCTGCAGAAGAGCCTGTTGGAAAACAAGGGCTCACGAATATCTTCTCAGAGCTAATGCTCCGCGGAACCAAGAAGTATGATCGGCAAAAATTCCAGAGTACCCTCGAACGGCTCGGGGCGACCCTTTCCGTTTCAGTTTTTCATGACCAAATAGTTTTTTCGGGGGAAGTGATCAAGGAAAATACTTTTGAATTCATGAAGCTCCTCGAAGAGGCACTGTTTCAACCCAAGTTTGATGAAAAGGAATTGAATTCGCTAAAAGTTGAGATCCTCAATCAAATCGCGCACATTAAAAATTCAAACAATCGGTTGGGGGGACTCGCAATTCGCCAAGAGCTTTTTAAAGGAACTCCTCTTGAGAAGCCAGCCATCGGTACTTTGAGTTCCGTGCGTAAGCTACAAATGCCAGATATTCTGCGTGCCTATAACAATGTATTCTTTAAGCAAAACATGTTGTTTGCGGTAGCATCTCCTTTTAAAGAATCACAATGGAAAAGCGCTTTAAAGGAAATGTGGAAAAAATTTCCGGATGGAGCACCCAAGACCCGTCGAATCTTTGAACCCAAAGTCCCCGAAAACTTAACGCTCATTGTGGTTCATAAGCCTAAAACTTCTACTGGGGTTCTCACTTTTGCACAGAAGGGGATCACAGCGCAGGATCCGGAGCGCTACGCTCTAGGAATCGGGAACTTCTCATTTGGAGGTGAGCCTCTGGTGAGTCGGCTATTTAGAACCATTCGTGGCGAGCTGGGTTGGACTTATGCCATCAATTCAAGTTATGGAGCCATGGGGAGCTTGTCTTACCAGCCCGGAATCTACACAATTGTTTCCACTCCTTCGGTTGAGTTCACAACGAAGACCCTCTTTAAGACTTTGGCTAGTTGGCAGGATTATGTCCGAAACGGACTTAAAAAAGATGAACTGACCCTCGCCCAAGAAAGTTCAGTCAATTCTTACCCCTTCGAGTTTGAATCCGCTCAGAAACGATTGGGACAGAGAGTTTATAGTGAACTCTATGGAGTTCCCGTTTTGTCACAAGAGGATTACGAAAAGACATTAGACAAAATTGGGAATCGGGAACTTAAGAAGGCTCTGAAAGATCGCCACACGGAAAAAGGGTGGATTGTTACTTTGGTAGCCGATAAAGATGTGATTGCAGCTCAGTTAGCAGAAGAGCAAAAGGGCATGCCTTATGAGAGCCAACTCAAAATATCAAAAGTGATTATGCCCGCTGAGTTGATTCAGTAAACTCAATGTTTGGATTTGATCCAATCTAGGGATTCAATCAAATCCAATTGTTTTCCAACTGGGGAATAGCTCCCTAAAAAATTATGTTGGGCAAAGAGGCGTGAAGCTTCGGCTTTGTTAATTTGTTCATTCGTCGGGGGCCAGAGAAAGTCGGTATTTACTCTTCCCGGAAAATCCTCTCGCGCAAGCACATTCCGGTAAATAATGAGGGGAATAAAATTTTTCCCTTTTGGCAGAAAGTTAATTCCATGAGCTTTGCAGAGTTCTCGAATATTCACTCCACTTTCTGTTTCGGGCCCTACGAGTAAGAAAGTCTCAGTTTCACCCAAAATGAACTCTTCGTCGCTGATACAGCCAGAAGTGCGGGTGGTTTTAGCGCTGCCCATGCAAAATGAAAAATAGCGTACTTCGGGTCGAGGTTGTCCTGGTTTTTCCAAACCAAAACTCGGCGATTTAAAGCGAAATAAAGCAAAGGATTTTTTCTGCGAAAAGTTGAGACGAGCGACTAGGTATTGATTATCTGCATTGTTGTAAAAGCCTAACCCACGGCTTGCATAGAAGAAGATTTCCCCATCTTCCGTCGGCTTCGGGGGAAGATTTGAAAATCCCAACAGAGAGCCCTCGGGAGCTGGCAATGATTCTAGCGCTAGTGGGCAAGGAGTTGGCAAATGAGACTCCGAATCAAAAGCTTCAATAACGGGAAGGTTTACTCCGCCTTGTATATCTTCTTGAGGTAAATAAATTCGATACCACAGCTCATAAGAGTGGTTTAAGGCTTTATCCGGAGTTATCCAAAGCGTGAAGGGAGCCCCTGGAGAGGCTTGATTTTGAAGCTGAGGGGTATCCATTGGGAATAGGCTGTCCGGAATGCTACCTAAGCTGGAGCGAGTTTCTTGGTCATATAAATTGAAGGTTGCATACCGTCCTTTGGGAATTTGCCCTCTAATTCTCAAATTCACTTTTTTGTCACTGGGCACCTGGAATGAAAATCGAAAATAGCTGACATGAGTTTCTGGAAAAGCTCCGAATCTACCGGGTTCATTGGAAAACTCGGTCCAAGGGCTTCGACATAAATTGAAAGCAAAAGATGGTTGGGATAGCCCGAGCAACAAAGAGAGTAACAAATATCTAAGCGACATACTAGGTTAGAGAAAGAATTTCATTCTTGAGTCCAGGCCCGCAAGTGATGAAAGTTTGTCCTCGAATCGTTCGCTCTCCATGAAAATCAAAGTATTCACCTCCAGCCTCTTCAACCAAGCAGGCAAGAGGGGCAATATCCCAAATAGAAATAACGGGATCAACCATTGCGTCCATAGCACCTCTTAAAACCAGGGAATGCCCAAAGCAATCGGTGTAGCCTCTGCAAATCTCTGTTTTCTCAGTGAGCGATCGAAACAACTTTTCCCTTCCGGCTTCCCGGAAAGCGTAAACATCTCCTACTCCCATGACGGCTGACTTTAAGTCGTGGGCTTCAGTGACATGGATCTGATGACCATTACAGTAGGCCCCTAAGTCTGCCCCCGCCCAATAGGTTTCCTGCAGAGCCGGAAGCACCATGATGCCCCCAATCGGCTCTCCCCGATCTAATAGGCCAATGAGCGTTCCAAACAAAGGGATACCTCTGACAAAACTTCTTGTGCCGTCAATGGGATCAACCGTCCAAACATACTGGTTATGGGTCGATTCCTCACCCAGCTCTTCTCCCAGAATTCCAAACCCAGGAAAGGCTTCCAGTAGGGATTTCCGAATGAATTCCTCGGTTTTCTTATCGGCTACGGTTACCGGGGTCTGGTTTTCCTTCATTTCAATCAAAATGGGTTTTCGAAAATAGGAATGGGCCAGCTCGGCGGCGCGTTCCGCGATCTCGGTAGCGGTTTCTAATATGTCTTCCAACTCGTTCATGGGCGTAGGTATGGCACAGGAACACCGATTCGGCAATTATGATGAAATCCATTGTCGGGGGACTTAAAAGCCAATATAAATCCCTAATAATAAGAACCTTTTTGAAAGGAATGGCCATGAAAAAAACCCGAGTTGCGATAAACGGATTTGGACGAATCGGAAGAGTGACAACCCGCCTTTTAATGAATCGCCCAGAATTCGAGTTAGTGGCTATCAATGACTTAACCCCGACGGATCAAGCGGCTCATTTATTGAAGTACGATTCTGTCCATGGCACTTGGGATAAGACAGTGAAAGCTGAAAAAGATGGCTTTCAATTAAATGGCCAATCCGTCCAAGTTTTTGCGATGAGAGATCCGGCGGAACTTCCCTGGGCAAAGCTGGGAGTCGACTTGGTCTTCGAGAGCACAGGCGTATTTACAGACTACGCTGGTTCCTCGAAGCATTTAAAAGCTGGTGCAAAGAAAGTCATCATCTCTGCTCCTTGCAAAGACAACGACAAGATCAGAACTTTTGTGATGGGAATTAATCACGAAACCTACAACGCTGCCCAAGACCATATTGTGTCTAATGCTTCCTGCACCACCAACTGTTTGGCTCCAGTGGTAAAAGTGTTGAATGACAACTTTAAGGTTCAACGAGGCCTTATGACTACCGTTCATTCTTATACGAACGACCAACGTGTTTTGGACCTTGTTCATTCTGACTATCGTCGAATGAGAGCTGCGGCATTAAACATGATCCCAACTTCAACTGGTGCTGCCAAAGCTGTGACCCTCGTTATTCCAGAGCTCAAAGGGAAACTGACGGGAACCGCTGTGCGAGTGCCGACTCCCAATGTCTCTTTGGTGGATTTTGTGGCGGACCTCGGAAAAACCGTCACGGTTGAAGAAGTGAATGAAGCGTTTAAGAAGGCTGCACAGTCGGGACCGCTCAAAAATATTTTGAATGCGGTTGAGGAAGAGCTCGTTTCTTCAGATTTTAACGGAACCCAATGGTCGTCTAGTGTGGATTTAGCGTCCACGATGGTTGTAGATGGCAACATGGTCAAAGTTCTTAGCTGGTACGACAATGAAACAGGTTTTTCCTGTCGAATGCTCGATTTGGCAGCTTGGATGGCAAAGAGTTTTTAATGCAAAAAGAAGTAAGAAAAATTCAAGATCTCGAACTTCGAGGAAAGCGTGTCTTTGTCCGAGTTGATTTCAATGTTCCACTGAAACATGACGGAAAAAACTGGGTGGTTACTGATCCCAAGAGAATTGAAGGGGCTCTGGAAACTATCCGGCACATTATCGCCTCTGACGGGAAATGTATTTTGGCTTCCCATTTGGGAAGACCCAAAGGAAAAAAAGATCTGAAATATAGCCTTGAGCCAGTCGGAGCAAAGCTTTCTGAGCTGTTACAGAAAGACGTCATTCTCACGGATGATTGCATTGGAGATGGCGCGAAGAGCTTATCCCAACGGATGAGAAACGGAGATGTTCTCCTTTTGGAAAATCTTCGGTTTCACGAAGGGGAAGAAGAAAACTCTCCAGACTTCATTGCGAAACTCATGGAACTCACGGATGTCTATGTGAACGACGCATTCGGAACCATGCACCGAGCTCATGCTTCGACTGTTGGGCTCCCCAAAATGGTTGCTCAAAAAGGAGCTGGTTTATTAGTTCAAAAAGAACTCAAATACTTGAGTGCTCTTCGAGATAACCCAGGACGTCCTTTTGCTCTCATTATGGGAGGAGCCAAAGTTTCTGACAAAATGGGAATCTTGGAACAGTTTCTTCCAAAAGTAGACAAAGTGTTCGTCGGCGGAGCCATGGCTTATGCGTTTTTGAAAGCCAGCGGCCATGAAATCGGTCGTAGTCTTTGCGATGAAAAGCAAGAACAGCTTGCTTCGAAAATCCTCAAAATTTCAGACGCAAGAAAAGTGAAAGTTTTTTTGCCAGTCGACCACGTAGCTACTTCCGCTATTTCAGACCTAAAAGGAAAAGTGGTTACTGAAGGCGCGGATATTCCCAAAAATCTTCTGGGTGTGGACGTCGGACCTAAGACGCTTGAGCTTTTTCAAAAAGAACTTTCGGGAATGAAGACGATTTTCTGGAATGGTCCTATGGGAGTATTTGAAGAGCCTGCTTTTTCCAAGGGAACTTTTGAGCTGGCAAAAATTATTGCGGGAACAGGGGCCTTGAAGCTTGCCGGTGGGGGAGATTCTGCTTCTGCTATTTCCCAATCTGGCTGCGAAGCACAATTCGATTTTATCAGCACGGGTGGGGGAGCCACTTTGGAGTTTTTGGAAGGGCGTGAGTTTGCTGGCTTAAAAGTTTTAGAATATCGAGTAACGGGGGATGGATGAGACTCCCTCTGTTTGCTGCAAATTGGAAAATGAATAAAGCTGTTTCGGAAGTGCGGCCCTTTATGTCGGCTTTACTCGAACAACTTCATTCACTTTCGGCAAAATCGGGAAGTCAGTACGAAGTAGTGATTGCCCCACCGGCAACTCATCTTTTGACGGCTCGAGAAGTCACTGAAAACACTCCCATTCAAATCGGCGCTCAAAACTGCGGGCACGCCCCTTCGGGAGCTTTCACTGGGGAGATTTCTCCTTTGGTTTTAAAAGAGCTCGGCTGTCCTTGGGTGATTTTGGGGCACTCTGAACGCCGGCACATTTACCTCGAAGACGATAACCGAGTCTTGGGAAGACTGCAGGCTGCTTTGAAAGAGGGCTTACTCCCCATCCTTTGTGTAGGGGAAACGCTCCCAGAGAGGAAAGCTGGGCAGACTATGGCAGTAGTTGAAAGACAGCTTGGGATTCTAAAGAAGGCGGAAGTTTCGGATAAAGCTATCGTGATTGCTTATGAGCCGGTTTGGGCTATTGGAACTGGGGAAAATGCCACCCCTGATCAGGCCCAAGAAGTCCATCAGTTTATCCGGAGCTGGCTAAAAACCCATTTTTCACCAGCCTTTTCAGAAAAAACTCGAATTCTGTATGGGGGCAGTGTTAAACCAGAGAATTCTGCATCTCTGATGAGTAAGCCCGATGTGGATGGATTTTTAGTAGGTGGGGCAAGTTTAGAAGCAAAAAGCTTCTCGGGGATAGTGGAAAACGGATTAAAATCAAGGAGTTAGATGTGACTGCACTGATTGCTATTCATTTTGTGATTTGCTTGTTCTTGGTTCTCGTCATCCTTTTACAACCTGGAAAAAGCGATGGAGGAGTCGGTTTTGGAGCTGCTTCAGGAAGCAGCCAGAGTATTTTTGGAAGTCGAGGGGCAGGAAACTTCCTGACCAAAATGACAACCGGAGCTGCTTGTTTGTTTTTGGTCACGAGCTTTTTCTTGACTCGAGAACGTATGAAGGAATTTAACAGCAGCGTGATAAAAGAAGAGCCTTCTTCTTCAGCACCCGCTCCTACCACGGAGCCTGCAAAAACGGCTGAACCAGAAGCCAAAAAAGAAGAAGCACCGAAGAAGTAAGTAAAAGTTTCCTAAGTGTGCGGCGGTGGTGGAATTGGTAGACACGCATGTTTGAGGGGCATGTGCCGCGAGGCGTGGGGGTTCGAGTCCCCCCCGCCGCACCATAAAACACCCTTTTTCT
>RFNV01000089.1 GCA_009927005.1 Pseudomonadota bacterium
GTCATTAAAGTTGTAACTGTCACGATAAAGGCTTAGCGGCCAGCGATCCATCAGGATCTTGCCGTTGCTTCGATTCTCAAAGAGATATCGAAGTTTCGCCGTGCGAATGATTTCCTTCTCCCGCAGTCCATACCTGTCGATTTGGGAGGCGAAGGTCTCAAGGTCTTCGATCTTCTGTAGCTTAGCGGTCCGGGCTACCCGTCGTTCGAGATCTTTTTCCATCAGATTGCGTGTCTCCGTAAGGACTTCGTCGAAACTACGCGGATGGTTGGCTCGAAGATCTGCCGGTAGAAAAGAGGCAATGGGATTAACGCAACCGATTAGTGCCGCAGTTATCGCGTATCGATAACGAGCATGTGCTTTAGATTGGACCATAATACGGGCCAATCGTTCCCGATTTCCGAAACTCACTAGCAAAGAGAATGCGGAGTTGAGCCCCTCTCCGCGTGAGGCCGTGTAGTAAGTCGGGTCTCCTCCTAAAGTTTGTTGAGTCATCACGAATGACTTAGGGAGTGATTGAAATCGAGGTTCCTGTAAATAGGTCGTTAAGAAGTTCGTAAAGAGGGAGTTTTCGTAAGTTTTCCACGCCATCGTGTCATGAACACTTCCGTAAGCACCCGGCCAGGCGTCATAAGGCTCCCAATTTGGCCTGCCATCGTTCCCATGGCAGTTCTGGCACCTTGCGGGGGCATGGGTATATTTGGGGCGAGCATTTCCGAATTCGATTTCATGAAAACTATATTTCGCCGGCCCCGGCTCAAATTCGATCATCTCAACCACGTTTCGCCGAGGGTCCTCCGGATCGGTAGAAATACCAGCCATGAGCCGAGCATCAGGGCCAAAGAAAATAATGCGCGGATAGTCAGGTGTTGCCCGATGCAAGCTCTGACTCTCATACATCAAACTAAAATGAGATCGATACACGTCAGGAAAACGGGAAAGCAATTCTTCAACCGTCTTCGGCTCTTTGCTGGGATCTTGAAACCAGCTTTCTATGGTTGATGTTTTAAGCAGCGGCTCTCGCTTGAAGGCATAGTGGCCTGCCCGAGCCGGAAGCTGAAATAAAACAAATGCACAAATCGCAAAACTATACGGTAGACTCATTCCCCAACTCCTATTCCCATGATCGTCGTCAACTAACAGTTTAAAACAAACTCACCACCGTTACTTCGGCTCTGCCATACTTATGAGGGCTACCCTGCAATCGGAAACTCTCACCACTGTCCCTTCCTGCGGGGAGGGCGTTAGTAGGAGGCCGTTTTTACCGGTTGCTCAGGGTCTTTGGAAAGTTGACGGACTATCTTCAATATTCCTTGAACGTCGCGCTCACCCTGGCTTGGCGAAAGGCGCGGATGTTTCCTTGCTTGTCGATGATGACGAAGTTTTCACTATGAGTGATCTCAAAAAGGTCCGGCGCTGGACCTTCACTCTGTTTCCTTCACTCATGGCGTTCATGAACCCCTTTACTACGACTCGGCGAATAGTCTCGATAGGGCCGGTCAAAAACACCCATCGCTTGTAGTCCGCCCCGTAACGTTTTCCGTATTCATTCAATCGCGCCGGGGTGTCTTTATCAGGATCGACGGAAATAGAAACGAGTTGAACCCGATTTCCCAAGTCCTTGGTTTTGTCCTGAATTTTTGCCATTTGCTGGGTAAGGAGCGGGCAGACGCCTCCACACGAAGTAAAAATAAAATTCACCACAGTAACACGACCGTTTAAAGACTGGCTGTTGAAGACAGTATTTTCCTGATTTACGAGCTGGAATTCTTCAACGGTGCCGTAGACGGGAAGCGATGAATCCTTGGATTTGCCCTGTCGAATTATCCCAATGGTAGTTGCGAACACGAAAGCCAGGGAAATCACTATTCCTAATTTTAAGAAACGCATGTCTTACCTCTAGGAATTCCTCTACCAACTAAGCCCTCCCGGAAGCAACTAAAGAGCAATTGCTGCAACAATCTGCTGCATTTTTGAAAGGTGCGCTTGGGAGTACTTATTTACAAAAACAACAACTTGAAGGAGGGATACATGGAGGAAAAGAAATTTGGAAGGAGGCAGTTTCTTAAGCAGGTGGGCACAGCTGCTTCCCTTTGTCTCGTTGGAAAGGGACTAATTCAGCCGATTAAAGCAATTGCCGAGACAAATCCGAAAAAAAGGTTCTCAAACTCATCGACGAAAATAAAAACATGACCGCCAAGGGTCTCAAGTTCATGCACGATGGGTCCAAAACGGCGCGAAAAGACCCACGCCACAACTGTGGTACCTGCCAAATGTACAAAAAACAGGGAGAGGTCGACGGGGTCGAAGTGGGACGCTGCAACATGATCGGTGGGGGCTACGTAAAAATTACCGGATGGTGTACGTCGTGGGTAAGGAATCCCCAAGTTCTCAAATCGTGATCTGCAACCAGATGCTGCATCCCCAGATAGAGGTTGAGTCTCTATCCTTTCGCGCATGCGTTTATTATCAATCGTTCTTTGTACGAGTCTCGGTGTCGCCCACTATCTATAGGGGCGGCACCAAACCAATTCCCTCAAATCCCCGTTTCTTCAGTGAACAGGATCGGAAAACTGGCGCTTAACAAGACTTCTGCGTTCTTGGTTCAAAAGCGATTTGAGAGATAGCCTACTTTTTGGGCGGATATTTTCTAAGTTTTCTCTGCAAACTCTGTCGATAAACGCCCAGCCAATCGGCTGCTTTGGAGATGTTTCCGTCACACTGATTGAGAACATATTCGATATATTCCCTTTCGTGTCGGGCTAAAGAGGTACGTGCATCGGGAAGGGCCGACGTGTTTTCCTCTATGAGATCCATCCAAAGCGATTTCTCCAGAAGTTCAATTGGCACCGGTTTTGTTAGATAGTTCGATGCTCCCAGTTTCACCGCCTGTACGGCTGTGGCAATACTTCCGTAGCCCGTCAAAAGGACGATGCGGCACTCAGGAGACTGTGACTTAACCTGTTCCAATATCGAAAGTCCGTTGTCCTGCCCCACACGGAGGTCCAGAATCGCGAATCGAAACGACTCAGTCTTAAATCGCTTCAAATCCGCCGCCGAACCGGCCCCGAACACACGATAACCCCTTTCTTCAAATTCGACAGTTAAGGTATCCAGAAACCCCCGATCGTCTTCCACAATCAGAAGATTGTGAATCTCGCGCGGGATTTCCGAATGTTCTCGTTTAGGCTGTTTTTGGGAGAGCAAGTTTTGCAATGGCCCCTCCTCCCTTTCTATCCAGAAGCTCTAAAGAGCCTCCCATGACCTCACATAAACTTTGGCAATTAAAAAGCCCTAGTCCCGTTCCGCCAGGTCTCGTCGTAAAGTGTGGACGAATTCCCTGGGCTTTCAGATCCGTCGGCCATCCAGGCCCGCGATCCATGACTGCTACAAAAAGCTGCGTCCTACTCTCAGCGACTTCAATTTCGAGGCTGTCTGATGTCGGCTCGGCGAAGACTGCGTTATCTAAAAGATTCGAAATAGACTTTGCGAAACCTTGGCTGGAACACGACAGCGCCGATCGGTTGCCAGTCGATTGACTAGCGTGACCCTTTTTCCGGGTTGCACCGATTCCCATCGTTTAATTGCGTCGCCCAAATAGGAAACAAGATCGACCTCCTCGAAAGCGAGCATCGACGAATCAAGGGGTGTCGCCGTCATCTCGCGCAAGATCCGTTCTGACTGGTCTAATGTTTCTGAAATCACCTTTAAATCTGCGTTCCCGTTGCCCTGGGGATCTGTTCTTCTTAGGCGTGCGATTCGCATGCGAAGCGTATTTAGGGGAGTCGCAAACTGGTGGGCAAATTCAGCGGTGAGAGCACCCAGCGCTAGGAGGTGATGGATTCGAGCTTCTCGGGACTTTGATTGCGCGAGATTATCATGTGTTTTTCTAAGCGTATCCGATAGGGACGCCACAAGGCCCCAGGAAATGAAAACCGACACAAACAGAGCGAACAACGGGGTCAGCTCCCAAACGTAGATGTCCGAAGATAACACCTGCCAATCCCTGGCACCGAAAAGTGAGACGAGGCTTCCAAGAATCAAAACCAAGAACCAACCGCGACTTTCTCCCCTCAACAGCAATGCACCCAGGGTAGCGTGAATAAAAAGCAGAGGAACGAATGGGTTGCGTGTCCCTCCACTTAGGGCCAAGAGAAAAGAGAGAGTGAGCGTGTCTACCGCGACCTGCAGAAAAATAAAGCGATTACCTACCTTAGGCTGCGCTCGAAGCCGCGTCACCGAGTAGCAATTGAAAAAGTAGAGAAACACCACGGTTCCGAAGTAGGGGTACAGGAGAAGGGGTTCTAGGAATATAAATTTGAATCCCAATATGCCGGCCGTGACTTGGGCCGTCAGAGCCACCCACCGCAGTCGAATCAGCCAGGCGACGATCGAAGCGTTCTCACTTGTCCCTCCGGAACCACCGGGAAGAGTGAGCCCAAAAGCCAAATATTTTCGAGGGTTTCCCATGTCGTTATTCTGACTCAACTCCGTCTTTAACCTCCAAATGAACCAGAGCTTTCTTATCAGAAATTCAGTGAGTTAGCGACAGGTATCCAACCTCTCTGCGTCTGAAAGTCATTCCGCCTCATGGTTATATCGAACGTGGATCCCTCGAATCGAGTAGTCTCGATTTTTCAACGCATCCCAGAGAACTTCCTTTTCATTACCCCAAAGATGGGATGTGTGGTGAAGGTGATCACCGCCCTGCCAATGGGTCGCTTTTTTCTGCGGACCGCTGTAAGCGTCGTTAAACAAAAACCAAAATAAATGCCACTGGTCTCGATTCTCAAATAGATGCACATTCACCTTCTTACGCTGAGCAAAGGTCCCCTTGAAATAAGTTTTGGCCTCTGACTGACCTGACCCCATGTCTCAGGAAAGATGTCACTTCGGTGGGGTGGAGAAAATAGTTGTCTCAAATGGGTACATATCAAGGTGAATGGAAGAAAGCTTTAGTGGAAAAGGTTCTTTCAGATAGATCTAAATCAGTTGATGAATTTGCT
>RFNV01000178.1 GCA_009927005.1 Pseudomonadota bacterium
ATGCTAGGTTACTCTCTGGATTATCTTTTTAAAAGAGCAAGCATTGAAACGCGGATTCAATAAAGGCGTTGAACGGTAAGAGAGACCAATTTATTTAGAGTATTTTCGAGATTTTTATCTAAGGTGCTAATAGCTACCAAACACTCTCTTTGTTTTCCTTCCAGCGCTTCTTCCACCCTATTTTTAAATTTCTTTTCTTTCGCGTAAGTTTTTAATTCCCCTAAAAATCTCGATCCGATGTTTTTTTTGGTGAAAGCCTCTTCGAGACGCTTTTTTACTTCAGGATAAGTTTCCAACAGAAGAAATAAGACTTCGTTTACTTTTCCTTCTTTTATATCCTGCCAGGATTCTTTCGTAGCACTTCCCTGAAGATCTAATATGTCGTCCGTAAATTGATAAAGCGCCCCATAGCGGCCTGCAAATGCAGCACAAGCTGAATCACCTCGGTTACTAGCCAAGATGGGCCCTACCTGAGATGCCCACTTCAAAAGTGCGCTTGTTTTGAGACGGTTCAGTTTTTCAAAGTAATCTAGACTCTCGGGAATTTTATAACGGTAATCGTATTGGAAAACTTCCCCTTGTGTAACTTCTTTTACTGCCTGACACATCAACTTTGTCAAAAGTGGATGTCCCTGTTCAGCAAGCTGAAATATTGCATCACTCAAAAGATAATCTCCGCTTAGAATAGGAAGGGTATTATCAAAAAGAGCATTGGCTGAAGGCCCCCCGCGGCGGAGAGGCGCTTTATCAATCACATCATCGTGAAGTAAAGTGGCTGCATGAATAGCCTCTACGGCCCAGGCATAGAGTTTTAACTGCTCTTGAGATTGACCGAACACCTCACCGAACCAACAAACCCACTGTGCGCGAAGTCTTTTTCCCTTTCGATTCCAAAGCACAGAACAGACTTCATCGATTTTTTTGACCTCAGGAACTTCCATCGGCCCCGTCAACTCGTTCATCCATTCAACTCTCATCACACCCTCACATTCAAGAGGAAACCAAGCGTGGCTACGAGCAGACTGGCCGATTTAAGAATCATTGGAGGGGAAAGTCGTTCCGGTAGTTTAACCACAAAGAAAAACCAGCAAAACAGACGGCACAGATTTAGAGCGGATGGTCCCTCAGTTCGGAAAAATAGACTCGTTAACAGCAAGAGTGAAATAAGGGTGAGCCATCCTGCTGTTCGGTAGGTTTTATCGACCCCATAGCGCACGGCAAAGGACATCTTTCCAGCCGCAAAATCCGTGAGAACTTGTGGAGGCTGGTGGGAGAGCAGCACTGCGACGGCCAAGCCCCCAAAAGCTAACGACCCCACAATTAACTTAAACGTCCATTCGGGATGAAGAAAATAAGCTAGGCATCCAAAGACACCTGGCCCGTAACAGATCCCGGTTACCCACTCGCCCCATCGTGTGTAAGATAAAGGCAAGCGCGAAAAATTATACAGAACTCCCAAGAGAACTAAAGGAAGAGCGACCCAGAGCACTTCGATCCGGTTTTTATGAATTACCAAAGCCACTCCCAACGCGACTCCAACTAAAAGACTTGCCCATGCATGAATTTTCAAAGAAACCGCATCACCCCGGTGAAAATGGAACCATGAATTTATCTTTTCCGTGTCGGCCCCTTTTTCCCAATCGGTTTCATCATTAAATACATTGATCGCATGCTGAATCAGGACAACTGCTAAGCCCACTAATAAAACATCTGAAAGCGGAAGAGATCTTGGGAAGACCAGAGCACACACGACTGCTGGGAGGACGGAAACAAGATAGATGGCGGGTTGAAGAACCCGCCATCTACTATCACTCCAATTGGCAAGAGCGATTGCCATTTTTAAGCGGCCACCGAATTGGCTTGAAGATTCTTCAAAGCCGAATGGAACCACTGCGCATGTTGCTCTTCAGATTCTATGACTCTCTGATAAACAGCTGCTGCTTCGTGGTTACCTGCCTCAATCGCCTGGTCTCGGAAAGAGGGATAAATATCTTTATATTCTCTTTCCTCCACTCGGATAGCAACCTTCAGCGCTTTTTCGATCACCGTTTTGGGGTCTTGAGCTAGGAGCTTGTCACTGTTCTTTTGGATAGTGGTCAAGGCATCGATAGCTCGTTGCGTATCCTCTCCGCGACTAGGGGTTCCCATGTCTTGGTAGAGTTTTCGGAGCCAAGTAGCATGGAGCTTTTCCTCTCCAGCGACTTTCAAAAAAAGCTCGGCAATCTTAGGATACCCAGCTTTTCTGGCCCATCTGGAAAACTCAGGGTACATGACTTGGTTTTCATACTCTTCCACATCCACAAAAGAAGTGGCTGTTTCCCCTTGAGTTTTACCCGAACTGGCAGCGGCGAAACACTGATAAATAGTGTCTTCCGTGATTTCACATCTGTTCATATTTTCTCCTTTTCTGAACTTTCAATAATCATTGAAACCTCAAAAATGATAAAATACAAGTTGGTTTTAAACCGGAAACCACATACAACTCATCCATGCGCCAGCCGTTCCATGACATTGCGCTTCAATACGATTTTTTAAATGACCTCCTATCCTTTGGAATTCATCGCTTTTGGAAACGTCGCCTAGTTGCGATGCTCTTGAAGTCCCGGCCTCAACCCCGCCTAGTACTCGACATCGCAACGGGAACTGGTGACCTAGCGGCCCTTTTTAGCAAAAAGGTCCAGACTACCTCTATTATCCCTTTAGATCCCTGCAGCCCCATGATGGACAAAGGAAAATTGCGGTTTCCCCATCTGAAAAATTGGACCGTTGGACGAGCTGAGGCCCTTCCCCTGAAATCAAAAAGCGTCTCTATCGCGTCTTGTGCCTTCGGAATTAGAAATTTTTCAGCAAGAAAACTGGCTTTTCAGGAAATTGCTCGAGTACTGGAACCAGGCGGGTTGTTTGGAATTCTGGAAATTCATCCCATCCCCGCAAAATTAAGGTATTCGCCCTTTAGACTTTTTTGGAACTCGATTGTTCCCGGGATTGGAATGCTTTTTAAACAAAGAGCGGCATATGAATACCTTCGGGACACGGGCGCGGGCTTTATTTCCTCCGAGGATATGGTAAAAGAGTTGGCTTACGCGTTTAAGCTTAAAACCCATAAGAAACTCCTAGCTGGTGGACTTGTCAGCTTAATGGTTTTTGAAAGAATAAATGAGCCAGAAAATAACGATGAGTGAGGAAGAAGTCGCTTTTGCGGAAATCATAGGCGATTTGGTCGAACAATGGGGGTTTAATCGACAGCTGGGGCGAGTCTGGTGTCTTTTGTTTCTTAGATCCAAACCACAAAGCCCCTCAGATATTCAAGAGGCTCTTAGCATCAGTGCCGGGAGTGTCAGCAGCGCGCTAAATGAGCTCCAAATGTGGGGAGTGGTGAAGAGGCTTAGAGTCTCCGGAGACAGGAATTTTTATTACGAACCCGAAACAAGGATTTGGAAATCGATATCCAATGTTCTTCGAGCAAGAGAAATTAGAATTTTAGATGAAGCGCAAGCTGGCCTCAGCGCTTTGATTGAGAGCCTTCAACAAAAAAAGGACTCTGAAAAAGAGTTTCAAATCAAAAGAGTAAAACAAGTGAGAGAAGCCATCGACACCGCTCAACAACTGTTTAATGCCCTCATCAATGGTGGTGCTTTTTCTCTTCCAAAACTGAATCGTCTTTTTGATCGATTCAAGGCACTCTAAACCCATGCCATGGAATTTCGAAAGCACATATCTCCAGTTGCCTGAGAACTTCTACCACAAACAAATGGCCTCTGCGGTGCCAACGCCACAAAAAGTAATCACCAATGAGTTTCTAATGGAGACATTGGGGCTCACGCCAAACGATCTCGAAGAATCTGTCCTGTGCGGCAGAAAAAAGGCCCCCGGCTCCGAGCCCTTTGCTCAGGCCTACGCGGGACATCAGTATGCCCATTTTACTTTCTTAGGGGATGGACGCGCTCTAGTTTTAGGAGAACAGGTCAGCCCGACAGGCGAACGGTTTGATATTCAACTCAAAGGCTCTGGGCGAACCCCCTTTTCAAGAATGGGGGATGGAAAAGCAGCTCTCGGACCCATGCTAAGAGAGTATTTAATAAGCGAAGCCATGCATTACCTCGGGATTCCGAGCACCCGAAGCTTAGCCGTTTTAACAACCGGAGAACCCGTTTTTAGAGAAACGGTTTTGCCGGGCGCTATTTTAGTTCGAGTAGCAAGCAGTCATATCAGAGTAGGTACTTTTGAATTTGCTGCTCGACTAAATGACATCAATAAAATAAAGGCACTTGCGGACTATACCCTTGAGCGGCACTTTCCCGAGATCAAAGACTCAACTAATTGCTATGTCGAACTCCTTCGCCAAGTATCGAAACGCCAAGGAAGACTCATTGCCAATTGGCTCTTGGTGGGATTTGTCCATGGAGTCATGAACACGGATAATATGAGCATTTGTGGCGAAACGATTGATTATGGCCCCTGTGCCTTTATCAACAGCTACAATCCTTCGGCTGTTTTTAGCTCCATAGATCGATACGGCCGGTATTCTTTTTCAAACCAGCCTTCCGTAGGACTTTGGAACCTTGCTCGATTTGCAGAAACGCTTCTGCCACTCATGGATTCGGATTTAGAGAAAGCAAAGGGGAAAGCTGAAAAGGCTTTGAGTGGCTTCACTGCTGAATTCCAAGGGGCTTGGCGCTCGGGAATGGGTCTAAAATTAGGATTTTCTGACGTTAAAGACGTGGAGCTAAAACTCATTGAGCGTTTTCTCAAGCTTCTAGAGGAGCACCGAGCTGATTTCACGGGAACTTTTCGAGACCTCTCCACTCCTGCCTTCAATGATTCCGAATTTTTTAAAAACAGTACGGTTGTGGATTGGCAGCGAGATTGGCGAGAGGTGCTATCGAAAAATGGAGCCTCCTTTGAAAAAAAACAAATGTTCATGAAGTCGGTAAACCCCGCTGTGATTCCCCGAAACCATCTTGTCGAAAAGGCCCTGGAAGCCGCTCATCAAGGTGATTTTTATTTTTTTCATCGCCTTCTCGAAGCTGTTAGAAACCCGTATCAGTTGGATCCTGAACACCAGGATCTCATGGCTCCGCCTTTCCCGGAGCAGGAAGAGGGATACCGAACCTTCTGTGGGACTTAAACCAAAGAGCATTTTTTAAAGACAGCATGAAACACTCTGGATAAGATTGTGAGCGAATCTACTAAGGAGCCCTCTATGCGCACCCCCTTACTCTGCCCTACCGATCTCTTAAACCTCGATTTGTCCAGTCGTACTTACATTGTGACTGGTGGAAATTCGGGAATTGGGCTGGTCACAGTTGAACAATTAGCCAAGCAAGGCGCTCATGTCGTTCTTGCGTGTCGTCGAGTTGAAGAGGGCCAACAGAAAGCGAAAGAACTCTTGTCACAGAAACTTCGAGGGACTATCGAAGTCTCTAAACTCGATCTTGCCGACTTAAACTCCGTTCGAGCTTTCGCGAAACATTTCCTCGAAAACCACACAAGCCTGCACGGTCTTGTAAATAATGCCGGAGTCATGAACACGACTTTTCAAAGAACCAAAGATGGCTTTGAAATGCAATTTGGAACAAATCACTTGGGTCACTACCTCCTCACTGAGCTCTTACTTCCTTTAATTAAAAAAAGTGCTCCGTCACGGATCGTTTGTGTCTCAAGTTGCTTTCATGATAAAGCCATGGGTTACGAAGGCAGAATCGATTTTGAAGACTTAAATTTTGAGAAAAGAAAGTACAATGGCTGGGTCGCCTACGGCCAATCAAAGCTTGCAAACTTACTCCATGCCAAGCAATTAGCGAGAAGACTTACGGGGACAGGCGTAACTACCGCAAGTGTTCACCCGGGTTGGGTGAGAACGAATTTAATCCATCACTCGATGCCTCGTTGGGTGCAAGACAAAGTCCTGCGTCCTTTTTTTAAATTAGGAGGAATGATTGAGCCCTGGGAAGGTGCCCAATCCACTCTCTACGCTCTTCTTTCGCCAGAAGCAGCAGATCACAATGGAGCCTTTTTTAGTCAAACGGGGATTTACCGTAATCCAAAAGCAAATCGAGGAGGCTGGCCTCTTAAGTCTCCTAATCCGCAAGCCAATGATGAAACAATCGCAGAAAAACTTGATGAAGTTAGTCGAAAGCTCGTGGGATTGGGCTCATGAATGTTAGCTAACACTCGAAAAGAAGCTCTCCAAAGACTGGAAGTTTTTCTTCCGCATGCAGGAAGCTACTACGCTCAAGAAAGAAACTTCGATCGAGGGCCACACCTTCGAGACAATGTCAGTCTTCTCTCAGCAGCGATTCAGCGCCGTCTCATCTCAGAAGAAGAAGTTCTTCAAGCGGTAGCCGGAAACCATACTTTGGAGGCTTCGGAAAAGTTTTCTCAGGAAGTACTCTGGAGAAGTTACTGGAAGTCCTGGCTCGAACTCCGCCCCAGTGTTTGGCGCCTGTACCAAAGCTCTTTAAAAACCCTCACAAATCAGAATTTTCCAACTTTTTCCCAAGCGCTTTCTGGCCAGACGGGTATTCAGTGTTTTGATTTTTGGAGACAAGAGCTTAAAGAGACTGGCTACCTTCATAATCATGCACGAATGTGGTTTGCGTCTATCTGGATTTTTACTTTGAATCTCCCCTGGGAATTGGGGGCTCACCTCTTTGAAAGAGAATTGTGTGATTTTGACGCTGCTTCAAATACCCTCTCTTGGCGATGGGTTGCTGGACTTCAAACGCCTGGAAAACAATATCTTGCTACAGCTAAAAATATTGAAACTTTTACTACTGGTCGATTCTGTCCTAAGGGGGAACTCAACGAAACTGCTGCGAGCCTTCCTTATGTACCGTCTACAGCCGAACCCCTGAAAGAAATTTTCACGCCCTATCTGCCTTCTGACAAACGATCGGGACTGCTCGTTCACTCCGAGGATTTTTCAGTTGAAACTTTGGATTGGGGAAAGTTTTCTCCGTCGAGCGTAGCAATTCTTGATCCTGAGCTTGGTTCTTCTCCTTCACTGAAAAGCTCACCGGTGCTTCAATATAATCAGGGCGCCTTAAAAGACACTTGTGAACGGGTAAAATCTCGATTTTCTGCGCCTGTCGAAGTGTTGAATGGCCGCGATCTTTCCAAACAAGTGAAACAGTGGGCACATCAACACAAGCTGGAAGAAATTATTTTATTAAAACCTTGGCAGGGGCATTTTAAAGACCATTGGGATTTACTAAAGGGGGAGTTAGCAGCTCTTTCGATTACTTGTCGAACCTTGCGAAGAGATTATGACAAAGAACTTGCTGGCAAAGCACTGTCTGGTTTTTTTACTTTCAAAGCAGAACTAAAACCCCTGTGGTTCCGGATCCAAAGTCCAAAAGGAAAAGTAACGATCTGGGAAGTTAAATCAAACTAAGCCAAACCACGGCGGCATTAATCAGCCCGAGCAAGATAGCGGGAAGAAATGAAAACCACGGATCCCTAATTCGCAACCGGGCCCACACCCCACAAATCATCAAAAGAGCAAGGCCTCCCGAAGCTAAGATCAACACTCCGGGTATCCAAAAGCCAACTAACTGGCCAAAGGCTCCCATGATCTCCAACACCCCTACTAACTTACGAAACTTCCCCAACCGATACCGATTGAACTCCGCCACCATTTTTTGGGAAAATACACATTGAAGCCCGTAAAGAAAGAACAGCGAAGCAGAGATGAGACTGAATATTTGGGACGGAATCACGAGATTCTCTTTTCGAAAAGGATTTGAGTTACTATAATAACCGTAGAACATTAAAATACCGAGGAGATTCATAATGACCATCATCTCTCAGATTGCGCAGCTTATTGTAGGTTTGGGTCTTCTAAACGTTTGGCTTCTTCGCTTTAACAAAGCAACCGAGTATCGTGGCGGAACTGCCAAGAGCATGAAAGAAGAGTTTGCTGCTTATGGTTTACCCGAATGGTTTTGCTATGTCGTTGGAGGCTTAAAAGTGCTCTCGGGACTAACACTCCTCATTGGTCTATTTGTTCCCGGAATTTCACTTTACCCCGCATCGGTCGTATCAGTCCTTATGCTGGGCGCCCTTGCAATGCACGTGAAGGTTCACGATCCGATTAAGAAGTCAGTTCCAGCGGCAAGTATTCTGGCTCTGTGTGTTCTGATTCTTTTGACTTCCCAGTGAAAAAACAGCACTTACCCCAAAAGATTTGTGTGATCTGCCAAAGGCCTTTTACTTGGCGAAAAAAATGGGAAAAGAACTGGGACAACGTCAAATACTGTAGCAAACGTTGTTCGGGAAAAAGATAAGTCCTTATTTAAGCGCCTCAAGCTCGGCCCATCTCGAATACAGTTTCTCGAGGGCTTGCTGAGCATCATGCAGCTGCTGGTAGAGCTCAGTCAGCTTAAGGGATTGAGATTGAATTTCTGGATTCCCTAATTCATTTTCAATTTCTGCGATTTTTGCTTCAGCTTTTTGGATAGTTTCTTCCATCGAAGCAAGTTCGCGGGTTTCATTGTAGCTGAGTTTTCGCTTCTTCGGAGGTGCTTCGGTCTTAATGGGTTTAGGAATCGTGGTTTTAAATGAAGCAAGATGTTGGCTATGCCAAGCTTCCCATTGGGATAGGTCGGCAAATTTTTCTAACTTTCGTTGTGATTGCTGGACATCGGGAAAAGCGATGATTTGATTAGCGACTTGATCAAGAAAATACCTATCGTGAGTGACAAGGATCACAGCTCCTTCAAATTCCGTGAGGCAGTTTTCCAACACATCGAGTGTTTCAATGTCGAGATCATTGGTTGGCTCATCAAGCACTAACACTTTTGCTTCCTTCAGCATCAATCGAGCAAGCAACAGTCGAGACTGTTCTCCCCCAGATAACTTCCCGACGGGCAACTCAACCTGTTCTCGAGAAAAAAGAAAACGGTCTAAATAACTTCGAATATGGATGGGGCGTCCTCGATAGATAACACTATCCCCCCCCGGACAAAGTGTTTTTTGAACACTCAGGTTTAAGTCTAACGATTCCCTTTTTTGTTCAAAATAAGCAACTGAGAGGTGTTCCGCCTTAAGGACCGATCCGGCATCGATGGTTTCTTCTCCTAAGAGACATCGAATTAAAGTGGATTTCCCACAGCCATTTCTTCCCAAAAGTCCTACTCGGCTTCCGGGGCCAATAAACAAACTGAAATCCGTGAAGAGCCCTTTACCTCCAAAAGACTTAGATATGTTTTTAGCTTCAATGAGTCGGTTGGGTTGCTTCTGGACAAACTGAAAATCTAAAGAAACCTCTCTTTTTCTGTTTCGAAATTCGAGCTCCTCCACATCATCCATAAGTTCGTGGGCCCTTTGAATTCGAGCCTGTTGTTTGGTTGTCCGCGCTTTTGCGCCTCTTCTCAACCACTCGGTTTCGCGTCTTAATTTATTCTTAAGCGTTACTTCCTCAGCTCTCTGTTGATTTAATTGAGACTCGCGAAGCTCCAAATAAGTAGCGTAGTCCCCACTGACGGAAAGAACCCCTTGGGGATAAACCGGGTTCAGTTCAAAAATTCGATTAGTAACACTTTGTAAGAAAACACGGTCGTGGGTAATGACCACAACAGCAAAGGGAGCTCTCTGAATGAGCTCCTCAAGCCACAAAATACTTTCGATGTCTAAGTGGTTGGTGGGTTCATCGAGCAAAAGAAGTTCCGGCTCTTTCATCAACTCACGTGCTAAAGCTACTTTTTTTTGCCAGCCCCCAGAGAGCTCTTTAAGGGCCGTCTCATCCGAATAGCCCTGCGAATCAAGACCAAGTTTCCCCATCCACTCCAAAGCCAATGCGTGCGCATCACTGGAAAAGGGATCCTCAGCACCCGAAAGAAGGGTCGCTTCAATCGTTGAATTCAAATCAAGGCTCGGCGTCTGTTCGAGAAATCCAACTTTTAGTCCTTTTTTAACCGAAAGCTCACCCTCTTCTGGAGCGGTTTTCCCAGATAATATTTTTAAGAGTGTCGATTTACCGGCTCCATTGGGACCAATGAGTCCGATGCGGTCCTTACTTTCAATCACAAAGTTGAGGCCCTTAAAAAGCGGACGTACTCCAAAGGAATGTTGGAGATTTTTTGCTGTCAGTAAAATGGTCACGATTGGGCTGCAGGATAGCTTGGTCCCTCGATGGATAGCAAAAGCTTTTTTGTTTCAATACCGCCGGAGTAGCCCCCCAAATTCTTTGCTAGGCTATTCCTCATTTCAATGGGATAGTAGTCCCAATAAGGGAAAAAATGACATTTCTTCATCGTGTACTTGAGCCACCCCGTTATGGTTATGAACGAGATGGAAAGCTCTATAAGCCATCAACTTCGGAACTTTTCCGTGAGTTTTTTTATCGTTTTAATCCCTTCTCCAATCGAAAAAATTGGCTTACTTTTTTTGGATGGGCCACTACATTTTCATTGGTTGTGCCTTTTTTCTTATTTTTCACCCGCTATTTTTCCTGGCCCCTCTTCGCTGTGGGCTTTTTCTACAGCATGGTGGTTTTAGGCACACACGGCACTATCTGGTATCACCGGTATTCCACCCACCGCGCTTATAAATTTCGAAACGGATTCTCTCGCTTCCTAGTGAAGTACGCAGTGGTGAAAATCATCCCCGATGAAATTTACGTTGTGTCTCATTATGTACACCACTGGATTTCTGAAAAGCCTGGGGACCCCTACAATGTCCATGGCGGCTGGCTTTATTGCTTCTTAGCAGATGCGATTCATCAACCGATTCGAAAAGATCTCACCGAAGCCGAATATTTAAAAGTGGTCGCCATGATGAATCACACAGGACTGCGTTGCAATTCCTACCAAGAGTATTTGAAATGGGGTTCAATCTGCCATCCTCTTTTCACCGCTTTGGAATTTGCTTGTAACTGGGGCTTTTGGTTTGCAGCCTTTTATCTTCTGGGGGGAGCCCCACTCGCTTTTGCGGTTTTTGCTTCATGCGCAGTTTGGGCCTTTGGCATTCGTACATTTAACTACGACGGCCATGGGAGAGGAAAAGACAGACGAAAAGATGGGATCGATTTTAACCGAAACGATCTCTCTATCAATCAACTCTGGCCTGGTTTAGTTACTGGTGAGTGGCACAACAATCACCATCTGTACCCCAATGGCGCAAGAGCTGGATTTCAACCCTATCAACTCGATTATGCTTGGTACTTTATTCGCTTTTATCACGCAATCGGGGGAATCACTTCCTATAGAGACTATCGACAAGACTTCTATGACAAGTACATGAATCCGTTTCGAGAACAAAAAGAAATGAAGGCCAAATTATTTTCTCCTGGCTATTAGAACCAAGTTACTTGGCATACCCAAAGAAAAAATTTGTTTAATTTGAATCTCAAAGGCCTTGCCTAGTGCTTCCGAGGAAAAATGGTGCAGCTCTTTTTTGGAAACTAATCTGAGGTTGTTTTCATCTGCCCAATAGGCCAGTCCTAACCAAATCAAAATCTTTTTGTGCCACCGAGCTGGCAGCCAATGAATGAAAGGCAACTTTGTGTGAAACTCAAGCCAATGATATCTGTTGGGAGTGGTAAGGAAAACTGAACTTGCAACCCGCCCTAATTCCCGCAGGAAAGCTATCTGCTTCTCGGAGTTTCCTACATGTTCCAAGGTGGCTGAGCAAAATACCCAATCGTAACTTTGATCATCGATTGGAATACGATTTCCGTTACCTGAGAAAGGGATAGCCGTCACCCCGGGAATTTTCTGGGCAATTCCGGAAACATCCTCAACCGAGTAAATACTGGGCTTGATTCCAATATCTAGAAGCCACTTCAGGTGACAGTTACTATCAGCTCTCTCGATATCGGGAGTGGTCCCAACATCTAATACTGTGAGAGCTCGGCCCGGTTGCAGGTGAGCAGCCATCTTCCAAAAAAGAAACATTCTCCATCGTACTTTCAGACTGAGTTTGACTTGGATGTCGGTTAGTGGGTGTCGTCGAAAAAAGTAATCTTTGCCTGAGGGATAAGATTCTGATGTGGGGTTCTCACTCATTCAGGCTTCCTTCCAAAAAGAATCTCTAAATACCATAGAGCAATTACTTGCTTCATAGATTCTCTATTTTATAGCTCTCTACCTAAAAGCAACATCTTTACTCTTCGCGACAAAAACATTTCACAATTTAACGCGGTGTGATGGCTAATTTTTCAGATAAGTCTGTCCGATGAACACTCAAACCTTATTTCAATCAGGAGACTCCCCGTCATGTTTTTAAGAAAAAGAGTGAAGGTATCAACAATCGCAGTCCTAGTCAGTGCAGCTACTTTTCTAAATGGCTGCTCGAGCAGTTCAACGGATTCCACAGGCGGCGGTGGAGGTGGGGGCGGCGGGAGTGCGGTCTCATTTAGTGGTACTTTATCCTCTCGCTTAGGAAGTTTAGCCCGCGACTTTGAATTACAAACCGGAACAGCTAGCTCTGTTTCCTGTTCTACAGCAGAAAATCCACCGACAGTCCTATCTGGAACTGTTGGTGGCGACGGCACCTTTAGCGTGGATTTAAGTTCTGTGACCGGATCGGCCCTAACTTGCAGCGTTCTCGACTCTGGAAATGACGTTTTAGGAACATTTTTATATGAAAACCCCAATGAAAAAAGCTTTGGGGGCGGTTCCCAAAAAGTGGATACTGTGGCCTTCAGCGAATCCAAAAACGTCGGCTCAGTAAGCGTCTCCGGGGGGCAGATTACCGTAGATGCGACCTCTGTTGGTGTTTCCACAACAGGGGCATCAGTCACTGCAGCTGAAGGATTTGATCCAACAGGTCTTTGGTCCATTGGGGCAGTTGATTTCACCTTGCCGCCTGGTTACATCGGACCCTGTGCTCCCGGAACTCCCGGATGCCATGGTCCCCAATCCGGAGAAAGTATTTATATCAAACGAGTCGTTGGTAAAAAATTCACTCCGGACTCAACCTGCCAAGCATCTGCTGACGCAGGAACTTTTGCGGCTGGTGGAACTTGTAACGGAACCACCGGAACTGATGATGCTTTTGTCTTAAGTATTTGGATGTCGGAAGACTCTTTCAAGGCCTGTGGTGACGGCACTAAAGGAGCTCTGGGTTTCGACGAAGCTCAAGCGAAAGCTTATGGTCATATCGACTTTAGTGGGGACTCCTCCCTGTTGCATCAGGCATTCGCTTACTCTTCCTCATACACGGATAACGCTTCAGTCGTTCACAACATCATTGATGGCTGGAAAGATGACACGGCGACATCCTCTTGGCCCCTGATGAATTGCTTTTCAGTAAGTAGCGGAGGTCAAACCGCTTACAAGTGCCTAGACGGAGCCGGTCACTACTCGCTTAGTTTAGGGGGGGGCTGCACAGATTCTTCTGGCTCGCCCGTACAACCAGATGATTGGTCTCACGTAAACTGGGGAGCCTCATCTAATTGCACCAACTCGCCAGTTACTTTTGATGGCAAGACCTTAAACAGTAACTCGTGCACAGTTCCCTTACACCCAGTGTCGGTAGCCAACTACTTTGACTTGCGGTGGAACTTGGGGAGCTTTCAATGTCGCTGACGATACCGCTTATAACGGACCCGTCATGCCTGAGACTCTCTTATCACAAGGCGCTCCCTGTTCCAGCTTAGTTACTGGGGGAAATGCAGGAAAAGAACTTCAGCAGCTTCAGTGCTACGCCAACTATTTCTGGCAAAATGCACAGAGTGCTCCCGCGACCGCATGCCTTCGACAAATCAGAACGGACTGGGGTGCTACAACTCCTGCTGATTTCCTTCTCAATGAAGGCCCCGGACGCCCAATGAATATGGCGCTGACGGAGAAAGCCACTTACCTCTCAACGGATGTTGTGACGTTCACTCAATATGAGGACGATTACCGGGGAGTTCAAGTACAAGATGCAAATGGAAGCTCTTGGCTTTCTTGTCGCACAAAGGCCAAGAACACCATTACCGTATCAAAAATCGATGCAACTCACATGACCATCAAGTTCGTCCAGGAGACGAGTTTGGCAGATAGCAAAACGGGTTGCGTTGCTGCTGCTGCGGACGCTAGCTCAGCTCAACAGTTGGGAATTGGCGAAATGCGCATGCTCTTTAAGATGACTAAGCAATAATCGGTTCACAGAAACAAAAAACCCCCGCTCGGTCTCACACCGAACGGGGGTTTTTATTTCCTGCCGGGTTTCTAGCTCAGCTTACTTCCAAGGAAAGAGCACGGTATCAATTACGTGCACTACCCCATTGGTCGCTTCAACATCTGCCATAATCACTTTTGAGTCGTTCACAAAAGTTCCTGAGGCGTCTGTGTAGAAGAACAAATCTTCTCCTTCTCGGGAAACGATTTTTTCTCTAGCCACAGCGTCTTTCATTTTTACGGCTCCGTCGATCACATGCAACAGGATCAGATCTTTTAGATACTCTTTGTCATTCAAAAGATCTTCTCGTTCCCCTTCAGACATACGTCTAAAAGCATCGTCCGTTGGAGCAAGCACTGTGATAGGCCCTTCTTTTTGTAGCTCTTCTGTTAGTCCAGTAATCTCCAATGCCTTTAATAGGATCGTAAACTTTCCCGATTGTTTCGCCATCTCTAAGATCGTTCCTTTTGTGATCTCTGGATGGGGGCAAGCCTCGCCCTGATCAGATGCATAAGAAAGCGGGGTTAGTCCGGCTACAAAAAAACCAATGATAAGAAGGATAAGACTAGTGCGTTTTAGATTCATGGGTTTACCTCTTGCTAATGATGTTGCGACAGGAGAGCCGTGAAAAATCCAATCGCAAGATTTTCTTTTGCACGGCTAAATGCTCCAAGAGAACCGCTCTCTGAGCTTCTCTCCTGTCTCGCTTACATCACTGAGCAAGAGGCATGCCCTATTTTAATTTCCAACTAATTTATTTTTGAGATCTTCTAAACCTTTATCCACCGGTATTCCTAAGTATCCCTTCCATACATCCGTGGCCAGGTTCTTCCCCTGCCCCTTTATAACTTTGCCAGGAGCTTCGAGCACCAACTCTTCTTCTCCATTGGGAAGTTTTGTTCCAATGAGGGTCATTGTTTCTCCGGGAGACATCGCAAACTCAAACTGCCCAAAGAAATTTTTCAAGTGAGGTGCATTGAGATCTACTCCGTTTTTTTCGAGTGCGGCTTTCAAAGCATCACCAATTTCTTTCGAGGTCAGGGATCTAAAAAAAGTCATGTGCATCACTTTACCTTTGGAGTTTCCTACACTCTCAATCGGATTTTGTTTGTTCATAACCACAGCGGCATCCAGATAATTTGCAGCTGCATAGACATTGACGTCCATAATAGCTACCGTCTTCCACCGAATACCTGAACCCGTCATTTTCAGGTCCATTTTTTCTTTCCCTTTAGTAATTGAAGCTGACGGGAAAACCTTCACGACTCTGCCCGTGTCCGTCATGCTCTTTCCTGTATCTTTCAATTCCGTCGGCGTTCCCGAGTACTCCACTAAAGAAGCTGCATAGATGGGTGAAACTACTAATAAAAGTGCCAGCGACATTTTTTGTAACATTCTTTTCTCCTTTATTAAAAATGCGATCTTTTTAAGTGTCTCTCCAGTGACAAAAACGGTCAACTTCATTCGGAAAAATTGTTTTTTGTTGTTTAGTTGAAATCGGCTATAAACAGGCATACAAAGAAAGTGAGAGGAAACCTCTCAGAAAATAGGAGAAGAAAAATGAACCTAAAATTAACCGCTCTCAGTTTCTTAGCGGTCTGCGGATTAGCCATTGCTAATACCAGCCCAAATGCCCCTAAAACCGTCGAAACGGCCCTTACAAAGGCCTACATCCCACTTGGGTTCGACGATAACGATCGCATTCAAATCGCTGTCGCAGGGACGTTTAAAAACACTTGCTACAAAGTTGGTCCTCACGCATTGAAAGTTGATGCAGAAAATAAGACCATTACGGTCCAACAACAAGCTTACTTGTATAGCGGAGTTTGCTTGCAAATGTTGGTTCCTTACTCTGAAATCGTCGATGTCGGTATTATTCCCTCCGGAAATTACAAAGTAATCGACGCTCAATCAGGTAAGGCTTTGGCTGAACTTCCAGTTAATGTTGGCACCAGCGCTGGTCCAGATGACTTCACTTATGCCCCAGTAAGCGATGCTTACGTGGTTAAAGATGAAGAAACAGGTAAGCACATGCTTGCTATCGCTGGAAGCTTCGGCGACAGATGCTCTGACTTCCAAGAGATCAAAGTAAACGTAGCTAACGATGTCATCATCGTGCAGCCTGTGTTGGAAAGAAAAGCAGACATCTCTTGCGCACCTGAAAAGGTCCGCTTCTTAAAGACGATTGAGCTTAATGATAACGTGAAGAATGGCGTGTACATGCTTCATGTTCGTTCCTTGAACGGACAAGCTATCAACAAGCTCGTTGATCTAGAATAGTTAGAGGTTCGTAGAAAAAGGGGCC